>CAZMIX010000012.1:18670-52644 GCA_964566545.1 uncultured Lachnospiraceae bacterium | reverse complement strand
TGCTGCATCGACATCATTATTCTTAATTTCCAGCAAGGTTTACTCCTCCTTCAAAGTACATCTCCAAACTCATATACTTTATCATATAATTTTTTTTTGAATTTATCAACACTTTTTTGAATTGTTTACAATTTTTCCTTATAATTTTAAGCTTTTCTATTGATTTTTTTGAATTTTTAATGAAAATCCACCATTTTAGTCTATTTCAAACGTAAATTTCCCCCCTTCTCCCGTATAATTTTCCATGCGCATCACGCCTGCGGAACCATCCAGCTTGGGAACTAAAAAGCGAAGCCGGTTGATTTTCTCGTCTATATAATCGCTTGTCCCTAAATAAACTCTCACTTTTCCGAAGTACAGTGTAATCTTCTGATCCGCATCAAAATAAATCCGGTCAGTAGATATTTCGTACTTCGTAAGCAGCTGTGTAATATTCAAAATTAATTTAAAAACTGTGTCATCCTCAATCGGCAGCTTTTCATGAAGCATGACATAGTCAAACTTCAATCCTGTCACAAATGGAATGCCCTCCATCTGCTTCGTGGAGCTTTCCACGACGATGCCGTCCTTATCAAAATAAAGATAGTGTCCCAGATATTCCACATAACCCGCGACAGCTTTCTCATAGACTTGTATTTTTACCGCCTGCGGGGACAAAAGCTCCACATCCATCTGCTCGATAAACGGAATGGAATCCACGCTTTTGTTACGGTATTTTAAATATAAATAAATCGAATTATGCCCATATCTGCCGGACATGATAAAATCCGTAATTTCCTTATCCGTGTAATGCTCATTTCCGACTACGGTCACGGACGTAATCGTAAACTTATATTTCACAATCAAAATACTTGTGCAGACAAGCACAAACAGCATTATAAAGATGATGAATACCTTCAGTATTTTAGACTTAGGCTGACTGCTGTATTTAGAAGCCATACGTTATCCCCTTATATTTCCTCCGAGACTTCTTAAGTCTCTCTCAATATTTTCGTAACCGCGCCGGATGTAATACGGGTTATGAACCGTCGTCACACCTTCCGCCGCCAGTCCGGCAACCGCCAGAGCCGCTCCGCCCCGCAACTCCTTCGCATATACATCCTTGCCAAGAAGCTTCGGCACACCGGTTAAAAATGCCGTTTTTTCCGTATCATCAATTCGAATATCCGCACCCATATGCTGCAGTTCTTCTGCCGTGCGGAATCTGGCATCAAAAATCGTTTCTCTTACAACGCTTTTCCCTTCAGCCAGAGAAAGTGCGGACAACAAAACAGACTGCAAATCAGTCGGAAATCCCGGATATTCCTTTGTTTCTATATAAGGAAGCGCACGAATTCCATTCCTTGAATCAATAAAAAGCGAATCCGACTCCTCTTTCACGCTGATTCCCATTTCTTTTGCGACAGAAAGCACGCCGGCAAGCTGTCTGACCGGAGATTCCCTTAACACCGCCATTCCTTTTGTCGCTGCCACCGCAAACAGATAAGTACCGGCAACAATCCTGTCAGGGGCAATTTGATAAACGGTTTCCTTCAGGCTGTTTACGCCGTTAATAATAAGTTTATCCGTACCTATGCCTGAAATATCCGCTCCCGCGTTTTTCAGAAACAGACAAAGTTCGGTGATTTCCGGTTCTTTAGCCGCCCCTGTAATACAGGTCGTTCCTTCGGCAAGCACAGCCGCGAGCAACGCATTTTCCGTCGCACCCACGCTGTTTTTTTGAAATTGCACCTCAGCGCCGGTCAATCTGTCCACCGATGCGTAAAGACGGCTTTCCTCCGTCTCTATGGAAACACCCATCTGCGTAAGTGCATGCAGATGCATCCCGATTGGACGCTCGCCTATGACGCATCCTCCCGGATACGGCATTTCAGCGCTCTTTTTCCTGCTAAGCAGCGAGCCGAGCAGGGTGATGGAGGATCGCATTTTATTGGCATAGCTTTTCGGAATAACGCTGCCCGTGATGTCGGAAGCATCAATGCGGAGGACGTGCGTATCCTCCCAGCTTACGACACAGCCGAGAGATTCCAGTATCTGTATCATATATGTGATATCAATAATGCGGGGACAGTTATACAACACCGTAGTCCCTTCTATCAATACTGACGCCGCAAGGATCGGCAATGCGGCATTTTTGGAGCCTTGTATTTGCACCTCTCCATATAGCGGAATACCGCCTGTAATTTCAAATGACTCCAACTGATTTCCTCCAACTGCTGAACACTCATAACAGTATATGTTGGAAAAATCAATTTTGCCACTTATTTTTCAAGCTTGATGCTTCTTGAAACGCTTAAAACAAGCCCGATTTCAATCAGCAGGAATACGATTGAGGAGCCGCCGTAGCTGATAAACGGCAGCGTGATACCGGTATTCGGGATTGAATTTGTCACAACCGCAATATTTAAAATGACCTGAATCGAAATATGAGCCATGACACCCACAACGAGCAGCGCGCCAAACAAGTCCTGCGCATTGTTAGCAATAACCATAAAGCGCCAAATCAGCAAAAGAAACAGCATAATGATTGCTACCGCGCCAAATAACCCCAGCTCCTCACAAATGATTGAAAATACCATATCGTTCTGCGCCTCGGGAAGGAATCCGAGCTTCTGCATACTCTGTCCAAGCCCTTTTCCAAATATATCGCCGGAGCCGATAGCATACAGCGCCTGCAGCGTCTGAAAGCCCTTCGTGCTCGCATAGGCCTCCGGATTCAGCCATGCCTTTATGCGGGCAAACCGGTAGGACATATCTTCCGGAATGATGCCCTTATCAACTGCCGCAACAATGAGAAATGCCAGCAGGAAAACGCCGATTGCCGCCAAAATATACTCCTTGTAATTCGGCGTCGCTACAAACAGCATCATAAATACGATGCCAAAGAGGATGATCGCAGAGCTTAAGTTTTCCGTAATGACAAGCACCATTCCCGAAATTGGAATTGCCCACAAAACCGTAAATGAAAAACCCTTTTTAGTCTGGATCCGCTTGCCCATCTTACACACAATACTCGCAAAGAAAATGATCATGCCGACCTTGGCAACCTCGGCAGGCTGCAATGACAATCCGAGATCCAGCCATCTCCTGGCGCCGTTTGCCTCGTAGCCGAGTGGTGTCAAAACAAGTAGAATCAAAATGGCCGAAACGATATAGGCCGCCATTGCAAACCGCTCCCAAATATGATAGTCGATCATCATCGTAATAAACATGACAACAATGCCTATGATCGTTGCCTGCATCTGTTTTTCCAAATAATAAGTAGATTTCCCAAACTTTAAATTAGCCTCATAAGAGCTAACACTGTAAAGCATGACAAGTCCAAAGCATAATAAAAAAATGACAATAAACAGCAGTGTATAGTCAAAGAAAAAGCGTGATCGATTCCGTTTTTTACCATTTCGCTCAGATGTCATAATTTTCCAACAAGCTCCTTAAACAAATCCCCGCGCTGTTCATAATTTTCAAACATGCCCCAGCTCGCGCACGCCGGAGACAATAAAACCGCCTCGCCGGACTCCGCATTTTTCGCACAACTATGTACCGCCTCCTCGAGGCTGCCCGCAAACACGTAATCGGAAAAACCATGCTTATCCGCGCACGCCGCTATTTTTTCGGCCGTCGCGCCAATCAGCACAAGTTTTTTTACCTTGCCGTCAAACGCTTCTATCCATTCGTCATAATTGGCATTCTTATCATATCCGCCGCCAATCAGATACGTTTTTCTAGACATTGCCTGAATTCCTTTGATCGCGGCATCCACATTCGTGGCCTTAGAATCGTTATAATAAAGAACACCTTCCTTCTCCGCTGCAAATTCAATTCTGTGCGCCACTGCCTGAAATCTTTTGACTGAAGCCACAATACTTGTAAGCGGTATCCCGAATGCATATGCCATCCCGATCGCCGCCATCGCGTTTTCAACATTATGCCTTCCGATAATTTGAAGCTCCGATACGGGAAGCAGCTCTGTTTCCTCATTTGCCTCTCTCGTGCAGATTACGCCGTCACTAAGGTAAATGCCCTCCTCAAGGCGTCTTTTGGAACTGAAATAAACAGGTACTGCGCTCGTTACGGCACCAAATTTCCTTGTCACGGGATCTTCGTAGTTTAAGATAATCGTATCCTCTTTTGTCTGGTTCTTTGCAATCTTCTCCTTCTCGATAATATACTGTTCCATCGTATGATGCCTGTTTAAATGATCAGGCGTAATATTTAGAATTGCGCTGACCCGCGGATGAAACCGCTCGATTGTCTCAAGTTGAAAACTGCTAATCTCAGCAACGGTAACCGACTGCTTCGTCGAATCAAGCACCGTCTCTGTGTAAGGATTTCCAATATTGCCGACTACGAATACCTTATCAAAATAATCCTGCATGATCGCACCCAGCAGAGCCGTCGTCGTCGTTTTGCCGTTCGTCCCCGTCACAGCCAGCAGCCGTCCTTTTTCGTACGTATAAGCCAGCTCAATCTCTCCTGATATTTTTATGCCACGTTTACGGAATTCGGTTACAAGCGCGGAATCAATCGGAACTCCCGGACTTAATACGAGCATTTCGATCTGCTCGGTTACCTCATACGGAAGAATTCCCGTGTATATTTCCACCGGCATATTCTCCGGAAACTTTTTGCAAATCTCCTCTGCCAACAACTTTTCGTTTGAGTCAAACAGTACCGTCGCTTTGCCCGAACGCACCAAAAGCTCCGCTGCGCTGATGCCGCTGAGTCCGCTTCCAATAACAAGTATCTTACCCATGTTCTTATCCTCTTTACCTTTAATAAGCCAAAAAACCGATCAGGCATAAAATTGCCGTAACGATCGCAAATACTGCAACAACACGCGTCTCTGACCAGCCGCACAGTTCAAAATGATGATGAATCGGCGCCATTTTAAAAACACGTTTGCCGCCCGAAAGCCTGAAATAACCTATCTGGATTATAACAGAAAGCACCTCCGCCAAATAGATAAACGCAACAATGAGAATATATAATGGCATTTGCAGCATATACGCGCATGCCACTACAAAGCCGCCGAGCGCAAGCGAACCGGTATCTCCCATAAATACGCTGGCCGGATGCACGTTGAACAGTAAAAAACCCAGCAGAGCGCCGACAACCGCAAGCGTAATCGGCTCAATCCCACTCTGTGTCGTGAGCGCCAGAACGGAAAAAAAAGTCGCGATCAGCACGGTTACACTGGAGGCAAGCCCATCCAAACCATCCGTAAAATTTGCGCCGTTTACCGTACCAAGAACCGCGATAAATAAAATTAAAATGGACAGCCATCCCGCATTCCAGTAAAGGCCGTTTGAAAACGGAATGCGCATCGACAGGCTGACACCCGCGATGTTTACCATATAATAAGCAAAAATACATGTCACGACAAATTGGAGCAGCATTTTCTGCCATGCGCTCAAGCCCTTTGAGCGCTTTAGCACGACCTTGATATAATCGTCAATAAACCCGATCAGTCCAAAACTGACTGTCATAAACAGCACCGGTATAACCCCTGGATAATCCTTTATATACAATAGGGAAGTAATAACAATGCCGCAAAGGATGATGATGCCCCCCATCGTCGGTGTCCCGTTTTTTTTCAGATGGCTCTGCGGACCGTCATCGCGCACGGTCTGACCAATTTTTAGTTTTCGAAGGTACGGTATCAAAAACGGACTTAAGATGACACTGATCGCAAACGCAATAATGACCGCCGCAAAAACCGATTTTTCCATTTCTATTCTCCCTCTCTTTGGTCAATATTTGGTAGGAAATTCTTCTTTTTTAAAAACACTATACAGAATTTAGTATAAGTCTTTTTTTCTATTTTATCAAGTTTTATTCCTCTGTGCTTTCCGGTTTTGTGCGAGGGACTCCCAAATAAGGAAGAATATTCTCATACAGCTCCTTTACACGCGGCGCAGCAATCGTTCCCCCGTAATAAACGCCCTGTGGATTGTGAATAACCAGTAGCGCAATAACCTGCGGATCCTCTGCCGGAGAAAAGCCGATGAATGAAGAAATATATTTATTGCTGCTTCTTGGCAGCGTCTGGCTTGTCGCGGTTTTCCCCCCGACTGTGTAGCCGTCTAGCGCCGCATTTTTACCCGTTCCCTCCGATACCACCTTTTCCAGCACATAACGCAGCGTATCCGTCGTCTCCTTTGAGATGATATGTTCTGTCGTATCGTAGGTAAATTCCTTAACCTTTTTCTCATCTTCATTATAGACTGCCATGCCAAAATGCGGCGTAACGCGCGTACCGCCGTTGACAAGAGAACTGACTGTCGTTACAAGCTGGATCGGCGTAATCTGAAACGACTGACCAAATGATATGGTTGCCAGCTCCACGAGTCCAATATCTTCCTTTTTATGCATGATCGTACCCGCCTCACCCGGCAGATCAATTCCAGTTTTTTTCAAAAGACCAAACTGTTCAAAATATTCATAAAAGCTTTCTGCACCGACACGCAATCCAACAGAAATAAAGACGGGATTACAGGAGTTCTTTGCACCTTCCAAAAATGTTTCCGCACCGTGCCCGATTACTTTATGACATTTGATTCTCCGATCCTCAACAACGATAAAGCCCGGACAGCTAAAATGATCATCAATTGTAACGACTCCCTTTTCAAAGGCCGCGGCGGCTGTAATAATCTTAAAGGTGGAACCGGGTTCATAAGTATCGTTCAGGCAGCCGTTTCTCCACATTTTATTCAAAAGATCCTGTTCGGATAACGCATTGGAGGAAATGGAGTATTGCTTAAACACATCGTCTGTCAGTGTATAGGGATCGTTTAAATCAAATTCGGGAACATTGACCATCGCATAAATCTCTCCGTTTTTAGGATTCATTACGATCAACTCCACACTATCCGCATTTTTTTCCTGCAAGGCTCTTATTGCAAGCTGCGTGGCATATTCCTGAATATTTCTATCCATGCTGATTTGAAGTGTCAGGCCGTCATCCGGCTCCGTGCGCCGCTCGCCGGCCTCCGGAAGCTCCACGCCGCGGGCATCCGTCAGCGTCAGTATCTGCCCGTTTACTCCCTTTAAATATTCCTCATAAATAACCTCAAGTCCGATAATACCTTGATTATCTCCGCCTGTAAAGCCGAGCACCTTGGAAGCTAACGATGAATATGGATAATAACGCTTGTAATCCTCATCGACCTTGACGCCCTCGAGTTCATAGGCGCGTATTTGATCCCCCAATTCTTTATCGACGTTCGTCCTGACCCGTTCAATCGAGGAGTATTTTTCCACTCGCTTTCTTACCGTTTCTTCGGAAATCCCTAATTCACGGGACAGAACCTCAATAATTCGCTCCGGCTCCTTGATTTGGTTGTGAATGACGGAAACCGTGCAGACCGTCCTGTTTGTAGCAAGAACCTCTCCATTTCTGTCAACAATCTTGCCTCTGGCAGCCTTAATATCCCGCTCTCTCTCATGCAGTTCAACAGCCTGCTCCGTATAATAGCCGGACTGAAAGATCATGATGTAAAAGAGCCTGCCGGTCAAAGCCAGCAGGGCGGCCATACTAATTGTCATAAATACAAAAATTTTCTTACGGTATGCAGTCTTATTTCTGATCATAACAGCAGAACACCTCGCGAAAGCCGGACTATGTGTTTTCATTTGCACATAGTAATCTAATACTAATTTATTATCGCTTCCGCAAGGTTATGAATAATTCTTTTATTCTAAATCTGATACCGTATTATCGATCGGCCTTCCTGTCTCAGGGTCTAACAGAACCCCGCTGGAAGGATCGATGGCATAGCCGGTTTCGGGGTCGATCTGAACCGGATTAACTTCCTCCGCCTCTTCTTCGGCGCCGTCTTCCGGATTATCTTTTGCACCCTCTTCTGTTTCCGCAGGCAAATCATTCTCGCTGACGCTTTCGCCGGTCGAGCTGACTGCGAAATCAAGCTGCTTTTCTTTTAACTCGGCAATTTCCTCCTCCGATAGCTCCTCCGTCTGGAAAATATTTAAATAACGCAGAGCCTCTGTCAGGATGTCCTTTGTCAGCAGCGTAGCATATCTCGCCGTTGCCTGCTCCGCCACATTAGGCTCATCAATCACTGTATAGATTGCAATCTGTGGGTTATCCGCAGGCGCAAATCCGATAAATGACACCACATAATTACCCTGCTTACGCGGCAGCTTCTCCGCCGTTCCTGTTTTGCCGCCGATCATATAGCCGGCCGGTCTTGCGGTCTTGCCGGTTCCTTCCGTAATGACTTTCACGCAAAGCTCTCTGATTTCCTCTGATGTTTCCGCGGAAATTGTCTGCTTCAGAATACGCGGCTCAATCGTTTCCACTGTCGCTCCATCCGCATTTAATATTTTTGTCACAATATGAGGCTGATAGTAGTCGCCACCGTTGATCAGAGAGCAAAAGCCGCTGATCATCTGAATCATTGTCGTATTAAAACCCTGCCCAAACGAACCAACTGCGAGGTCGGTGGGTGTCATCTTGTCCTCATTGAATACGAGCGCATTGGTCAACGCCTCACCCGTCAGGTCCACATTCGTTTTTAATCCGAAATTATACACCTTATTATATTTCATAAATACGCTTCTGCCGAGTGTCGCGCCCATCTTCATAAATGCAACGTTGCAGGACTGCTCCAGCGCACCCGCAAAGGTCAGATCTCCATGCCCAAAACGGTTGTTGCAATGAATCTCATGATCTCCAACGGTCAACACACCATTGCACGTATACGATTCATTGCCTGTTAAGATTCCTTCCTCCAGACCGGCTGCCATAGTAAACGGCTTCATTGTAGAGCCCGGCTCATATGTGCTGTTAATGCAATAATTTTTCCAAAGCGCGTTTAGTGCTTCCAATTTTGCTGTTTCATAAGCGTCCTCCTGTGATTTCTCAGACACAGAATTATCGCCTACGCTATTTTCCGATACGATGTCACCGTCAGCTTCTTCTGAAGTTTCCTCCGATACACTTTCTTCCTCGGGAAGCTCAATCAGAAGATTTGTCGTATCTCGCGGATTATTTAAATCATAAACCGGATAGCTGGCCATCGCAAGAATTTCTCCGGTATTTACATTCATAATAATAACGCCTGTATTTTTGCTTCCATTTCCTTCCTTGTATTCGTTCTTATGCTCTTCGTTAAATGCAAGAATATGCTTCTCCACAATGCTCTGAATATTGACATCCAAGCTCGTAACCAATGTTTTTCCATCCTGTGCGGGTTTGATCGTCCGCTCCAGATTTTCATCGTCATTGAGATAACCGTATTCCCTGCCATTGATACCGTTTAACGTACTGCTATAAAATTCCTCAAGCCCGTAAGCACCCTCATTATCACCCTGCACAAAGCCGATGACATCACAGGCGAGAGAATTGTACGGATATTTTCGCTGATAAGTGTCCTCCAGCCAGACGCCTTTTATATTCGGGTTTTCCGAAGAGTTATTCAGCATTTCCATAAGTGGGCTTACGACATCATATTCCTGCTTCTTTGCCACTACCCGGTACTGGGAGCTTGGATTTTCCAGAATAAAATTGCGCAGTTCGCTTTGTGTATAGCTAAATTCAATATCGGTTCCCAAAAGTGCACCAAGCGTCGGCTCTAAATAAATGCCATCCTCCGAATTCAAGGTTTTGGAATCTATGACAATATTATAAACCTTTTGACTTACGGCAATTTTAGTGCCGTTGGCATCGACAATTTCCCCACGCTTTGCCGGCAGGACAATGCTGTCATATTCCTGCTGGGAAAGCACCTGCTTTTTATATTGCTCTCCACTATCCCTGTTAATCGCATAAAGCCTGACATTTAAAGAAATAAAAGCTAACAGTATGATAAAAAATAATACTGCCAGCTTCTTTTGCATTTTTATAGAAAATCGTTGTGCATTTTCTTCCTGTTGCTTTTGTTTCTTCAAATCGGTACACCTGCCTGTTCAGTTTTTCAATTCCAATCAAGCAAAGCAGCGTTTTTCCGGTCAATTTCCGATATCTGCATACTGCCGCACATAATCGGTGTCATCGCCCTCATAGGTGACGATCTGATCCTCCCTCGCATACTGCATGCCGAGCTCTTCCATCGCTCTGCGCTTGATTTCTTCCAAATCTACAGCTCCCTTAATGCGGCTTTCCGTATCGTCGTTTTCCGCCTTCAGGTTGTTCAATTGGACTTCCAAACGGGAAATCTGCTTGACGCTGTTTGTAATGTCGGACTGAAATTGCAGATACCGAAGACATACATAACCCGTCACAAGCATCGCAAGTGTAAGAAATACGACATAGGCCGGATTCATATGAGCCGCCTTGTCCCTGTTTTTTCTGGCGGTGTTGCTGAGTTTTCTCGGAGCCGGCGCTTCGATTTCCATCGGGCGAAGTGCGCGTGCCGTATTTCCGTAAACGTATTCATTACGGCTTCCGCCATATGCACTTTTCCGTCTTCCCTGACTTCTCGTGGCTGCCATGTCGCTCTCCTCTTTCTATTTTCAAGTACGCCTCTGCGTGCTTGTGCGCATCTGCCGATGAATTAGATCCGTTCAAATACCCTCAGCTTTGCGCTTTTTGCCCTCGGATTTCTTTCCATTTCTTCTTTAGAAGGTAAAATTGGCTTTTTGGTAACGACGATTCCTTTTGGCTTTTTCCCGCATATACAAACCGGAAAATCCGGAGGACAAGTACATGGGTTTTCATTTCTCCGAAAGATCGTCTTGACGATTCTGTCCTCTAACGAATGAAAGGTAATGACACAGAGCCTTCCCTCCGGTTTTAACAGATCAATCATCGTATCCAGCGTATTTCTTAAAACCTCCAGCTCCTGATTCAGTTCGATCCGAATTGCCTGAAAGGTCTGCTTCGCCGGATGCCCCATCGTCTTCTGCACCTTCATTGGAATGGCCGCTCTGATGATTGAGACCAGCTCACCCGTCGTTTCGATTTCCTTCTGTTCCCGTGCCATCACGATATGCTTCGCGATGTTTTGTGCGAACTTGTCTTCCCCATAATCACGGATGACCCGAAACAGTTCCGCCTGCGAATAGGTATTCACGATATCCTTCGCGGTCCGGCTGTTCCGCCTGTCCATTCTCATATCAAGTCCTGCATCTTCTTTATAGGAAAATCCCCTCTCGGGTGTGTCCAGCTGATACGAGGACACTCCCAGGTCAAGTATGATCCCATCCACTCCTTCGACGTGGATTCCCCTGAGCTCATCCTTGATGTTGCAATAATTGCTTCTGATGTAAGTTACATTTTGAAACTCTCTCAGATGATGCATGGCGGCAGAAACCGCCGCATCATCTTGGTCTATTCCGATAAATCTCCCCTGATCGGATAACTGCTTAAGGATTTCGTATGCATGTCCTCCACCTCCTAATGTCCCATCGACATAGGTCCCTTCAGGCTTGACATGCAGATTCCCCACGGTTTCCTCTAGCAACACAGATTTATGAACAAAGCTCATGGTTTTCCCCTCCTAGATGCTCAATCCCAAATCTGCCATTTGTTCGGCGATGTCATCCATATTATCATAAGCAGTTTCCCCTTCCCAGCATTCCTTGTTCCAAACCTCAATTCTGCTGGCTACTCCTGCTAGGACAACATCCTTTTCCAATTCCGCAAACTCCCTCAAGTTCGATGGAATTAGAATTCGTCCTTGCTTGTCCACTTCTACAGCCGCAGCACCTGCAGCAAAGAAGCGGACAAGCTGTCTGGAATTTTTGTTCGGTGGCAGTGATTTCAAGTTCTCTTCAAAGGCCGCCCATTCCTTATTGTCATAAATGAACAGACATCCGTCCAGCCCCTTAGTTATCACGAACTCATCCCCAAGTTGTTCGCGAAATTTTGAGGGAATAATCAATCTTCCTTTTGCGTCAATTGTATGGTTGTATTCCCCCATAAACATTTTGGACTTCACCACTTTCTACCACTTGAAACCACTTTTCACCACTTATGAGGTAATTTTAACCCCAAAACGCCAAAAATGCAACCCCTATTTTATGCACATACATCAAAAAAACACCCAAAAATCGGGTGTCTTCCATCATTTTTCTTTGATTGTACACAAGATCTAGTATTACATTTTATTTTCCAACGTTTTTCAGACCATATGTAGAAATTGAATTTTTCATAAAAAATATTAAAAATTTTTTAAGATTTATACATTAAAACGGAACAGCATGACATCGCCGTCCTTTACGACATAATCCTTGCCCTCCAGACCTACGAGTCCCTTTTCCTTTGCGCCCGCAAGAGAGCCGCATTCCAGCAGGTCCCGGTAGTTCACGACCTCCGCGCGGATAAAGCCCCTCTCAAAATCCGTATGGATCTTGCCGGCCGCCTGGGGCGCTTTTGTGCCTACCTTGATCGTCCATGCCCGCGTCTCGTCCTCGCCCGACGTCAGATAGCTGACCAGCCCAAGTAAACGGTAGCTCGCCTTGATCAGCTTTTCAAGGCCGGACTCGGCCAGTCCCAAATCCTCCAAAAACATCGCCTTCTCTTCTTCGTCAAGCTCCGCGATTTCCTGCTCGATCTGCGCACAGATCACAAACACCTCGCTGCCCTCTTTTGTTGCCAACTCCCACACCTGCTTCACATAGCTGTTGGAAGCGCCGTCATCCGGCAGATCCGCTTCTGAAACATTGGCGGCAAAAATAACCGGCTTTGCCGTCAGCAGATTATAGGAAGCGACCCATTCCTCTTCGTCCTCATCCTCCGGCGCAAAGCCTTTGGCAAGCTTTCCTTCCTCCAAATGTGCCATCAAACGCCTGATGCACGCGACCTCCTTTGCAAGCTTCTTATCATTGTTGGCCGCACGTCCCGCTTTTGCCACTCTTCTCTCCAATATTTCCAGATCAGAAAAAATTAGTTCGAGATTGATCGTCTCGATATCTCTAAGCGGATCGACATTGCCGTCCACATGAACGACATTCGTATCCTCAAAGCATCGGACCACATGAACGATCGCATCCACCTCCCTGATGTTGGCCAAAAACTGGTTTCCAAGGCCCTCACCCTTGGAAGCGCCTTTCACAAGTCCCGCAATATCAACAAATTCGATGACGGCCGGCGTTACCTTTTTTGAGGTATATAAGTCCCCAAGCAGCTTCAGCCTCTCATCCGGCACCGCAACGACGCCGACGTTCGGGTCAATCGTGCAGAACGGATAATTGGCCGATTCCGCGCCCGCCTTTGTCAACGAATTAAATAATGTGCTCTTTCCTACATTCGGCAAGCCGACAATTCCAAGTTTCATACTTCTATTTCCTCTCGAATCCTGATTTCTTTGAATAATTTTTCATAAACCTGCCGGCGTTTTCGCGGCTGCTTTTCCAGAATCAAATAATCAACGCCCGCATTAATGGCAGCCATGCCGTCCCTGCTGTAACGGTCTCCGATCATGAGCAGCTCCTCGGGCTTAAGTCCATAATCCTGCATGATCAGCAAAAGTCCCTTCGGGGACGGCTTTAATTCCATCAAGCGTTCATCGGAAGCGCTGTACATCCCGTCCACCTGAAGTTCGAGCGCCGCCAGCTTTTCTTCGACCGGATAATCCGAAAAAATCAACACCCAAATGCCTTTTGCGCGCAGCGCTTCCATCAATCGTCCGATTTCTTCATCCTTACTTTTTTTGAGAGCCGACAGCGGATTTTCGTAAATCCATGTTTGGATCGCTCTCTCCACATGTGCCGCCGTCGTTTTCATTTTAGCCGCCACATAAGCATACTGCGCCTGATCAAGGGAACCGGCCGGCGCTTCTTTTGAAACCGCTGGCGCCATTCTTCCGATGCTGTCCCAGCGTTCTCTGACAGAACGGAATTCCTTTACGATCAGAAGCTCCTTAACCCTCCATGGATGTCCTGCGTAATAGCAAAGTAGTCTGACCGCCATCGTTATACGCAGTCTGCGCTGGTAATACAGCGTCCCATCCAGGTCGAACACGACCGCACGGTAATCGGCGATACCCCTTTTTTTATGCTGTTCTTTCATTTACACTCCTATACGCCGATCAGGCGGATATCCACCCAGTAGTTCAATAACGGAATATCCACAAAGGTCAAAAGCAGCAAAATAACGACTAGCGCCACAATATAGATCAGAAGTTTTTTCTCCCGATAGAGCTTTTCCGGTTTTTGAACAGCCGAATCCGGTTTAAAACTGATCCACAGGTAAAAGCAGAACAGACCGAACACAAACGGCATTGCGACAAGATATTCAATTCGATATTTGATCATGAAAATTCCGATAAAAAATGTCGCGCACATCGCGTAAAAAAATGCGGATATGAGCAGAGAATTTTCCGTATAATACTTGAAGGATTTGCGGTAAAGCCCCGCCTGTGTGGGATCTCCGATCATGCGGTATTCAGCAAAGCGTTTCGTCGCCATCAAAAAAGCGCCCGCAAACCAATAGCCAATCAGAATACTGCTTGGCGGCTGGTATTCACTCGTGATGATGAACCAACCGAGGAGAAGCCGAATCATATTGTTGATCGATTCGGAAAGTACGTCCAGATAAGGAATGTCCTTCGTGCGGACAGGCTTGACGTTATACAGCACGCCCATGATGAGCAGCCAGATTTCCATATACAGAAAGGCTCTGTTTACGGGAAGGGAGCAAAGCACCCCAAGCACTATGAAAACCGCGTATTCGAGCATCACAAGGGAAAACTTCATGTTCTCTGATACGACCGGGCGGTATTTCTTCGTCGGATGATATTTGTCAAACTCCGCATCGAGCCATTCGTTGATGACATAATTGGCCGACGCGATAAAACAGGTTGCAAAAAATCCTAAAATAAGCTTTAACACCGTGGCTGTGGTAATCGGCGAATCGGTAAGCAGGATCGCGATTACGACGCCCGGAAGAATAAACGCGTTTTTTACCCAATGATCCGGCCTCGCTATTTTAATATACTTTTTCATCCCTTAGTCCTCTGTTCCTCATAATTTTTAAAATATGCCTTGAAATATCTAATATTTTCAGCGATATCACCCTGAAAAACGGAAGATCCCATCACGATTACATTTGCACCGGCATCAAGCACGACCTTGATATTTTCCTTTGTAATGCCGCCGTCCACCTGAATATCCCGTTCTAACCTGTTTTCAGTAAGCAGCCGCCGAAGCTCCCTGATTTTCTCGGTACACATATCCATGTAGGCTTGTCCGCCAAAGCCCGGCTCCACCGTCATGAGCAGAAACATGTCCGCTTCCTCAAGAAATGGCTTTAACACTTCAACCGGCGTATGCGGCTTGATGGATATGCCCGCTTTCATACCAAGCCTGTGAATTTCGGCAAGCGTTTCATGAAGCGGCTCGCACGCCTCATAATGCACCGTGATCAGATCCGCACCGGCATCCTTGAATTTTTGAATATAACGCTGCGGCTGCTCGATCATCAAATGTACATCCAACGTCCTTTCCGTGACACGCCTGATCGACTGCACGACAGGAATACCGAAGGAAATGTTCGGCACAAACATCCCATCCATGACATCCAAATGGAAATAATCCGTTCCGGCCTCATCGGCCTGCCTCATATTTTCTCCGAGTCTGGCGAAATCCGCCGCCAGAATGGAGGGTGATAATAACAGCATATCAATATCTCCTCTGTTCTTTCAGTTCTTTATAAATCTGTACATAGCCTTCATAACGGCCTCGATCAATTTTTCCCGCCTCTACGGCCGCCTTCACGCCGCAACCCGGCTCATGCGTATGAGAACATGGCTGAAACCGGCATGTTCTAAAATCGGCAAATTCCTCATAATAGTCCGCAATATCCTCACAGTCCAGCCCCAACACATCAAACGAACTGAAGCCGGGTGTATCCATGATATAAGTGTCCTCCAAAATCCTGATAATTTCTGAATGCCGCGTCGTGTGCTTACCCCTGTCGGCCTTTTTACTGATGCTGCCCGTCTCCATCGTCACTTCCGTCTGCAAACAATTGATCAGAGAGGATTTACCGACTCCCGACGGTCCGGCCACGCTTGTCGTCTTTCCGGCAAGCAGTTTTTTCAGCTCTCCGATGCCCTCGCCGCTTTTCACGCTCGTCACAAGCACCGTGCAACCGCTGCTTTGATAAGTGCCGTAGGCAAAGGATACCTCCGCCTCTGAAACCAGATCTTCTTTATTAAAACACAACAGAATCGGAATTCCTTGCTGCCTATATTGCAGCAGCAGCTTATCCAGCATCAAAAAATTAGGGATCGGCTTGGTCAGCGCAAACACTAGCAAAGCCTGATCGATATTTGCCACCTGTGGGCGGATCAACGCGTTCCTTCGCGGATAAATCCTGCTTACATTGCCGATGCGCTCCTGTTCATTAAGCACCTCGATTTCCACCCAATCGCCAATCAGCGGCTTTTGCCGGTCTTTTCTGAAAATTCCCTTTGCCTTGCATTCAAAAAGTCCCGCCTGTTCGACATATACATAATAAAAACCCGCAATTCCTTTTATGATCCTGCCCCGCATCCGTTATTCCTTCGTAAATATGACCGCGACCGGAAGCGTAGTCTCCCACTGCCCGTCGGTTTTCTGATACGTTACCGTTACAACACCTGATTCGCTGCCAATGATACCGGTCTTAATCATCGTATACGGAAAGCTTGCCGTAGAATAGCGCTGCAGCTCATTACCCGCGCTGTCTAACAGCACGATAATTGCCTCTGTTCCCGCCAGATAATCCGAAGGCGCACCGATGCTATAGTTGCAACTGTAGCCGGTCGAACCAAGGCTGACCGTAAAGTCTATGCTCGTGCCCGCTTCTACCATCATGCCCGCCGAATACGTCTGGGAAATAACAAGTCCCGCAAGCACCGCATCATTGTTTTCCTCGCTGATCGTGGACCATGAAAGTCCGGCTGCCGTCAAAAGAGATTTTGCCGTCGTCTCATCCTTGCCGACAAGATCGGGCACCTCCACCTCCGTCGAGGTCTTTCCTGAGCTGACAACCACCTTGACGCTGCTGCCCTTTGCGGCATTTGTCGCTCCGAGCGGACTCTGGGAAATGACCTTGCCCTTTTCCACCGAGTTACTTTCACTATATTCTTTTGACATCGTGAAGCCTTCGTTTTCAAGGGCGACCTTAGCCTCCGCCTCGCTCTTGCCGACCACATCCGGCACGGCCACGCCTTCCGCCTTGCCGCTGCTGACTACAAGATTTAATACGGTTCCGGACTCTACCTGTGTTTCCGCTTCAATATCTTGAGAAATGATAATATCCTTTTCATAGTCGGGTGACTCCTGATAGGTAGCCTTCGCCGTGAGCCCCACCTCGCTTAAAGCAGAAGACGCTTCCTCGACGGAAAGTCCAACGACATTCGGCACGGCCACCATGCCGGATTCCGATTCAATCTGTTCGTCATCGGAAGGCGTCACTCCAAACAACCCAAGCACCTTACCTACGACAAATACCGCGACAAGCGCTATAATAATCGCAGCAACAACCATTAGAACGGTCATGACCTTTTCCATCTTTGGATCCACGTCATCATCCAGATCCTCGTCATCCTCATAATAATTGTCGCGTCTGTATGCCTCTTCAGGGTCGATCTGGCGGGAACGGCTGCCCGAAGGGCTGTTCTGTGCGCTCTTCATGGCTCCTTCCTGCCTTTTATATTTCGTATCCCGGCTCTTCCTGGGAGCGCGCGGTGCATACTCCTCTTCTTCTTCGTCCTCCTCCTGATATGGTGCATATCCGCCGTAAATCGGCTCCTGATAAATCGGATCTTGATAAGGCGGTGTCACCTGCTGTCTGATTTCTCTGCGGTCAATATCAGTAATTGCTTTTGTCCCTTCGCTGCTTGCTCCGGGAAAAATTGTCACAAAATTTTCATTCGGACTGATCAGTGAATGCTTTAAGTCCTGAATCAGCTCGCTCATATTGAAATAACGGCGATCCGCATTTTTCTGTGTGCATTTAAAAATAATCTGCTCTACACTGATCGGTATTTCCGGCACGAACATACGCGGTGAAGGCATTTCCTCCTGAATGTGCTTGATCGCGATCGCAACAGTCGTCTCCCCGTCAAACGGAACACGCCCCGTCACCATTTCAAACAACGTAATGCCGATCGAGTAGATATCGCTTTTCGCATCAGAATAGCCGCCTCTCGCCTGTTCCGGGGATGTGTAATGCACCGACCCCATCGCGTGGGACGTAATCGTATCGCTCGTTGCCGCACGCGCGATGCCAAAGTCTGCGACTTTTACCTTTCCTTCCTTGGAAATAATAATATTCTGCGGCTTGATATCCCGGTGGATAATCCCGTTATTATGTGCCGCTTCAATACCCATCGATATCTGGATCGCGATGCTGATCGCTTCCTTGACCGATAATCTGATTTTCTTTTCAATATAATTCTTTAATGTAATACCCTCTACCAGCTCCATGACAAAATAATACATACCATCCTCATCACCCACGTCATAGACGTTGACAATATTCGGATGCATCAATCCGGCCGCAGACTGCGCTTCTACACGGAATTTTGACACAAAATTCTTGTTAGAGGAGTACTCTGCCTTTAGTACCTTAATTGCAACATACCGGTTCAACTTGTGACACTTCGCCTTATAGACGTCAGCCATCCCTCCGGCGCCGATTTTTTCTACAATTTCATAACGTTCTCCGAGAATCGTCCCTGGTCTTAACATCTACTCACCTCATCTGCAAATGGTTCCATGATAATAACCGCAATATTATCCTTGCCGCCATTGTGATTTGCTACCTTGATCAGTTCCTCCACAATCTGTACGACATCCCGCTGTGCCCTTGCTACCATTCTAATATCCTCATCCTCTATCATATTAGTCAAACCGTCCGAACACATCAAAATCAGATCATAGGGTTTCAAATCCACCTCAAAAAAATCAATCTCAATCGTTTCTGAAGCACCGATCGCCCGAGTAATAATGTTTTTGTCCGGATGAAGGCGTGCCGCACCCCTGTCAATTTCTCCGATCCTGACCATTTCCTCTACAAGCGAATGATCCTTCGTGATCTGCTGGATTTCCTCATCAATCAAATACAGCCGGCTGTCCCCGACGTTGGCCACGTACAAAATGTCGTCCAAAATTGTCGCAACGACAACCGTCGTGCCCATCCCCTTAAAATCCTCTTCGGCTTCCGCCTTTTTATAAATCTCTTCATTGGCGCATTCGATCGCCTTCTTAATAATTTTGACAGGCTCAGTCTCCTCGCACAGCATGACCTCGCGCTCAATCGCTTTTACCGTATACGCAGACGCATAATCGCCCGCATTATGGCCTCCCATGCCGTCCGCAACAATAAAAAGATTGGGGAGATTTCCAAGCGGAACTTCACAGGTGTAAACGCAATCCTGATTCAGCCGTCTTTTCTGTCCGATGTCTGTTTTAGAAAATGTTTTCAGCATACCCCCTCTCTCCTTTCCGATGGTTCTCCCGTTATATATCTCCTGCGTAATTGGCCGCACGCACCGTCGATATCACGACCCATTTCTCTTCTAATAGTAACATTAATATGATTTTTTTCAAGTTTATTTTTAAATGCCTTGATTACGGCCTTTTCAGACTGTATGTAGTCGCGTTCTCGGATCGGGTTTACCGGAATAAGATTGATGTGGCAGTTTAGCCCTCTCACAAGCTTTGTCAGAGCCGCCGCATCCGCATCCGTATCGTTGATGCCTCCCACAAGACTGTATTCAAATGTCAGCCGCCGCCCCGTACATGTAAAGTAATACCGGCACGCCTCCAGCAGCTCATTCAGCAAATAGCGGTTCGCAATCGGCATCAGGCTTTTTCGTTTTTCATCCGTCGCGGCATGCAGAGAAATGGCAAGCGTGATTTGCAGTTTTTCCTGCGCAAGACGCTTGATTTGAGGCACAAGTCCGCAGGTAGATACGGTAATGTTTCTCTGGCTGATATGAAGTCCCTTTTCGTCCGTCAGCAGATGAAGAAATCTCAGGAAATTATCATAGTTATCGAGCGGCTCTCCCGAACCCATCACGACGACATTGGAAATTTTCTCACCTGTCTCCCGCATGATCCCATAAATCTGGCCGAGCATTTCTGAAGGGGTCAGGCTGCGCATAAGACCGTCAATCGTCGATGCGCAAAAACGACAGCCCATCCGGCAGCCGGCCTGAGACGAAATACAAACAGAATTACCGTGTTTGTACCGCATCAATACACTTTCTATCATATTATGATCATACAGGCGAAATAAATACTTTTTAGTTCCGTCTATTTGTGATTCCTGTACCTGAACCGGCGTCACCTCATAAATCTCAAATTGTTCCAAGCATTTCTGCTTAAGTTCCTTTGACAGATTTGTCATTTCTTCAAAACAAACTGCCTGTTTTAAGTGCAGCCATTCATAAATCTGCCGTGCGCGAAACTTTTTTTCAGAAAGTGCTGAAAGTGCCGCCTCAAGCTCCTCATAACTCATTGACCTGATGTCCTGTTTTTCCATAATCATTGTCCCACTTGTGGATCCTTTTGAAATTTTGCGATAAAAAAACCATCCGTATCATGAATACCCGGCAAAAGCTGTACGTAGCCTTCGGAAGCCGTTGATACCTCAAGTCCTTTCGGAAGCCGGTCTTCCAATGAAACTGACGTAAACGGCAGCTGCTCTTTTACCCAGGAAACGTTCTCCTCGTTTTCTGCCTTGTGAATCGTACACGTGCTGAACATCAGCGTGCCGCCCGGTCTTACATAGCGGCTGACCGTGCGCAGGATCTCTCTTTGCAGGGCGACTAATGATTCCAGCTTTTCGGAAGATGCCCGGTACTTAATGTCATTCTTTCGTCCCATAATGCCAAAACCTGAGCACGGGAGGTCGGCAAGCACGACATCCGCCTGTTCGATCGATTCCTCCGTCAAAGTCCTTGCATCACGCACGGCGGCGCCAATATTTGAAAGCTTACACCTTCGTATATTCTCTTCAAGCAGCCTGATCTTTGCTTCCGTTAAATCTCTGGCCTCTACATACCCGCTTCCGCCCAGCAGGTCTGCCGCATGAAGCGCCTTTCCGCCCGGTGCGGCGCACACGTCGATCACATGGCTGCCGTGCCGAATATCGGCCAATTCACAAACGAGCATGGAGCTGATATCCTGCACCTGGAAATAACCCTTTTGAAAAGAAGGAAGCTCGGCGAGTACATCCGTCTTGACCAGATGTAGCGCATAGGACAAATACGGCGCCTGCTCGACCTGCATGCCTTCCTCCCGTAAATTTTTTTTCAATTCCAACACTGAAATTTTAGAAAGGTTTGTCCGTATCGTGACTGCCCTGGGCTCCAAAAACGCCTGAAGCAGCTTCTCGGTCGTTTCCTCGCCCTGTTCCTCTAAAAACAAGCCGACGATCCACTTGGGCATCGAATAACGGACGGAAAAATAAGAGAGGAGATCCGTCTCTCTGTCCGGATAAGCGACAGCGTCCAGATTTCTTGCAATATTACGCAAAATACCGTTTACAAAGCCCTTCAGCGTGCGAAAGCCCTTTTTCTCCGCAAGCTTCACCGATTCGTTGCACACCGCGGAGACCGGAACCGCATCCATATATTTTAACTGGTAGACGCCCATTTCGAGAATCGTGCGGATGACCGGCTTCATCTTTTTAGTCTTCGTATTGCTGAACAGGTCGATAAGATAGTCCAGCTCCATTTGCCGCTCCAGCGTTCCTTCTGTCACGCGCTTGATAAAGCTGCGCTCCTGCCTGTCCAGATAAGCGTATTTATCCAGCACATCCTTGATAATAAGGTGGCTGTACGCTTCCCTCTGTCCGATCGCAAGAAGCGTTTCCAATATAATCAGTCTGTCGTTAGTCACGTCTCCTTCTTCCTCCGCCAAACAGCAGGATCAACCGTAAAAGCTGTAAAATCGATGCGGCCGCTACCGCCACATAGGTCAGAGCCGCCGCCTGCAGCACCTTTTTGGAATAGCCAAGCTCCTGCTCCTGTAACATGCCGGAACTCTCCAGCACGGCAAGCGCGCGTCTGGAAGCGTCAAATTCCACCGGCAGCGTCACGAGCTGAAAAGCGACGCCGATGGAAAACAGCAAAATGCCAACTGTAATCAGCGGCTGAAAATAAGAAAACACTACGCCGGCAATGATGATCGGGATGCCCGCCTTCGAGCCGAAATTTGCCACCGGAACGATCGCACTGCGCAGCTTCAGCGGAAAATAATCCTCATTATGCTGCATCGCGTGGCCGCATTCATGCGCCGCGACACCGATCGCCGCAACGGAAGCCGAGCCGTAAACGCTGTCCGACAAACGCAGCACCTTGCTACGTGAATCAAAATAGTCGGTCAGACTTCCCGATACATGCTGCACAGACACATCATAAATGCCCGCGCCGCGTAAAATCCGACTGGCCGCCTCCGCACCCGTGATGCCGCTCCTGCTTACCACGCACGCATATTTGGAATAAGTTGATTTCACCCTTGCGGATGCCCATATCGAAAGAATGGCTCCAATCAGTACAAAAATGTAGGTGCTATCAAAGTATGGATAATAATTATAATATCCCATTCATTCATCTCCTCGCTTTATAATTGCTCTGCCGATAAAAACGGCCGATTTTCAAAGGCTTCTCCTGCAAACACCTTGCAACCAAGCAAAAACTGCTCCGTCATCATTCGCTTCTTGCCTTCAAGCTGCATCTCCTTTATTTGCAAAAGCCCTTCTCCCGTATTCACATAAACAGCATCCTGCGTCACTTTTGCAACCGTACCCGGCTCCCCTGATGCCTTCTCGCCGCACATCGCCCCGCACCATATTTTTAATGTTTTCCCCTGGTAGTACGTATAAGTGCCCGGCCACGGATTAAGTCCTCTGATGAGCCGCTCCAGCTCTGCCGCACTTTTCTCAAATTGCAGCAGCCCAAGCGATTTCGTCAGCATTTTAGCGTAGCACGAATCGGCATCATTCTGTTTGACAGGCACGGCATTCCCCTTTTCGATCTGCCCTAATGCTTCAATGCAAAGTACGGCGCCGACCTCTGCCAGCTTGTCGTGCAGACTGCCGCCCGTTTCCGCTCTTTCGATCGAAACAGCCGCCTTTAACAGCATATCGCCCGTATCCAGACCTTCCTCCATCTGCATGATCGTAACGCCCGTTTCTTTTTCGCCGTCGATGATCGCCCATTGAATCGGCGCAGCACCTCGATATTTCGGCAGTAGGGAGGCATGTACATTGATGCAGCCAAACCGCGGCATTTCCAGGATTTCCTTAGACAGGATCTGTCCGAAGGCAGCCACGACAAAAATATCAGCCTCAAAGCCCCTGAGTGTTTCTACCGCTTCGACCGTCTTGATCTTGGCCGGTTGGAAAACGGGAATTCCCGCCTCCTTCGCACATTTCTTTACAGGCGTTTCGGAAAGCTCCTTCCCTCTGCCCTTTGGCTTATCCTCCTGTGTCACGACAGCCGTCACCTCATGCGGACTGTCGATCAGCGCTTTCAATATTGACACCGCGAAATCCGGGGTTCCCATAAATACGATCTTCATTCCTCATCCTCTTCTTCCGCATCGTCATCAAGCTCTTCGATACTCATGAGTCTGCCCTCAACCTTGTCGACATACAGATGCCCGTCCAAATGGTCAAGCTCGTGGCAGATGGCGCGCGCCTTAAGTTCTGTTCCCTCAACCTCAATCGGCTTCATATTGATATCAAGCGCAATCACCTTCGCATAATTCGGCCTTGTCACGACGCCGATCTTGCCTGGAACACTTAAGCAGCCCTCATTGCCGGTCTGCTCTCCAGACGTCTCTACGAGACGCGGATTGATCAGCACGTGTGAACTGTCTCCTGTATCGATCACGACTATTCTTTTTAAAATTCCTACCTGCGGAGCCGCAAGCCCGACACCCTCCGCCTCATGCATCGTCTCCAGCATATCCTCAATAAGCGTCTTCAGTCGCGGTGTCATTTCCTTCACTTCCTTACACTGCTTCGTGAGAACCTCGTCTCCTATTTCTCTGATTGTCCGTAATGCCATTTCCGTTCCCTCTTTCCTGCTAATTTACCGGATCAAAATCAAAGGTGATGCGGATCGTCTGCTGCTTATGTTCCTCAAGAAACTCTTCCGCCCTGTCCTTTAATTTCTTTAATTGTTCGTAGTCCTTTGCTTTTAAATAAATCATCCTGCGGTAGATATCGCTGATCTTGCGCACGGATGCATCTGCCGGGCCTATCATTGAAACCGCAGGTTTCGATGATGGATCGGATGCGCACTCCGCTTCGCTGCGGCGCGACATGATATCCTCCGATATTATATCATATTTCAGGCTCTCTGCCAATTCACAGCTATAAGAAGCTGTTTTGGCTTCGTCCGTTCCTTCTATTAATATTGCGAGCATATGGCCGGCCGGCGGATAATCCATCAGCGACCGATAGCCGATTTCTTCTTCGTAAAAAGCGGAATAGTCCTGCTTGGAAGCCGCCACGATGCTGTAATGCTCCGGGTTGTAGGTCTGAATGACGACCTCCCCTTCCCGATCGCCTCTGCCGGCTCTCCCCGCCGCCTGCGTCAACAATTGAAATGTGCGTTCCGCAGAGCGGTAGTCATTGATATTTAACGACAGATCCGCAGCAAGAATACCCACAAGCGTCACATAGGGAAAATCATGTCCCTTTACGATCATCTGCGTGCCGACAAGGATATCAGCCTCCCGGTTGGCAAACGTGCTTAATATTTGATCGTAACCGTCTTTTTTTCTTGTCGTATCCGCATCCATACGCAGCACATTTGCGTAGGGAAACGCACGCTTAATCTGCTGCTCGATCTGCTCCGTGCCGGCGCGCATCCCGCCGATAAACGAAGATCCGCATTCGGGGCAGATCTTCACATCCGGCTGTTCATAGCCGCAGTAGTGACAAACAAGCCGGCCGCCTGCGTGCCTCGAAAGCGACACGTCGCAGTGTTGGCATTTCATCACATGTCCGCATGAACGACAGGAAATAAATCCCGCGAAGCCACGCCTGTTCAAAAAAAGCATGACCTGCTCTTCCCTTGCGAGACGCTCTTCTATTTTTTCCCTGAGCAGCCTGCTGAATATCGAACGGTTGCCCTCCTTTAATTCTTTTCGCAAATCCACAATATCGACAGACGGCAGCTTCGCATCCAGCGCCCGGCTGTCAAGAGAAAATAATTGGTAGTCTCCCCGTTTGGCTCGGTAATAGGCCTCCAGCGACGGTGTCGCTGAGCCGAGAATCACAAACGCACCATAAAGCCTTGCGAGCTCGCATGCAACCTCTCTGGCATGGTATTTCGGCATCGTCTCGCTTTTATATGAGCTTTCATGCTCCTCATCGATAATAATCAGTCCAAGCTCCGGAAATGGCGTAAACAGGGCGGATCGAGGTCCGATCATGACGTCAATTTCCTTATTTTTTGCGCGCTCAAATTGATCATATTTTTCCCCATCCGAAAGCTTCGAATGAAGCGTCGATACCCGCTCACCAAATCGCTTGTAAAAACGCAGAACCGTCTGATAGGTCAGGGCAATTTCAGGAATCAGGACAATTACCTGTCTGCCGCTCTTTATGACCTCCTCAATTACCTCCATATAAATCTCGGTCTTTCCGCTTCCGGTAACGCCGCGAATCAAATAGGTATTTCGTTCGTCCTGTTTGTAATCGGCGATAATTTTCTCCGCCACCGGCCTCTGCAACTCATTCAATTCTTTCTTTTCCGTTTTGACCCCGCTCGGCAGCACATTTCGGTAAATCCTTGCCGCTTCTATGGAAAGAACGCCCTGCTCCTCCATTAGTTTTATTGTAGACGGTGAAATGTTCAGCTTTCCGGTTACAAGGCGGTAATCAATAGTTTTCTCCCGCATCAGCTCGGATAGCAGTCGTGCCCGCGCCGTCCGGTGCTTCTTTTCATAAAAAGCGAGGTGCTCCGCGGCCTTTGCATCAGAAACCAACAGCCGAACCGAACGCTCTTCTTTTTCTTTCATTTTCTTTTTGATGGGAAGCACGGTCTTTAAGGCGGCAATCATCGTTGATCCATAGTTCTCCTTCATCCACCAGGCAAGCTGGATCAATCTGGATTCCACAAGACTGCTGTCATTTACGATTCCGGCAATCTCCTTCTGCTTTTCCGGCGCAAACTCCGCCTTTTCGGTAATCTCCAATATATACCCATTAATAAGGCGATTGCCTCTGCCGAACGGAATGCTGACATAATCCCCAACACATAGTATTCCCTGCATCGTCTCCGGTATTTTATACTGAAAGGTCTTATCCAGATTTTCATGTGAAATATTTACAATAATATTGGCATAATTCCCTTTCATCCGTTCTCTCTCCATCCTTTGTATTTCCTAAATAAGTATACCATAAGATGAAGAGTCGTTCAATAAAAAGTCTTTTTTTATCTATATCTAGTGTTTTTTAATTAAAACTTAAATCTTTTTTCATAGATATTGAAATACTTTTTATGTTTTATTCGTTATAGTTTAAGAGAATACACGTTTCCCATCATTAACCTGTTATTCTTTTGTCATATTTTATATGACATATGTAACTTCTTTTTTTTGTTAAAAGCATTTATTATTTTTAGTATTGACAGTTTTCATTGCCTGTATTATTGTATTATTAATTTAATACAGTTTTTCAGAAAAAGCAGGCGCACTATGAGGAGGGGCAATTGGAAGCATTAATTACAATTAAGAACATGTGCAAAATTTATAACCCCGGCGAAAATGAGGTTCGGGCCTTAAATCACGTCAATCTGATTATTCACAGAGGAGAGTTTGTTGCAATCATCGGACACTCCGGAAGCGGAAAATCCACATTAATGAATATGCTCGGATGTCTCGATGTCCCGACACGCGGAAAATACTACCTCGACGGACATGATGTCTCAAACATGACGGACAACGAGCTGTCCGATATCCGCAATCAGGAAATCGGCTTTGTTTTTCAGGGCTTTAACCTGATTGCCGGATTGACGGCGCTGGAAAATGTGGAACTCCCGCTGATGTACCGGGGCGTTTCTCACAGCAAACGGGAACAACTCGCCATTACCGCACTTGAAAAGGTCGGACTCGGCTCCCGGATGTCGCATCATCCTGCAGAAATGTCCGGCGGCCAGCAGCAGCGTGTCGCGATCGCCCGCGCGGTCGCACAGGCTCCGCCAATTATTTTAGCCGATGAGCCGACCGGCAATCTGGATTCCCATTCCACAAGAGAAATCATTCATATTTTGAAGGAACTTCATAAAGAAGGACATACCGTAATCCTAATTACCCACGACGAAGAAATTGCCGAACAGGCAAAGCGTGTTGTTAAAATAAAAGATGGTGAAATTGAAGCAGATTACTATCATGAGGAGGATTCAAATGAAGCGTAAGCACACACTGGAAACAGAACCGGCAATTTTGTCGGAAGGGGACAATATATCGATACCGGAGTCCGCTGATTCAAAGGCTATATCCGACAACGATCCTGATTTAGAGGAAGTTTCCCTTGCCCCCGAAAAAAAACGTCCTAAAAAGAAGGGGCGTAAAATAGCTATTATTGCGGCGATTCTTATTGTCGTGATCATCGCCGCAAGCGTCGTCAGAAATGCAGTCGCCGCAAGTAACGGACTTCCGGTTTCGGTCACGGAAGCTGCTGCCGGCTCCGTTGAGGAGACAATCAGCACCTCGGGATTTGTCAAAAGCTCCGTTTCTAAAACATACTTTGCACCTGTTGGCACAACGATTCAAAAATGTGATTACAAGGTGGGTGACGTGGTAAAGGCGGAAGATGTTTTAGTTACCTTTGATACATCTGATTTAGAGGTTGCCGCACAAAAAGCTGCGTTGACAGCCACCTCTGCAAGCGCCGACTATAACCACAACCTTTCGGAAAGCTCCCAAAACAAGACCGATTATCAAATTGCCTCCGCAAATGTGGAGCTTTATAAGCTTTTGATCGTAGCACAGCGCGCGTATATCAATGATCTTAACTATGCGATCGCAAACAAAACCTATGATGTGTCCCAGTCCGCGCAGTGCGTCAGAGACGGCCTGCAGAAAAAACTAAATACAAAGAGCGAAGAAGCCGCTTCCATTCAGAAGGAGGTCAGCAGCCTTTCACAAAATGCTATCGCAGACTCTAGTGATCCAAATCACCAACGCTACGTTGATTTGCAGAACAGCCTGACTGACATCAGCACAGAGGAGGCTAAATTGAGTGGGGCAATGTCTTCTACCTCCAGCCTTGTCAATACGGCTGACGAAAGCAAACAGCTTGCAGAAGCGCAAAATCTGCTCTCCGATATGCAAAGCTATCTGGCCAAGGATGAATCCAAGATGGAAGCTGCCAAAAATGCGATCCTAGATGCAAACCAAAAAGAAAAGCTTAAGGTAGATAACGAAATAACACAGCTTTCCGCTTCGCAGGCCTCTGTAGAGCTTGCAGCCGCGCAGGCCGGCATTCGCTCGGATTTTGACGGCATCATCACGGAAGCTACTGCAGTCAGCGGCTCTCTTGTGGCAAAGGGCGGCCCTCTGCTCACGGTAGAAAGCACACAGGAAGTTTATGTTGATGTAACCATCACAAAATATAATCTTGATAAAATCTCCATTGGCCAGATCGCCGATATCACAATCGCCGGAAACACCTATATAGGCAGTATTACTAAAATTAATAAAAAAGCACAGAACAACGAACAAGGAACGCCTGTCATCACCGCACAGGTACAAATTGATAATCCTGACGATACTATTTTTCTCGGTGTGGAGGCAAAGGTCATCATACATGTGGCCAAAGCGGATCAAGTGCTGCTCGCTCCCGTCGAAACAATCAATACCGACAATGCCGGCTCCTTCTGCTATATTGTAAAGGATGGCATCGTCACAAGGCGTAATGTAACAACGGGCGTTACATCTGATACCTTTATCGAAATCAAGTCCGGAATTGAGATGGGTGATCTGCTCGTCAACGATTATACGATCCAGATTGAGGACGGTATGAAGGCTACGCCGGTTCTGCCGCAGAAAGAAGATCCGGATGAAACGGATACCGGCGCTTCGGATGAAGAAGAGATCTCGGAGGCGGATACTTCCGTCAATGCCGGAGCCGCTCTCGATTAACCGTGGAACGCATCTAACAGACATCAGGAGGCTTGGAGCCAAAACATGACACAATTTATAGAGTATTTAAAAATGGCAGTTGCCAACATAAAATCAAATAAGGGTCGTTCCCTGCTCACAATGCTTGGCATTATTATCGGTATTTCCTCCGTTATCATGATCATTTCAATCGGTAACGGAGTCAAGGCCGGAATCAATGATGAGTTAAACAGCTATGCGGGCGGACAGCTTTACGTATATTTGGATTCGACGAAACAAAAAGAAAATCTTTTGGAATTTACACAGGATGATTTCGATGCGATTCAGGAAAAAGTGCCGCATGTCAAGGCAGTTACACCTAACTACAGCATGTGGGGCGGCACGGTCAGCGGTGCAAAAGGACAGGATCTAGATGCGATCATCGATGCCGGCACGGAGGGACTGCTGTATGTTTCCAACGAGCCGATTATCAAGGGTACTTATTTCAGCCGTGAGAACGTCGAAAACGGCGACAAGGGATGCGTCATCTCAGAAAGCGGCGCAAAAAGCCTGTTCGGAACGACGGAAAACGTCATCGGAATGCCCTTTGAGGTGACGCTGTACGGCTCCACTGTCGAGCTATACGTTATGGGTATCCGTCAGAACAGCACCTCCGCCATGCTCAACATGCTGACCGGCGAGGCCGATCGAGTCAAAATCGAGATGCCCTACACCGTATTAAATTCTGCCTTTGGTTTTTATATAGAAGGCTTTGACGGCGCATACATCGTCGGCGAGGGAGCCGAATATTCCAAAGAAATCTATACGGCCACAATCAATCTTTTGGAAGCCCGCTATAATGTGCGCGGCGAAGGACTGTTCTTGCTGGAGGATTTCAACGACCAGCTTTCCATGATTGACAACGTCTTGAATATTATTACGATTTTCATCATTTTTGTTGCCTCTATCTCGCTGCTCGTCGGCGGTATCGGCGTTATGAATATCATGCTTGTATCCGTCACGGAACGCACACGCGAAATCGGTATCCGCAAAGCGCTCGGCGCCAGAACCGAATCCATTTTGACGCAGTTTCTTTCCGAATCGGCAATCATCACCTTAATTGGCGGTATTATCGGCATTTTGATCGGTATTTTGGGTGCCTTCGGCATCTGTGCCCTTATAGGGTACACGGCCAAGGTGACGATCGGCACGGTGTTGATCGCAAGTTTGTTCTCCTCCTGCGTCGGCCTGTTCTTCGGCATTTACCCCGCAAAAAAAGCTGCGAAGCTAAACCCGATTGAAGCGCTGCGGCACGAATAGCAGAATTTTCCGGCACTAAAAAGGAGCAGATAAATTCAAAATCCGTCTGCTCCTTTTTGCTATTTAATCGTTGAGTTTTTCAAAATGATACTGTAGCATCTGAAGCACCGCTTCCTCATCATTCATATTTTCAAGAATGACGGCGATTCCCTCTTTCGTATCCCACCGGTAAACGAGACGGTAAGGGTCTTTGTCAATTGTATACTGAATCACATCGCTGTCTACCTGAATGATTCTGCCGTCTAGTTCCCCTTCTATACTCTTAATCAGCATAATAAAGCCGTCTAATTCATCCCTGTAATTATGTCGGATAAAAATCCAGTTGTCCCGTATGGATGTTATTTCATAATCCATGTTACTTCCACCATCCTATGTTTTCTGTTCTGCAGCGGTTGCCACAAAAATATCCCGCGCATATATGCGCACGTATAAAATAATTTTAACATGAAATTAATAATAATTCCATGTTAAAATTATTTTATTTCTTTATGCAATTGTTTTATGCATTACTCTATTCTACTCCCTTTAGGGCATCCACCATATCGATCGTCTTCACCTTACCGGACAGCATCAGATTGACGCCGATCGAGACGAGAAACGTGCCGCCGACCGAATAAAAATAGGATAGCATCGAAATGACCGGGATCAAATCCATCGTTTCAGACATCGTGCCGCAGATTAAGAGGAGAAGCCCGTAACCAATTGGAATGCCGAACAAAATGCCGAGCACCGTGAGCCAGATATTCTGCTTTTGCAAAATGCCGCGAATTCTGATCGATTTAAAACCAAGCACCTTGAGCGTGGCGATTTCGCGCATTTTTTCCACAAAAGACAGCACACCGAGATTATAAAGAACGACGAGTCCCAGCACAACGGCCCCTGTCACCATCATTCCGATCATGACATTCATCATCTCCATATTTTCATGAAACCCCGATTTCATTTCGGCTATATTTAACACCGCCTGTACCGCATCTTCGTCAGACAGCGATTTCGGTACGGATTTATTCGTCCAGATGGACGTCGGCATAAAGGTGTACTCCAGCGACTCAAATGTATCGCGCGTCATAGCGATGCCCTGCATGGACGGGTTCCTGTAAATCTGTGAAATCCGTGTATATTGCCACTCGTCATCGCCGATCACATGCCATTTAATAAAATCGCCCTGCTTCACGTTTAAATTTTGCGCCATCTTACGGGTTAAAGCGATCCCGTTTTGGGTCAGCGGAATGTTCTTAAGCGTTTCATCCTGAAAGTGAATATAATTTCCGTTATCGACGACCGTTACCGTTCCGTTTTTACGCGCGCTGTCCGATAGAAATTCGACAGCGGCCTCTTCCACCATCTGACCTCCGTATTGCTTCGCATAGTCAAACGCCTCCGCATAGTCCGTTTCGGAAGAAAGCATGATTTTATTCTCTCCGGTCAGAAGCTCCCCGTACATTTTATCCACCATGCCCTTGACCGCATCACGGCAGCCAAACGCACAAAGCATCAGCATTGTACAGCCGGTAACGCCGACAATTCCCATGATGCTTCTCACCTTATTGCGGAGCACATCTCTTAAATTCCACTGCGTGGAGAAATTCAGCATCAGCCAGAAACGGCTTTTTTCCAGCGCGCTATGCTTTATTTTCTTTGGCGCCGCAGGCTTTAGTGTCACGGCAGGCGGGTCTGCCAGTTCCTTTCTGCATGCTAAAAAACTTACAAACGTCGATATGACAACGGCAAACACGATCGCTAAGGCGGAGGAAGAAGTAAACGCTCCGCGCAGATTCGGCACCTTATAAACACCCTCAAACATGCTGAGGATCAGCTTAGGAAACGTATAGTACCCGACCCAGGCGCCTAGCAGACTGCCCACAAGGCTGATTACAAGCCCATAGGAAACATAATGTTTCGTGATGACCCATTTAGAAAAGCCGAGTGCCTTCATCGTGCCGATCTGCGTCCGCTGATTTGACGTAACCCGCGCCATCGTCGTCACGATACCGAGCAGTGCGATCAAAAGGAATACGGTGGAAAACATGACGCCCATCGCTTTATGCTGGCTGACCTCGGAATCAAATGTCTGGTAGCTCATATTTTGCTTTCTGTCTGTAACAACCACATCATCCCGGTCTAGTAGCGCTTCCACTTCTTCCTTCATCACCTGCAAATCGACCGAATCATCCGCATCTATCAAAATCTGGTTATAGATCGGAAGCGCCTGATCCGGATACTGCGTATCGGACAGAAACACAAGCCCGTATTTCGTATAATCAGGATACATCATATCCGTATCTGATATGTAATAGATATATTCCGGAGACTCGACGAAGCCGCGGATGATGCTCTCCGCCTTCTGTCCTTTGATTTTTACCGAAAGGGTATCGCCGATTTCAAGGCGCTTCGCTTTTGCAAAATCCCCCGTGATCCAGATGCCATCCTTGCCCTCTTTGTATGCCTCTCCCTGCGTCAGCACGAGCTTTGAAATGTCATTTGATGTTAGAAAACCGATATACAGATAAGGATTCCCCTCAAGCTCCGCTGTCCCATTCAGTAAAAACCGCCGCTCCGCATTTTTGACGCCCTTGGCGGACAGCACGCTTTTTAAGTCATCCTCCGAAAAATCAGCACCCTGTACCCACAAATCGGCAAGGTTATATTCCTCATAATACGTATCGGCAGCCTGCCCTGCACCGGAGCTTTCCGCATCCAGCCCTACAAAAATCCACATGCCTACGAATGACATCAGGAAAATGGAAAGGAACTGAGTTTTATTTTGCAGCAAATCTCTCCATAATTTTCTTAACAGCATCACCAGCTCACCTCGTCTGCATCTTTCGGATGGGCATTTTTTGTCACGTCCTTGATCGTTCCGTTTTTCACGCGGATGACCGTATTCGCAATGTCAGCAAAGGAGCTGTTATGCGTCACCATGATGACCGTCCGCTTTCTTTCCCGGCTCATGCGCTGCAAAAGCGAAAGCACATCCCTCCCAGTATCCGTATCGAGCGCGCCGGTTGGCTCATCGCATAACAACAGCTTCGGATTTTTGGCAACCGCACGCGCAATCGATGTCCGCTGCTGCTCGCCGCCCGACATCTGGGAAGGAAACTGGTGCATATGATCCGCAAGACCGACAGCCGCAAGCGCCTCCTTCGGATCCAGCGTATTTTTTTCTATATCGCGCATCAGCGCCACATTTTCATAGGCGGTCAGGGTCGGAATGAGATTATAAAACTGGAATACGACGCCGACGTTTCCCGCCCGGTACTGCGTCAATTGGTTATCCGTAAACGTCGTCAAATCCTCTCCGTCAAACCAAATTTCCCCTCCGCTCGCGGAATCCATGCCGCCAAGCAGATTGAGAAGCGTGCTCTTGCCGGCACCGGACGGGCCTAAAATCACGACTAGCTCGCCTTCATAAATGGTGAGATTCACATCCTTGAGCGCATAAAAAATCCGGTCACCACGTTTATATTCCTTTGAAACATTTTTAAATTCTATTAAAACACCGTTTTCCGATTCCTCCTGTGACAGCTCCTCCAAAGAGGTGATTTCGCTCATATCATGAATATCCTTGAGCGGCTTTTCTTTTTCCGGCCTTGTAAGAAATCTCATTTTGACACTGCCTTCCTGCCGAT
>CAZMIX010000012.1:7360-18660 GCA_964566545.1 uncultured Lachnospiraceae bacterium | reverse complement strand
GCTCATCGGTAACGGCATCCGTGATGACGACCTCGCCTTCTTTGATTCCATCCAAAACCTCGACCGTCTCATCCGAGCCGATGCCTGACGTAAAGTACTGCTTTGCCACGACGCCATCCCTGATCACATAGCAATAATCGCCGTTATCATCCACATAGCGGGCTTCTGCCGGAATCGTAAGCACCTGCTCCTTTTCCTGCGTATAAATCGTCACATCCGCTTCCAAGCCAAGATACACATTCTCATCGGGATTATCAATGTGAACGGCAACCGTCACCTTCGCCTTGTCGGAGGTCACTCCCTGCGCAAAGCGTTTGATTTCACTCACGATTCCGTCATATTCGTTTCCGGCAACCGTAATCAGCGCGCGCTGTCCTTCTTTTATTTTTCCGATATCATATTTGGATACCTGTGTGTCTACCTTTAATTCTTCGCTGCTCTCCATCGTAAGGAGCGGCGTGCCTTTCGCAACGACGGCGCCCTGCTTTACAGGCAGCAGCGTCACAATGCCGGAAAAATCGGCAAACACGCCGGCTTGCGCCTTGATCAGATTTTCCTGCGCCGTGCTCGCGCCAAGCTCCGTCAGCTCGTGCGTTTTTTCCAGTTGTTCCTTTTGATGGCTATTTAGAATCTGGTTTTCATATGCGCTCTTTTCTGTCGTGGCCTGTGTCCAGTTTCTGGTAATATCCTCCATCAGATTTGTATCGCTCGTATAATGCGCGTATTCCTCCGGTGTCATCTCGCCATTTGGCAGATTCGTAAGATCCTTTTGAAGCGATGCAATTTCGACATTCAAATCACCGATCTGCGAAACGAGATCCTTGTACTGCTGGGAAGTCTTATCCTCGATTCCGTTCATTTCCTTTGTCTTTTCCGCGACGGAATTCTGTTTTCCCGCGATCCGCTGGTTGATTCCATCCGCGATGCAGTTGATATCCCAACCCTCCTGATACTGATCCTGGGAAAGTCCGTTGGAATCCGCTCTGGCGGCCGCATATAAATACTGATAAATCATCTCATCAATAGCTGCCTGATCATATTTGGCCTTATTTTCATTGCTCTCCTGCACCTGTCCCTTAACGCTGCTCTCGCTCGACTCGGCGGTCAGTACTGCCTCCTCCACCGCCTTTTCCAGATCGGACGTATCATAGGCAAGCAATTGCTCGCCACTGCTTACGCTGTCCCCGACCGAAAGAGTCAGCATACTGATCGGCGCAGTGACCTGCGCATAATAGGTCGTCTCCTGCTCTCCATGCACATCGCCGGTCACCTCCACCTCCTGAGCCACCGAAGCATACACCGCCTCAGCAGCCGCATAGGATGCCGGCTTTCCTGCAAATGCCGTAAAAAATACGGCTCCTCCGATTAAAACGACGCCGGCTCCGATTCCGGTCACTGTCTTTTTCATTCTCATCATTTTCCTCCGTCATAAATCATGATTGCTAATTTTATTTTATTTGGCAAATCTTTTTTATAATTGTTCATTAGAATATGAATTTTTTTTCATATTTCACTTTTTTATTTTAGCATTCCTGTTCCAAAAGTCAATACAAAATGTGAAATTTTTTTCACATTTTGTATTGACTTTTGAAGGCGGCAAGATTAAACTAAAAAATAGAGATCCGCCCGCTAACACACCTTTTTAGTATATCCAAAAGTGTTTTTGCAGGCATGTGCAATATGTCATCTTTTTCACTTTTACCAAATTACATTTGTCATTGATTTGCTTATTTTTATTGGGATCTTCTCTGCCTTTAAGGAAAAATTACCGCCGCGATTTTAAACAAAAGTCAGTTTTTTTCATGGAGCATGGAGTGAGAAGCGATGGATGAGAAACAGATTCGCACGCCGCAGCAGCAGCGGGCGATAGAGAAAAAAGAAAGAATCGTAAGCGCCGGATTGGAATTGTTCTGTGAAAAGGGCTATTACAATACAAACACGGCGGAAATCGCCAAGCGGGCAGGTGTATCTACCGGTATCGTATACAGCTATTTCAAAAATAAGAATGATATTCTGGCAGCCGTCATTAGCGCTTTTTCGCGCAAACTGCAGACTACCGTCCGCACGGCTCTGGAAAGCTTTGATTTCAACCTTTTGATGCAGCCCGAGGTTTCCACGCAAACGCTGACGGCTCTTTTAAAAAAGATTATTGAATATTCCGCTCAGACACACATGCAGCTTAAAAACATGCATCAAGAACTAAACGCCATGGAGAACGATCCGCATGTCGCAAAATTTCTGTTGGAATTCGAGCTGGAAACCTCTAACTTGATCAAGTACATTTTTGAAAAATCGGGAATTTTACTTAAAAACGCCGACGAAAAAATACATTTGATTTTCCACATCGTCGAAGATTATTGTCACGAAGTCGTATTTCACCAGCATGACTTCATTGATTACGATGTCTATTTGGAGGAATCCATCCGGTCGATTATTTTTCTCATTCAATCTTAATGATACATGTTTTACTTTGTAAATCATGTGTCGCTTCATAAATCTTTTGTGAGATATACGGTTGATTCATGGTGTAAAGATGAATGCCCTCGACTCCCTGCGCAATCAAATCCGCAATCTGGTCAATCGCATACGCAATTCCCGCATCGCGCATGGAGGCAGGATCATTCCCATAGCGATCCATTATTGCCGCAAGTTTTTTGGGTACGGACGCGCCGCATAAGAGCGTCATGCGTTCGATTTGTTTTTTATTGACGACCGGCATAATGCCGGCTTCCACAGGAACCATGATGCCGATCGACCGGCATCGTTCCATAAAAGAATAAAAATAATCGTTGTCAAAGAAAAGTTGCGAGATTAACTGATCCGCGCCCGCGTCAACCTTCGTCTTTAGATTACGGATATCTTCCGCCTTACTATTTGTTTCAATATGCCCTTCCGGGTAGCAGGCAGCGATCACATGAAAATCTCCGTGTTCCTTCATATACGAAATCAAATCGCACGCATAAGGAAAATCTCCCGCCGTATAACCGTCGTGCGGCATATCTCCCCGCAGAGCCAATATGTTTTCTATTCCCGCACTGCGCAGCTCATCGAGCCTGTTGCGTATCTCTGCCTTTGTATGCCCGATGCCGGACAGATGCGCCACGCTCTCGATGCCGTAATCCTTTTTAATTGCGGAGGCGATCTGAAAGGTTTTTCCGCCATTCTCTCCGCCGCCCGCGCCATAGGTCACGCTGATAAAATCAGGACCCAGATTTTTTAATACCGCAAGCGTTTCATAGATCGTGCTGACATCTGCATTTCGCTTCGGCGGAAATACCTCGTATGAGAATACGGTCTTTTTCTTAAAGAGTTCCATTGTTTTCATTTCTCACCTGCTTTGCCGCCTCCACTAAGTTTTTAAGGCTTGCGGCAGTCTCGGCAACTCCTCTTGTTTTTAGTCCGCAGTCCGGATTGACCCACAGCTTTTTGGAATCGATTTTTTTGAGCATCTTTTTGATCGCCGCTTTTATCTCCTCGATTGACGGCACCCGCGGCGAGTGGATATCATATACGCCCGGCCCTACCTCCGTTTTGAAATGGTTTTCTTTCAGCGAATCGAGTATCAGCAAATCGGAGCGCGATGCTTCGAAGGTGATCACGTCGGCATCCATGCGGTCGATAGCAGGGATCATATCGGTAAACTCGCTGTAACACATATGCGTATGAATTTGAGTTTCCGCTTTCACGCCACTGTGAACAAGGCGGAAAGCCGGAATCGCCCAATCAAGATATTCGCCGTACCAATCGGATCTGCGCAGAGGAAGCTTCTCGCGAAGCGCCGCTTCGTCTACCTGAATCATTTTGATCCCGTTTGCCTCCAGGTCAAGCACTTCATCGCGGATCGCAAGCGCGATCTGATAAGCGATCTCTTTCAAGGAGATATCTTCACGCGGGAACGACCAGTTGAGTATGGTTACCGGGCCGGTCAGCATCCCTTTCACAGGCCTTTTCGTAAGGCTTTGGGCATAGACCGACCACTCTACCGTCATGGGCTTATCGCGGGAAATATCCCCCCAAACAATCGGCGGCTTTACGCAGCGTGTACCGTAAGACTGTACCCACGCCTTTTCGGTAAATAAATAACCTTTTAGCTGCTCCCCGAAATATTCGACCATATCGTTTCTTTCAAACTCACCGTGAACAAGCACATCGAAACCGATTTCCTCCTGCAGCGCAACACATTCGGCAATTTTTAGGCGATTGAATTTTACATATTGCTCCTCGCTGATACTGCCTTTTCTGAATGCGGTGCGGTTTGACTTCACGTCTGCCGTCTGCGGGAAGGAACCGATTGTTGTCGTCGGAAATAACGGCAGGCTGAATTCTTTTTTCTGAATGGCTTCTCTTTCTTCAAATGCAGGAAGCCTCGTGAAGTTACTCTCTCCAATTTCAGAACTCCTTTTCCGAACGGCTGCGTCATAACAATCGATTCTATTTTCAAAAAGCTTTGCATTTTCCTGAAAGACATCTGTGGCCGGATAATCCTCCCTGTCCGCAAGTTCTTTTAACCCGGCAAGCTCCGCAAGCTTTTCTTCCGCGAAAGCAAAATGCTTTCTATAATCATCCGAAAGCGTCGTTTCATTTTTCAGGGTATATGGAACGTGAAGCAGGGAACAGGAGGAACTAATTACCGCAAGGATTCCTTTTTGTTTTAGCTCTGTTATCAGCGAAAGAGTCTTTTGGTAATTGTTTCTCCAGATGTTTTTACCATTTACAACGCCCGCAAACAGCAGCTTATCGTCAGGAAATCCAAACGTGTTTATTAATTCCAGCGTTTTTTTGCCCTCGATAAAATCGAGGCCAATTCCATCAAAGCCGAGGGAAACCACATTTTTATAACCGTCCCGGATATCTCCGAAATAGGTCTGAAGCAGCACCTTTGCGCCGCATTTTTTAGAAAGGATATTCCTGTAAAGTTTCTCAAATAACGCGATGTCCTCTTCCGTCAGATCGCGGACGAGCGTTGGTTCATCAAACTGTATCCATTCTGCGCCCATTTCATGAAATTTAACAAGTAACTCGGCATATGCTTTGGAAACTGCGTCTATATAATCCACCGCCGTTTTTGTTCCCGTATATCTTAAAAGCTTCAAAAGTGTAAACGCGCCGATTGCGACCGGCTTCGTCCGCACTCCGAGTTTTTCCGCTTCTTTATATTCGTCAAAGGGCTTCGTGCCAACCAGCCTGATATCGGTTTTATCATCAATTTCAGGAACCATATAATGATAGTTTGTATGAAACCATTTTTTCATCGCCAAAGCCTTTACATCACCCGCGGGTCCCTGATAGCCTCTTGCCATCGCAAAATAAGTATCGAGCAGGGGCAGGTCCAAATCTGAATATCGTTTCGGAATGATGTGAAACAGGACGGCGGTATCGAGCATATTGTCATAAAAAGAAAAATCATTGGACGGAATGAAATCAAGACCGCTCTCCTTCTGAATCAGCCATTGAGATTTTCTGATCTCTTCTGCTATTTTCTGTAATTCATCAGCAGAGAGTTCTTTCTTAAAATATTTTTCAGTTGCAAACTTTAATTCTCTTAACGAGCCTACTCTTGGATAACCGATAATCGATGTCAGCATATAAATTCTCCTTGTGATTTGTAATCTTAATTTGATTTGGTATGTTTTATTGTACGGTTGTCGGAAAGGCTTGTAAAATATATAAAAGCATCGCCTTGATATAACTTTAAGCTATATCAAGGCGATGCCGTCTCTCAAAATCCATTTTCATTATGCTGTTTCCTATTTAATATAACTTTTCAAAGCCTCAATATAAATATTACCTAACCGGCTGATGTGTGTCTTATTATGAGTCACAATACCGATGTGCATGTCACCTTCTGCTTCAAGCGGAACGGCAATAATATTTTTACCGTTAAGCTCCTCATCTATTACACCGCTGCATACGGTGTAGCCGTTCAATCCGATCACCAAATTGAACAGCGTAGCCCTGTCTCTCACGCGTATGTTTTTCGAACGGACAATCGTACTGAAAATTTCTTCGGAAAAATAAAAAGAATTATGCGAGCCCTGTTCAAACGAAAGATAGGGATACGGTTTCAGCTCCTCCATTGTAACAAATTTCTTTTTTGCGAGAGGATTGCCGGCACTTATAAAAATATGCGGTTTTGCAACGAATAATTCTGTGAAAACCAAATCGTTTGCTTTCATTATTTTCTGAAGAACCGTTTTATTAAAATCATTGTAATACAAAATGCCAATTTCACTTTTCATGCGGGCAACGTCGTCAATAATTTCATAAGTCTGTGTCTCCCGCAAGCTAAAATCATAATTCTCGCTTCCGTATTCCTTAATCAGATCAACAAACGCGTTCACCGCAAAAGAATAATGCTGTGTAGATACGCCAAATTCCTGTTTTCCGCCGGATGGAGCCTTGTACTTTTCCTCAAGCAGAGAAGCCTGCTCCAAAACCTGTCTTGCGTATCCTAGAAATACCTCCCCTTCCTTGGACACCGCAATCCCTTTATTGGTCCGGTCAAAAATGGTAATTCCCATTTCTCTTTCCAGCTCTTTTACAGACTTTGTAAGGCTCGGCTGTGAAATGAACAGTTCCTTTGCCGCACTGCTCAAAGCGCCCGTTTCAGCGATCGTAATCATATATTTTAATTGCTGTAATGTCATAAATTGCTCCTCCTGTCAGAGCGCGGTTCCTTTTCCTGGTACAAATAGCTTATCCATATCGACCTTTTCAAGGGTAAGCAGCTTGATTTTTTTATCGATGCCGCCTGCATAGCTTCACTCTCCTGACGTTTTTTAGAATCCGATGGTATTTCTCTCCATTCGATTATCCTGTCGCAATGCTTTTTTTATTCGTATTTATTAACTATTTTATCATTTGCAAAACGGATTGTAAACCATCCTGAAACGAGAAACGATCGATAAGAGGATCTCCTGAAAAATACATAACAGGCATATCTTCATTTGGCGATATGCCTGTTGTATTTTTGGATTTCCTATTCTTTTTTGTTTCTTAATTCTCTATTCGATTTTGTCACTCGCCGAGTGTTTTTTATTACTGCCTTACGATCGTTCCTTCCAAGTCCCATAGGGAGGTCCAGTCCTTAGCGCCGGGCCACAAAAATACCTGTCCTTTTACAAGGCGGCAGTTCCGCTCGGCACCTTTGAGCAGATCCATTTCTGCCTCTGTCAAAGGATCTTCCGTACAGCATTTCAGATTTGAAATATACTGCGGCTCTTTAACGGAAAACGGAATCGGCACCTGCCCTCGCTGTACCGCCCATTTTAAGCATACGACTGCCGGATGGATACCGTGCGCTTTCGCCACCTCTGCCACCTCCGGCAATTCGATATCGGCTACATCCTCTGCCGTCCTATCTCTCTCCGGCCGGGAAGGGGAACCGATCGGGCAATAGCCGATCGGCACGATGTCATTGGCAATCGCATAATCGAACAGCTCCTGCTGCTGGAAGCTCGGATGCAGTTCCATTTCGAGCGCCGCGGGCCGGATGCCGCAAAGCGGCAGAACTGCCTCAAGCTTCGGAATTGTCATGTTGGACATGCCGATATGCTTGACAAGTCCCATATCCATAAGCTGCTCGCACTGTCTCCATGTACCCATGAATTCCTCCGCATCAAACGGTCTGGAATCCGGATTTCTCGAATCCCCGTCACAGCCGGGCGCATGATAATTCGGAAACGGCCAATGTACAAAATATAAATCGATGTAATCCAGCTTTAAATCAGTCAGGCTTTTTTTGCAGGAGGCGATGACCTCCCCGTCCCCATGCATATCATTCCAGACCTTGGATGTGATAAACAGCTCTTCTCTTTTCACAACGCCGTCGTCAAATAGTTTCCCAAGCACGTCTCCGATCTGGTCTTCATTCTGATAAACAGCCGCGCAATCGATCAGGCGATAGCCCGATTTGACAGCGCCGTAAACCGCTTCGGAAATCTGCACCGGGGAGTATTTATCGGAACCAAACGTGCCCAGCCCTACCGCCGGCATTTTTGCGCCGGTATAAAGCGTTAGCAGCGGAACCTTACTCAAATCAACCACTTCACTCATAGATGTACCTCCGCCTTTATTCATTTGCCGTCTGGTCTCCAAAAACGACCGCGATCTTTCCGCATTGTCCGCCTGCCATCAGGCTGTACGCCTCATCGGCCTGCTCGAGTGAAAATTCATCCGTGATCAAATCCTCCGGATGGATGCCCCAACGCACAAGGCGCTCCACAAGCTCCTCCATTTTCCACAGCGACGTTACCCAGGAACCGTAAATTGTCTTTTGTCCGTGGATAATGTCCGGGCTTGGATTGAAATGAACCGTGCCGCCCTCGCCGACAAAAGCGATTTTGCCCCACTGTCTCGTCGCGCGGATCGCAAGCGCTCTTCCCGGATCGCTGGCGCTCGCGTCAATCGCACGCTCTACACCGTGTCCGCCTGTCACCTTCAGGATTTCATCAAGCGTGTCGTCTCCCGGCTTGAATACGTGGTCAACAAGGCCCAGCTTCTTTGCCAGGTCAATTCTGTAGTCGTTCATTTCCACACCGATCAATTGGTTTGCTCCCATCGCCTTGCATACCATCAGCGCTGCCAGTCCGACAGGGCCGAGGCCCGTTATGAGTACGGCGTCATTGCCGCAAACCCCGATTTTCTCAATTGCTTCGTAAACCGTACCGAAGCCGCATGCTACCTGTGCGCCGTCCTTATAGGTCAGCTCGTCCGGCAATGCGATCAAATCCTTCTCATCGGCAAGAATATACGGCGCCATACCGCCGTTTCTCTGCCAGCCGTACGCCTGTCTGTGCGGGCTGCTGCAGGAGATGTAATATCCGCGGCGGCAGTCGTTGCATACGCCGCAGCCGGAAATATGATAAATGATGACTCTGTCACCCTTCTTGAATCTCTTTAAGCCCTCGCCCTCTTCCACGATGACACCGCAAGGCTCATGCCCTGCAATCAAGCCGGGCGTATATCCCTCCGGTCCTTTGCCTACATGTTCTCTGTAAATACAGCGGATATCGCTTCCGCAAATTGTCGTCGCTTTTGTCCGGACAAGTACCTGTCCGTGTCCCGGTGTCGGAATATCAAACTCCCTTAATTCTACCGTGCTGTCGCCGGGTAAGATCGCGCCCATCATTTTTGCCATTTTCAATAACCCCTTTCTTGACCGGAAGGTTCTTTCCCTCCGCGTAATTATGCCGCTCTTACGGCTTGTTTTCCTGTTAAATTCATTATAGCAGCGCCCAAAAAAAATTATAACAGAGGCAACTGACATACTTAACATTTTTATGTCGCATTACCGCATATTTTCATTGTGATTGCCGTTCTGCGGGTGTATACTGTCTTTAGGTCATACTCCAAATTTCAATAGATTGATCCGGGAGAATTATCATGAACACAACCGAATTTAAAAAAGCCTATAACGACCGCAGCATCTCTTTCACTCTGGAAAATTACTCAATTTCTGCGTTGAATATCGTATTTGAACGATTCCTGCGCTCGATTCCGATGCACAGCCACAGCAGCGACAGCTATGAAATCCACTATATCGCTTATGGAAAAGGACTTGTTACGATCGACGGCACCGATTATGAGGTCGGTCAGAATACGCTCTATATTACGGGTCCGCATATCGAACATGCACAGATTCCGGCGCCGGAGGACCCGATGGCCGAGTACTGCGTCTATCTGCGGCTTAAGGAACGGGTGCCCGCCAGAAAAAAGGACGGCAAAAAACAACTTGTCCGCGCGTTTATGGACATGCCGTTCTGGTTCGGTCAGGACAGCCATAATATCCACACAATCATGCAGTCACTTTTTTTAGAGCTGGAAAACGAATACCCCGGTTATCAAATCCAGATCGAAACGCTGCTCCAGCAGCTGCTTGTCTCCATCGTGCGCAACTATTCCTCCGCACATGATACGGTTTCCCTTTATGAAGCGCAGGCGCTCAACGACAACCAGTATCTGACGATCGAGGAATGCTTCCTCTATGAATACAACACGCTTACGCTCGTCGAGCTTTCAAACCGGCTCGGCTTAAGTCCGAGGCAAACCGAACGGCTTTTGCAGAAGCATTACGGCAAAACCTTTTTAAGCAAAAAGACAGAGGCAAAGATGTCCGCCGCTGTCTTATTGTTGAGAAATCCACTGAAAAGTATTACCGAAATATCAGAGGAGCTCGGCTATTCCTCCGTGGAGCATTTTTCAAGCTCCTTTAAGCGATACTACCATATCAGCGCGCGCGAATACCGGAAAACAAAAATATAAGCTATTCCAGGCGGAATTCCAACACCGCCTCCTGCAGCTCTTTTGCGAGCATTTTTAATGCGCCCGCCGTTCCCGCGACCTCCTGTAAGCTGTCTGTCTCTGCTTCCACGGTCTTTGCGATCTCCACCGTCGTGGACGTATTCTGCTCGATCGCATCCGTAATACTGCGCACGCTCGCCGTCACATATTCCACCATGCGGCTCATTTCCTCGATGTAGGTCACGATATCCTGCACATCCTTATTGACAACAAGCGTCCCTTCCCTGATATCCTGAAAGCTGCCCTGTGTCACCCTTGCGATTTCATTGCTCCTGCCAAGCTGTGCAAGCCCCGTCTCCATCTTATCCGTCATTTCAACTACATTGTCCTGCACCTGGCTGATGATGGAGCCGATCCGGCTCGCCGCTTCCTTCGTATCATCCGCCAGCTTTTTAATTTCCGTAGCGACAACAGCAAACCCCCGTCCTGCCTGTCCGGCTCTTGCCGCCTCGATCGAGGCGTTTAAAGACAGCAGTGTCGTCATTGACGAAATATTAGAGATCGACTCGATGATCGTATTCATTTCCTGCGTGCTCGTATGAAGCTGTGAGGCGACGCCGGAAATCTGGTTCATGATTCCATTGACCTCAGAAAGCTGCTCCGTATACTGCTTGATGTCGTCGCTTCCCTTTTCGGCCCGCTCCATGGAAATATCCGCGTTTTCACTGATGCGCCTGATACCCGCAGAAATCTTGTTGGACGCGGACTCCATATCCGCCACCTGCTTTAAGGTGCTCTCCGTCATTTCATTCTGCCTTTCCATCAGTGTGGACATCTGCTCGATGGATTCCGACACTTCCCGGCTTCCCTTCGAATTGACCTCTACGCTCTTACTGACGATCCGTGTGGAATGCTCCATTTCCTCCGTAACGCGAACCATCTTGCCGATAATTTTTCTGAGGCTGCCGCTCATATGATTAAAAGCCACCGCCAGCTCCTTGATCTCATCGTTCGTGCTGATGACGATATCCTGCCTCGACAGATCCCCTTGCGCCACA
>CAZMIX010000012.1:0-7350 GCA_964566545.1 uncultured Lachnospiraceae bacterium | reverse complement strand
GGAAATTTCATTCTTTAACGTATGCACCCGATTTGTGATGTTGCGCACGACGGCCGTACAGCACCCCGCACCTACAATAAGCAGACATACAAATACGATTCCTACGGCGACCACTGTCTGTTTAAAATTCTGATTGACCTCCTGCTGCACGATTTCACTGCGATCGATCTCCATCGTGATCAGGCTGCCGCAATAATTGGCGATCGCGGTATTTTGACTAAACAGCTCGTCTTTTAACATCGCGGTAATTTCCGTATCGAGCGCCGGATAACAGCCGTCCTTTCCAAGCGCGATAATTTTGTCAAGGCCCGCCTGATAGGCGGCAAGCGGCGTCCGAATCGAGACGATCATTCCCTGATTGCCCTGAAAGGCCGCATCCGTCCCGATGCTTTGAGAGATCTCATCCAGATCCTTGAGCATCGTTTCAACAATTACGGTCTCGCCGGACTCCTCCACATTCTTCTGCATCATGCAGAGGCTCATAAGACGGTTTGGCTGCGCGCTGATTTCCGTCTTGATATAATTGATCTTGTTGACATTTTCAAGCACCGCCTGATATTCCTGATTATAACCGAGCGCCTTCACAATAAAAACGACGATCAGCACGAGCATGGAAAACATCGTAACGCCGAACACACCCAATAATTTTGTGGAGATGCTGTTTAAAAACCCGCGTTCTTTTAAATTTGCGGCCCGAACTACCAGGGCTTTCGGTTTTGGCAGTTTCAGCTTCGGAAATCCGAATTTAAAAACCTTTTCTTTCGGCCCCTTTATTTTCAAACTCTTTTCTTTTAGAGTCTCCTCTTTCAAGGGCTTATCGTTCAAGGTCTTTTCTTTTCGTACTTTTCTTTTTAATTTATCTCCCATACCTTCTCCTATCAAAAGCTACTCTGTGACAACACCCTTCTGCAGCATCACATTCGCGTAAAGAGCGGATTCTCCTGTCGCAATAATGGCATAAGCCGTCTTCGCTTCCTCATAAAAAGCAAACCGTTCGATATTTCCGACTGCCTGCTCACCGCGGACTTCATATTTTTTAACGATCTCCTTATACTCGTCCCAGATCGGTGTCTCAACAGGATCTCCCTTCATAACCTCCATTAAATTTACCGGATGCTCCACATAGCTGTCGAGAGGGAATACCTGAAGGATCGCATCCAGAAGCGCGGGCACGCCGTGCCCGTCGCAGCGGATCACGATCGCATTTTTCCCCATGGACTCCGCCGGGAAATTTCCGTCGGAAATCACAAGCCTGTCGCTGTGTCCCATCTCGCATAATACTTTTAATAATTCCGGTGATAATATTTGGGGAATTCCTTTTAACATAATCCTGCCTCCATTAAACAGTTATTTGATTTGGATGCCCATTAGGGCATACCATAATCCTATGATATGCCCTGATAGGTTTTTATACGATTAGTCTAAGCACGCCTTGCATCAGTCATAAAGATTCGGAGCGATTTCAGCGCTGTCCATGTTCGCTGACGTATACCACTGGCAGCCTGTGTCAAGATCGGAAACAGACTTTCCACTCGCTGCGTCATAGAGCGCCTGAACGAGTCCTTCGCCCATAGCTACCGGAGCCTGCGTAACCGCGCCCAGGAATGTGCCATCTTTAACAGCGGCCTTGATAACTGCGCCGGAGTCGAATGCAACACCGATAACCTGATCAGCACCTGTACCAAGCTTATTCAGGTTCTCATTACCTGTAACCATAGCCTCGCCCGAATGCTGGTTGGAGCCGTAAATAGCGATCGTATCAGCCTTGTTAAGCAGCGTCTGGCAATCGATAGAGGAAAGCTCGGATGTAACCTGAGCAGGTACCAATACCTCGATCACAACATCTGCGCCGTCTGTCTTTTCAACCTTGCAGCCGTTAACAAACTTGTCATTTCCTTCTACATTGACAGTCTTGCCATCTGCGATGACCAGGGAACCCATCTTGTCGATGAAGCCTAAACCACGGTTTCCAACTGATTCAGAAGTCGCATCCTGTGAAAGAACACCGATTCTTACAGGTGCGGAAGCGTCAGCGATTCTGTCCTTGATTGCCTTGTACATTTCATCTGCCGCAAGCTCTCCTGCCGCATAGTTGTCTGTCGCACAGTTAGCAAGTACGGAGCCTGCCGGAGCATCAGGAACGCCTGAATCAAAACCGATAATCGGAATGCCTGCATCCATAGCGGTCTGGATCGCATCCAGACAAGCGCTTGTATCCAGCGCTGCAAGACCGATTGCGTTCGGCTGTGCGTTGATCGCGTTGTTGAGCATCTGAACCTGATCAGCGATATCTGACTCTGAGTTCGGTCCTACGAAGTTAATCGTAACGCCGAGCTCTGCTGCCTTATTGTTGGCACCGAGTAAAACTGCCTGCCAATACTGATGCTGGAAGCCCTTAGATACGATTTCAAACTTCATGTCGCCCGCTGCCGCTGCTTCCTCTGCTGCGGGAGCTTCTGCTGCTTCTTCAGCCGGAGCTGCTTCCTCTGTTGCGGGAGCTTCTGCGGCCGGAGCTGCTGCGGAACCACAGCCTGCCAACAATGTTGCTGCCATTGCTACTGAAAGTAGCGATGCTAATACTTTCTTCTTCATTAATTTTTCCTCCTACTTAAATAGTTTGTTTATATGTAAACCACCCTATTGTGGTACATACCGTAAATGAACTGCTTTAGGCCATTTTCTTGTTTTTGATTACGTCGATCATGACCGCTCCGATCAATACAAGTCCCGTGATGATCTGCTGCCAGTTTGCCTGCAGGCCGATAAACGGAAGTCCGGTCTTTAGCATCGACATGATGAATACGCCGAGAAGCGTCCCTACGATCGAGCCTGAACCGCCTGTCATGGATGTACCGCCGATAATCGCGCCGCCGATCGCGTCCAGCTCCAGCCCCGCACCGGTACCCGGCGCAATTGCCTGGAAAGTGGCCGCATAGGCGATCGCCGCAAGCCCTGTAAACAGACCCGAAACCACATAAGCCGAAATCTGGTATTTCACGACATTCACACCCGAAAGCCTCGTCGCTTCCTTGTTGCTTCCGATCGCGATGATATAACGCCCGACCTTGGTCTTATTCAAAACGATCGACATCAAAATCACGAGCAGGAGCACCCATAAAAATCCAAGCGGAAACTTCGTTGAACCGATATCAATTTTAAAAATGTTTCTGAACCAGCCAAGCTCCGTGCCTGCCGGCGGCCATGTAATGCTGACGCCGCCCGTAAAAATGGAACCGAGTCCCCGAACGACCATCATCGTGCCGAGCGTTGCGATAAACGGCGGCAGGTTTAAAACCGCCACTAAAATACCGTTGAACAACCCGAAAATCATGGCTGTAATGACCACCACCAGAATACTTGCAAATACCGGCGCGCCCTTATGAGTGATCAGATAGCCGCCTAACAATCCATAACAGACCATGCCTGTACCGATGGACAGATCCACGCCGCCCGTGATCAGGGCAAACGTAACGCCGATCGCCATGAACGTGATATAATAAGAATAATCGAAAATACTTAAAATTGTGGCATAAGTCCTGAAAGCCGGGCTCATGATGCAGAAGAATAAGAACAGTGCCAGCAATACAAGCACTACGACTACCTTCTGTACGCCGATTGCTCTGACAATCGGACTGTTTGTAAACGCATTTCCCTGTTTCTTTGTCATCACTCTCTCCTCCTACCTTCTAAGCGTTGCCGCATGCATGATGTTTTCCTGTGTCGCCTCCGAGATGTCGATCTCTCCCGTTTTCCGACCCTCGCACATAACGATAATGCGGTCGCTCATTCTCAATATTTCAGTCATTTCAGAAGAAATCATGATGATGGACTTTCCTTCTGCCACCAATTCATTCATCAGATGATAAATCTCGCTCTTGGCACCTACGTCGATGCCTCTTGTCGGTTCATCGAAAATCAGAATATCACAGTTCTTGACAAGCCACTTCGCAATGACGACCTTCTGCTGGTTGCCGCCCGACAAATTCACAATGAGCTGGTCTACGCCCGGCGTCTTTGTCTTTAACGAATCCACATACTGCTGCGCGACCTTTTTTTCTTTCTTCTTATCGATGAAAGCGCCCTTCATATAATCCGACAGGCATGCCATCGTGGAATTTTCCGCAATCGTCTTTCCTACGACCAGACCAAACCGCTTTCTATCCTCGGACAGATAGCCGATGCCGTAGTTTACCGCATCCTGCGGATCGCGGATCTCCACCTTTTCTCCGTTGATGTAAATCTCGCCGCTCTCCTTCGGGTCGGCTCCAAACAGCGCTCTCGCCGTTTCCGTCCTGCCCGCGCCCATCAAGCCAGAGAAGCCCAAAATTTCACCTTTATGCAATTCAAAGCTGATGTCCTGCACCATCTTGCCGGCATTCAAATGTTCGACCTTCAACACGACCGGCGCATCCTTTGCGACGGCGCTCTCCGTCTTCGGATCCTCATAAATAACACGGCCGACCATCATATTGATGATGTCATCCTTCGTACAGTCCTCCGTGATCAGCGTACCGACATAGCATCCGTCCCGCATGACCGTGACGCGGTCCGTAATAACCTTGATCTCATCCATTCTATGGGAAATATAGACGATTCCAAGTCCCTTATCCCGCAGGTCACGGATAATTTTAAACAGCTCATCGATCTCGGCCTCTGTCAATGCCGCGGAAGGCTCGTCAAATACGATGACCTTCGCCTCATGGGAAATCGCTTTGGCAATTTCGCACATCTGCTGCTTGCCGACCGTTAAACGGCTCATCGTCTCGGACGGATCGATATCGATGTTGAGCTTTTCAAACAGCTTCATCGCTTCCTCATTCATCCGGCCATCGTCGATGATGCTTCCCTTCATGATCTCGCGTCCGATAAAAATATTCTGCGCGACCGTCAGATGTCCCATCATATTTAACTCCTGATGCACGATCACGATGCCTGCCGCCTGCGCTTCTCTCGGGCTGGTAAACTCCACTTCTTTTCCTTCATAAACAATGCTTCCGCTGTCCTTGGAATAAATGCCGGTCAGCACCTTCATCAGCGTGGATTTTCCGGCGCCGTTTTCTCCCATCAGGGCATGTACCTCGCCTCTTTTTACATCCAGATTTACACGGTCAAGCGCATGTACTCCGGGAAACGTCTTATCTATCTCTTTCATTTCTAGTATCACTTCGCCCATATTCTCACCTTCCATCCTCTCTGAGCCCGATCAATTTTTCCTTTTCTTGCTGCGGATATCCGCATATACTGCAATCAACACGATAATACCGGTCAGCACATACTGGTAATCCTTCTGGAAGCCCATTGCGAGGATGCCCTCCTGCAAAAGAGAAATAATCATGACTCCGATGAAGGTACCACCGATGGAGGCGATGCCGCCCGCCATGGACGTGCCGCCCATAACGCAGCTTGCGATCGCTTCGTTGTTAAACGTGTCACCGAGTCCGGGCTGTACGGTCGTATACGCGCCTACATAGAAGATGGCTGCAACGCCTGCGAGCGTTCCGCAGATGATGTAAGCGATCATTTCCCACTTCTTTACATTGACGCCGGATAGTCTGACTGCCTCCCGATTGTCGCCGATGCATAATATGTAACGTCCGATCCTCGTCTTGTTCAGCACGATCGCACAAATAATTGCTGCGATGATCAAAATAAGGAGACCTGTCGGAAGCTGTGTCGTGCCGAGCCTGATCTTAACAAGGTTTTTGTACCAGCCGCCCGGCTGGGAGGACTGCGGCCAGCTCACGGACTGAATCTTTGTAAACACGGAACCGACACCCTTTGCCAGCATCATGATCGCCATCGAGGTAATAAAGGAAGGCAAGCCACGGTAAGCCACGAGCCATCCGTTTATGACGCCGAACAAAAGTCCTACCATAATACTGACCAATAAGCAAATCGGAAGCGCCACGCCTGACTTTGTCAGCATCTGTCCTGAAATCAATGCCGCGCAGAACATGACCGGACCGATAGAAAAGTCGATGCCTCCCGTACCAATTACAAAAGTAACACCCAGCGCCAAAAAGCCTAAAAAGTACGCATAGTTCAAAGCGCTGAGAATTCTGGAATAGCTTAAAAACGTAGGACTTAAAACTGCGAACAGAACATACATTAAAATTAAAACACCGCAAAGCACGATTCTGTTAAATCCTATTTTTTTAACCATTGGGTTGTTCTTAATCTTCTCCACCTTTTCTTCCTCCTATATTTCTTACCTATCATGAATTACTTCATAATTCTAACTACTTCCAAGATGAATATGTGAATATTATATGACAAAAAAATGAATAATTTAATAGAATATCTTACATAGAATGGTGAAAATTTTACACCGATTCCAAAAAGCGATCAAAAAAATTTAAAGTTCAAAGAAAATTTCCACATAAAACAACATTATTTTCAATGTTTTATGTGGAAATTCAAATTTATTTCTTTTCTATGAAATTTTTAGTTGTTCATAATTTACATGGCGGCGGTTTTTAATAAAACGGAAACAGCAGCTCCTGGTTTTCTTCCTTATACATATTTTCCTTCGTAATCAATACGGAACCGGAATCAATATATGCGTCTACCGCTTCGCCCCTTGCAAGCCTTGCCGCATTTTCAATTCCAAGATACCCCATGCTGAACGCCTTTTGTACGACGATCGCGGAAAAAACACCCTCTTCAAGTCTGATAATTTCTTCCGTCGAATTATCAAAGCCGACGATGCAGATCTGCTCCTCCATGCCGAGCTCTTTGACTGCTCTTGCCGCGCCCACCGCAGAGTCCTCATTCAGACAAGCCAGATAAGTAATATCCGGTTCTCTCATCAAAAGCTCCTTTGTCACCTCAAGACCGACCTCCTTCATCGAATTGCTGTAGACGACATCTACCACCTGTGAAGCATAATCACCCAGGCCTTCCCTGAAGCCGCGCTCACGCTCTTCGGCAGTGGAGGAATTCTTGACGTGAGATACGATGCCGATCTTCGATTCTTCGTTAAGCGTCGGGAGCATCGGTTCAGCCATCTTCCGTCCGGCCGCGATATTATCCGTGGAAATACAGACATCCTGTATTTCCTCATCCGTTTTTGAATCGATGAAGATCAGCTTGATCCCCGCCGCCTTTACCGCTAACAGCGCTTCCTTATTTTCACTTCTGGAGGACGGGGAAACGGCGATGACATCGGGACGCTTTTCGATCGCTTCCAAAATCAATTCATTCTGCTCCTCCACATGCAGCTCATCGGTCGGAGACGTAATTTCCAGATTCACATTGTTCTCCTTCGCCGCCATCTCGGCGCCGGCCAGAACGGATGACCAGAAGTCATTGCTGGAAATCTCGGTTTTCGGAATATAGATGACAGAAATG
>CAZMIX010000011.1:51947-53846 GCA_964566545.1 uncultured Lachnospiraceae bacterium | reverse complement strand
CGACGAGCCGTTATGGTACGCCGGAGGATTTTATGTATTTCATGGATTATATGCACAAAGAGGGTATTGCAGTTATATTAGACTGGGTACCTGCACATTTCCCGAGGGATGTGCAGGGGCTTTCTAATTTTGACGGAACCTGCCTGTATGAGCATCAGGATCCGCGGCAGGGTTTCCATCCGCATTGGGGAACGCTCATTTACAATTATGGCAGACCGCAGGTTCAAAATTATCTGATCGCAAACGCCCTTTACTGGATTAACTGCTACCACGCGGACGGGATCCGCATGGATGCCGTGGCTTCCATGCTCTATCTCGATTATGGGAAAAACGATGGGGAATGGGTCGCCAACATTTACGGCGGCAATGAAAACCTTGAGGCAGTCGAGCTGTTAAAGCACTTGAATTCCATCAATCAAAAACAAAAAACCGGCGCGTTGATGATAGCTGAGGAATCAACAGCGTGGCCGAAGGTAACCGGTGCTCTGGATGAAGGCGGTTTGGGCTTTGATTACAAATGGAATATGGGCTGGATGAATGACTTCCTTGACTTTATGCGCTTCGATCCATATTTCCGTTCCCATCATTACGGAGAGCTGACATTCAGCATGATTTATCATTATAGCGAGAAGTTTGTGCTTGTATTTTCCCATGACGAGGTGGTGCATGGGAAGGCTTCAATGATCGGGAAAATGCCCGGAAAGAAGGAGGATCAGTTTTCCAATTTAAGAGTCGCCTATGGTTATCTGATGACCCATCCGGGCAAAAAACTGACCTTTATGGGGCAGGATATTGCAGAATTTGATGAATGGAATGAAGAAAGAAGTGTTAAGTGGGAGCTTTTGCAGCGCAAGGAGCACCGGCAGTTCCAAGCCTATCTGAAAGCATTGCTGCTTTTTTACAGACAACAGCCTGCCTTATATGAACTGGACGATTCTCCGGAGGGATTTGAGTGGATCAATAATATTTCAGCCGATGAGACAGTTGTCGTCTTTTTGAGAACGGCCGCAGACGGGCAAAGCTTGCTGATTGTATGTAATTTTGCCAATGTTTTACGCGAGCAGTATAAGCTTGGCGTGCCGACAGCAGGCAAATACAAAGAACTTCTTAATTCTGATGATATGAAATTTGGCGGCGGCGGATTTGTTAATCCGCGCGTAAAGCAGGCAAAACAAGAAGAATGCGACGGAAGAGAGCACTCTATTAAAATTAGGCTTGCCCCGCTTTGCGTCAGCATTTTCAGTTGTATTCCGGAAGCCGATGAAAAAAAACAAAAAGAGAAAATCAGGATAAAACCGGCAGGAGAAAAGAAAAATTTGAAAATGGAGCTTGAACAAAAATATCAGAAAGAAGATAGGGGGATGTAACAACGATGTGGTACACCATGTTAACGACGCTCAGTGCCGGTAATCTGGCAAGTCTGGTACCGGATATTGATGCGATTTCAAGCGGGGAAGCGATAAATCAGGAGGATTTGAATGCGATTGAGGCATATCTGACGGCTGTGCCGGAAAAGCTTCTGAATTTAGGGATTCGTATTTTGATCGTCGCCGTGTTTTTCCTGATCGGCACGCAGGTCATCCGTTTCATTAGAAAAATAGTCAGACGTTCCCTGAGAAAAGCCTCCGTTGAATTAGGAAGCATTCAGTTTATTGATTCGTGCGTGAGGGTTATTTTATATGTGTTTTTGGTCGTAATGCTAGCCGGTAATCTTGGAATTGATGCCGCTTCAATTGTGGCGCTGATGGGTTCGGTCGCTTTGACAATCGGTCTGTCGCTGCAGGGCAGTCTTTCTAATTTTGCAGGCGGCGTGCTCATTTTAATTTGCAGAACATTTAAAGTCGGAGACTATATTGTGGAAGGTTCCGGTAAAAATGAGGGGACTGTCTCGGAAATCGG
>CAZMIX010000011.1:0-51937 GCA_964566545.1 uncultured Lachnospiraceae bacterium | reverse complement strand
TTTGTTTTACACGAAGCTGAATACAGGGGATAATAAAGTCGTCATTGTGCCGAACGGGTTGCTTGCTAATTCGACGGTTGTTAATGTGACCGGAATGGAGGAGCGGCGGATTGATTTAAATGTTGCGATTTCCTATCAGGCAGATATTGGAAAAGTAAGACAGCTGATTGAGAAACTGATTGCGGATGAGCCGAGGGTAAAGCAGGAGCGGGAAATTGAAATCTTTGTGAACGCTCTGAATACGACCTCTGTAGATATTGGCATGCGTTTTTGGGTCAAAAAGGATGACTACTGGCCGGTACGTGTGCAGCTGCTTGAGCAGATCAAGCTGACATTTGAAGAAAATGACGTAAAGATTGCATCCGGCCAATTGGATGTGCGCATGTTGTAAAATTGCTTATTTAATGATATACTATATCAGGTTAATGAATGTGAAATAGAGGAGGCGCTCTATGTCCATCTTTCAGGCAATTATTATGGGGATTATACAGGGATTGACGGAATTTCTGCCGGTGAGCAGTTCCGGACATCTCGCTATCATGAAAAATATATTGGGAGTAAAAACGGAAACAGGATTGCTGTTTGACGTGCTGCTTCATGTTGCCACGCTGATTGCTGTCTGCGCGGTCATGTTCCGAGAGATCATAAAGCTGGCTGCGGATTTTGTTTTCATTGTCCGAGATCTTTTTATTAACATTGGCAGAGCGTTTAAAAATATAGTTTCTCAGGAAAAGACACCATATAAGGTAATTGCAAGCACATCTTACCGCAAATTTGTGATTATGCTGCTCATTTCCACAATACCGACAGGCATTTTAGGATATTTGATGAAGGATATGATCAAAAGTGTGGGCGGCGGGCTGCTCGCACCGGGCATTTGTCTTTTGGCTACGGGTGCGATTCTGTTGATTTCCGATTTTCTGGAGGAAGGCATGAAAAAGCCAAAGGACGCCAATTATGGCGACGCTTTTGTTATTGGCGCGGCACAGGGTGTTTCGACACTTCCGGGACTGTCCAGATCAGGAGCGACAATCACAGCCTGTCTGCTTTGCGGCTTTGACAGACGTTTTGCTGTGAAATATTCCTTTATTATGTCGATTCCGGCCATTATCGGCGCGCTGATATTGGAATTAAAGGATCTTGGAGGTACCCAGGTGGAGGCCTCGGAGATTGCTGCATATTGTATCGGAATGATCGTTGCCGCGGCTGTTGGTTACATTGCAATCCGGCTGATGCTGACGATTGTACAGAACCGATATTTTAGATATTTTGCGTTTTATTGTCTCGGTATCGGCGCCGTTTCGGTTATCGCTTATTTGATTTTGATATAATATCCGGCGGGATGATAAGGGGAAACAATTTTGGAGGGATAAAATGGCTACGGGGTCAAAAAAGAAGAAAAGTTCTGCGAAGAAGGGGAACGCAAAACAGCAGGATAACGGCTTGTATGATGAGGTCGTTTTACTTTTGGTACTTGCTGTCGCAGTTTTGTTATTTTTAAGTAATCTGAAATTGGTTGGCAGCTTTGGACAGGTAATCAGCAGTTTTTCATTTGGCATGTTCGGAATGGTATCGTTTCTTGTTCCTGTCGCACTGTTTTTGTCGGCTGCTTTTTATTTGTCTAATCGGGGAGAACCGGTGGCAGTTGTGAAAATTACTGCCGCAATCGTTTTGGTACTGATGCTTTGCTCGTTTTCTCAGCTTTTCTTTTACAAGGATGCGGTTGTGGATTCGGTTTTTGATTATTATACGCTCTGCAGTACGCAAAGGAAGGGCGGCGGATTTTTGGGCGGAACGATTTCCTATCTGCTCTGTAATAGTATTGGACTTGTCGGGACTTATGTCGTCCTTGTTATCTTATCCATTATTTCTGTTGTGCTCATTACGGAACGTTCTTTCTTTAACGGTGTAAAAAAGGGGAGCGAGACGCTTTATAACAGTGCACGGGATGACGCGGCGAGGAGAAGGGAGTTAAGACAGGAGCGGGAGCGTGAGCGAGCGCTTCTTTTGGAGGAACGGCAGGAAACACAAGGAGCTGAGCCAAGAATTCCGCGCAGTGCTAAGAAAGTTTCCGGCGTGATGGCGGACACGATGCTGACAAATAAAAACAAAAAAACGGATGATATTCATGAAATTACGTTGGAGGATAAGGTTGACGAAATTGATTTTGACCGTGTAACGATCCGAACCGCACACAGTATATCTTTTCAGGAAGATCCGGAGGAGGGAGTCTTTGCCGGAAATATTATGGAAAGAAACGCCTTCAAGGAAGGCGTTCCGCTTTTCGGAGAAGAAAAAGCCGCATCCGCAAGATCGTCGGAAATTACCAACATCAGAGAACATAGAAAATCCAGAGAAAAGCAGGAACAGAGCAAAGAAAAAGAAGAAAAGATTGATATCGCAAAGGATATGAAGCAGGATAATAGCTATCAAGGCACCTATCAGTTTCCACCGCTTAAATTGTTAAAAAAGGGCAAGGTCAATGCGAATGTAGATTCTACAAAGCAACTCAAGGATACTGCGGAAAAACTGCAGCAGACACTGAATAATTTCGGCGTTCACGTGAAGATTACGGATATCAGTCAGGGACCGACGGTTACAAGATATGAGATGCAGCCGGAGCAGGGTGTTAAGGTCAGCAAAATCGTCGGACTGACGGATGATATTAAACTGAATATGGCGGCGACCGATATCCGGATTGAAGCGCCGATCCCCGGTAAGGCGGCGGTCGGTATTGAAATTCCAAATAAGGAAAACAGTACGGTTATGTTTCGCGATTTGATTGAAAGCATAGAATTTGAAAAGGCGCAGTCGAACATCAGCTTTGCAGTCGGTAAGGATATCAGTGGGCAGACTGTCGTAGGGGATATTGCCAAGATGCCGCATCTGCTTATTGCAGGAGCGACCGGCTCCGGTAAATCGGTCTGTATTAATACATTGATTATGAGCATTTTATATAAGGCACATCCGGATGATGTCAAGCTGATTATGGTGGATCCGAAAGTCGTTGAATTGAGCGTTTATAATGGGATTCCGCATTTGATGATACCGGTTGTGACTGACCCCAAAAAGGCGGCGAGTGCGCTCCATTGGGGCGTTAGTGAAATGACGGATCGCTATAAAAAATTTGCCGAGTTTGGTGTGCGAGATTTAAAGGGCTATAATAAAAAGGTGGCTTCCATCAAAGATATCCCAAAAGAGGAGCAACCCAAAAAGCTTCCCCAGATTATCATTGTTGTTGACGAGCTTGCCGATTTAATGATGGTCTCGCCGGGGGAGGTGGAGGAATCGATCTGCCGTCTGGCTCAGCTCGCGAGGGCTTGTGGAATTCACTTGATTATTGCGACCCAAAGACCCTCTGTTGACGTCATCACAGGACTGATCAAGGCGAATATGCCGAGCCGGATTGCTTTCAGTGTTTCCAGTGGGGTTGATTCCAGGACAATCCTTGATATGAATGGTGCGGAAAAGCTGCTGGGCAAGGGCGATATGCTTTTTTACCCGCAGGGTTATGCAAAGCCGGCAAGAATTCAGGGTGCCTTTGTATCCGATCAAGAGGTTGCGGATGTTGTGGATTTTTTAAAGGATCATACTTTTGGAATGACATACAGTGCCGAGCTTGAAGAAAAAGTTATGGCGGCAGGCGCCGCCTTGGCTTCTGCGGACGGCGATATTGCTTCCGACAGAGATCAGTATTTTGCGGATGCCGCAAGATTTATCATTGATAAGGACAAGGCTTCCATCGGCATGCTGCAGAGGGTATTCAAGATTGGCTTTAACAGGGCGGCAAGAATTATGGATCAGCTTGCGGACGCGGGAATCGTAGGAGAAGAAGAGGGTACGAAGCCGCGCAAGGTGCTGATGAGCATGGAACAATTTGAGCAATTTGTAGAAGAGTCATTATAAGGAGAACCTTGAGGAGGGCAGATGAAGACAGATATTCAGATTGCACAGGAAGCAAAGCTTTTTCCGATTAAAGACGTCGCGAAAACAATGGGTATTTCAGAAGATGATTTGGAGTTATATGGAAAGTATAAAGCCAAGCTGTCCGAGGAATATCTTGCAAAAATCAAGGACAAACCCAGCGGCAGGCTTGTACTCGTGACAGCGATCAATCCGACGCCGGCCGGCGAAGGCAAGACAACGACGAGCATCGGTCTCGCACAGGCGCTTGCTAGGCTCGATAAAAAAGCGATCCTTGCATTGCGGGAACCGTCTCTTGGCCCCTGTTTTGGCATAAAGGGCGGAGCAGCCGGAGGCGGGTATGCGCAGGTTGTGCCGATGGAGGATTTAAATCTTCATTTTACAGGCGACTTTCATGCGATTACTTCCGCCAATAATTTGCTTGCGGCGCTGCTTGATAATCATATTCAACAGGGCAACGAAAAGCGGGTCGATACGAGAAGGGTTGTATGGAAACGGTGTGTGGATATGAATGACCGGGTTCTCCGGAATATTATTGTCGGTCTTGGACAAAAGACGGACGGCTTTGTGCGGGAGGATCATTTTGTCATCACGGTTGCTTCGGAGATCATGGCGGTGCTTTGCCTGTCCGAGGATATGCAGGACTTAAAACGCCGTCTTTCTAAAATGGTTGTGGCCTATGATCTTGACAGCAAGCCTGTTACAGCGGCTGATATCAAGGCGGTAGGATCGATGGCGGCGCTGCTGAAGGATGCAATGAAGCCGAACTTGATCCAGACGCTTGAGCATACGCCGGCGCTTGTGCATGGTGGCCCGTTCGCTAATATTGCACACGGCTGCAACAGTGTACGTGCGACGAAAGCGGCGCTTCAAATGGCGGATTATGTGATTACGGAGGCGGGCTTTGGTGCGGATCTTGGTGCGGAAAAATTCTTTGACATCAAATGCCGGGCGGCAGATCTTAAGCCGGATGCGGTCGTGCTCGTTGCTACGGTCAGGGCGATCAAATATAACGGCGGTGTGCCAAAGGATAGGCTTTCAGAAGAGAATATGCCGGCATTAAGAGCCGGTATTGTGAATCTTGAAAAGCACATCGAGAATTTGCAGAAGTTTGGTGTGCCCGTTGTTGTGACATTGAATTCCTTTGTATCCGATACCGATGAAGAGGTTTGCTTGATTGAAGAATTCTGCAAATTGCATCAGTGTGAATTTGCACTGTCTAAAGTATGGGAGTTTGGCGGCGAGGGCGGTAAGGCTTTGGCTGAGAAGGTTCTTTCTACGCTGGAGACAAGAAAAAGTGATTTTCATCCGGTTTATAAAATGGAACTTCCGATCCAAAATAAGATAGAAACCATTGCAAAAGAAATTTATGGTGCGGCATCTGTCAGTTTTACCGCGCAGGCGAAAGAAGAAATAGAGAGACTGACAAAGTTCGGCTTTGATCGTCTTCCGATTTGTATGGCAAAGACACAGTATTCTTTGTCTGACGATCCGAAGCTGCTCGGCAGACCGGAGGGCTTTGAAATGACGGTTAGGGAAATATATGTATCGGCGGGTGCAGGCTTTATTGTTGCGGTGACCGGCAGCATCATGACGATGCCGGGGCTTTCTAGGCAACCGGCCGCATATGAGATTGATGTAGATGATTCGGGGAAAATTACCGGTTTATTTTAACGGAAAGAGAGATTATCATGAAAATTATTGATGGAAAGCTGATTTCACAGCAGATCAAGGACGAGCTGCAGGGGCTTGTGGAAAAGAAAAAAAACGAAGGAAAGTACGCCGCGCTTGCGGTCATACAGGTCGGTAATGATCCGGCTTCGAGCGTCTATGTAGAAAATAAGAAAAAAGCCTGTGCTTATATTGGAATAGACTCGTTATCCTACGAGCTTGCGGAGGAAACGACACAGGAGGAACTGCTTTCTTTAATTGACCAATTGAATGCGGATGAAAAGGTGACGGGAATTCTCGTGCAGCTTCCTGTACCGAAGCAGATTGATGAGGATAAGATCATCAGAAGGATCAGCCCTAAAAAGGATGTCGACGGTTTTCATCCGATGTCTGTAGGGGCGTTATGTATTGGTGAGCAGGGCTTTGTTTCCTGTACGCCAGCAGGTATCATCCAGATGTTAAAGCGCTCCGGTGTGGAAATTGCCGGAAAGGAATGTGTCGTTGTCGGCAGGAGCAATATTGTCGGCAAGCCGATGGCGCTTTTACTGCTCAGGGAGAACGGTACGGTTACCGTTACTCACTCCAAGACAAAAAATCTGAAGAAGGTTTGCGGACGCGCCGATATTCTTGTGGCAGCGGTCGGAAAGCCTAAGATGATTACAAGGGAATATGTAAAGGAAGGCGCTGTTGTGATCGACGTAGGCATTCATCGCATGGAGAACGGGAAGCTGTGCGGGGATGTCGATTATGAGAATGTTGCGCCGATTTGCAGCGCGATTACGCCGGTACCCGGCGGTGTCGGACCGATGACGATCGCGATGCTGATGAATAATTGCGTAGAAGCGATGGATCAGCTGCGTTAAGCGGCTGGGAACGGGTAGAGCTTATGGTATGTCCGAATTGTCATGCGGAGCTGAAAGAAGGTTATCTATACTGTGAAAATTGCGGAGCGGAAATTCAAATTGTTCCGAATTTTGAACCGGAAATCGAAGATCGAATGCATAGGACGCTTTCCGGTCTGGCTGAAGAGCTTTCAGAACCAAAAACAACAGTAACGAGTCCGAAGCCGGATATAATCAAAAAAAAGAAACAGGGATCGGGAAAAAAAAGGCTGCTGTTCTTTTTGGCAGGTTTGATTTTGGTATGCGGGATGATTGCGGCCGGTATTGGTATCAGCCATTATTATTCCTATGGATATCAGTACGAAAAAGCCATGCGTGAATACGAAGGCGGCAGCTATGAGCTGTCTGTCGTGACGGTACGTCATGCGATTTCACTCAATCAGAAAGAGGAAAAGGCAAAGCTGCTTTTGGCGGATGGGTATTATGCGCTTGGAAAATATGACGAAGCGATTGCGGTTCTGATGGATCTGCTTGATTTGTTTCCGGGCGATTTAACTGTTTATGAGCGTCTTGTGGCTAACTATGAAAGTAAGGGCGACAGTCAAGCGATCGGAACATTGATAAGAGAAAGCAAAGATGCGGCAATTATGGCGAAGTTCAGTGCATATATGTCAGAGTCTCCAAAGTTCAGTCTGGAAGAAGGCACTTACTATGGGGTAGAAACGCTGCATCTGACGGCAAACGAAAGGGGTACAATTTATTATACACTGGATGGTTCGATACCGGATGAAAATTCACAGAAATACAAAATCCCTTTTTCTCTAACACAAGGAACAATTGTCATAACGGCTGTTTATGTAAATGAAAAGGGGATTGTCAGCGAGCCTGCGCAAAGCACTTATACGGTAGAATTGAAAATACCCGAAGCGCCCAAGCTTCTTACAGAAGGCGGCAAGTACGACTCCCCGGTGCTAATCAAGCTTGAGGAACCGAAGGAAGGGATCGTATACTACACAGCGGATGGCACGGATCCGACGGTCGATTCTGAAATTTATAGTCTTCCAATTCCGATGCCGCTTGGAACGAGCCAGTTTAAATTCGTAACTATCAGCAAGGACGGGATGTCAAGCGAAATTATAACGGCAAGCTATAATCTGTTGATTGCGACAATTGTGGATAAAGCGACCGCGGAGGCGGCAATTCGGTTCTTTTTACAGGCGAAGGGAGATATTTCCGGAAATGATTATTTGTGTATCCGTGCCTATGGCGCCGGAAGCCGTAATTATTATCTGGTAGACGAATATCAGGTAAAAGATGGAAAGAAAGAAAAATCAGGCAGGGTTTTTGCGGTGGATGTTAGGACAGGAGAACTATATAAAGCCAATATCAATATCATAAAAGGGGAGTATGAATTCTCGCTTTTGTATTAAAAGTGATTGCCTTTTTTATGTTAATGAATTATATTAAAATAAGTATATTTTATCTAGGAGGAGTCGGTATATGTATAAAATTTTAAAAGCACAAATGCTTGCGGAGAACATTTATTTGATGGATGTCGAAGCAAAACGAATTGCGAAAGCCTGTTTACCGGGACAGTTTGTCATTGTGAAGATCGATGAAAAGGGAGAGCGTATTCCGCTTACGATCTGCGATTATGACAGAAATGCAGGTACGATTACGATCGTGTTCCAGACAGTCGGCGCCTCTACGGAGCGTATGGCAAAGCTGCAGGAGGGGGACAGCTTCAGGGACGTGACGGGTCCGCTCGGACAGCCGTCGGAATTTGTGTATGAGGATTTGGAAGAATTAAAGAAGAAAAAGCTGTTATTTGTTGCGGGCGGTGTTGGTACGGCTCCCGTGTATCCGCAGGTGAAATGGCTGCATGAACATGGAATTGCCGCCGACGTCATTGTCGGCGCCAAAAATAAAGAGCTTTTAATTTTAGAAAAGGAAATGGAATCCGTCGCGGGGAATCTTTATGTGACGACGGATGACGGTTCCTATAAGAGAAAGGGCATGGTTACGGAGGTCATCAAGGATCTCGTACAGAATCAGGGAATCAAGTATGACAGATGTATCGCGATCGGCCCGATGATTATGATGAAATTTGTATGCCTTCTGACAAAGGAATTTCCCCTTCCGACGATTGTAAGCTTAAACCCAGTCATGGTGGATGGTACGGGTATGTGCGGTGCCTGCCGTGTGACCGTAGGCGGCAAGGTGAAGTTTGCGTGCGTGGATGGGCCGGAATTTGACGGACATGCAGTCAACTTTGATGAGGCGATGAAGCGCCAGCTTCTTTATAAGACCGAAGAAGGACGCGATATGCTGAAATTAAAAGAAGGAGACACCCACCACGGTGGATGCGGAAACTGCGGAGGTGACAAATAATGGACGTATTGAAGAAGGTACCTGTCAGAGAGCAGGATGCGAAGGAAAGAGCGAGAAACTTTGAAGAGGTATGTCTTGGATATAATGCGGAGGAAGCGAAGGAAGAGGCTTTAAGATGCATTAACTGCAAAAATGCAAAATGTATCGACGGTTGTCCGGTGGCGATTAATATTCCTGCTTTCATCCATGAAGTCGTAGAAGGGAATTTTGAGGAAGCGAGCAAGGTGATCGGACAGTCCTCGGCACTTCCGGCAGTTTGCGGGCGTGTCTGTCCGCAGGAGAGCCAGTGCGAGGGCAGATGCATCAGAGGCATTAAAGGTGAGCCGGTTTCGATCGGCAAGCTCGAGCGCTTTGTGGCCGACTGGGCGAGAGAAAACAACATCAAGCCGGAGGGCGCAAAGGAAAAGAACGGACGCAAGGTAGCCGTAGTCGGCTCCGGTCCGGCCGGTCTGACCTGTGCCGGTGATCTGGCCAAAATGGGCTATGATGTGACGATTTTTGAAGCGCTGCATGAACCGGGCGGCGTGCTCGTTTACGGAATTCCGGAATTCCGTCTTCCGAAGCAGAAGGTTGTGGCAGAAGAAATTGAAAATGTAAAATTGCTTGGTGTAAAGATCGAGACAAATGTCGTGATCGGACGGTCGACGACGATCGACGAGTTAATGGAGAAGGAAGGTTTTGAGGCCGTATTTATTGGTTCCGGCGCAGGACTTCCGAAGTTCATGGGAATTCCGGGTGAAAATGCAAACGGCGTTTTTTCCGCTAATGAATATCTGACGAGAAGCAATTTAATGAAGGCATTTGATGAATCCTATGATACGCCGATCAAGCCCGGCAAAAAAGTGGCTGTTGTAGGCGGGGGAAATGTGGCGATGGATGCTGCAAGAACCGCACTCAGACTTGGCGCTCAGGTATATATCGTATACAGGCGCAGTGAGGAAGAGCTTCCTGCGAGAGTGGAGGAAGTGCATCACGCGAAGGAGGAAGGCATTCAATTTCACCTGCTGACGAATCCGACGGAAATTCTTGTGGATGACAACGGATGGGTAAGAGGAATGAAGTGCGTTAAGATGGAGCTTGGCGCTCCTGATGAGTCAGGCAGGAGGAGACCGGTAGTCGTAGAGGAATCCGAATTTGAACTGGAGTTGGATACGGTCATTATGTCGCTTGGTACCTCGCCGAATCCACTGATTTCTTCGACGACAAAGGGTCTTGAGACAAACAAGTATCAATGCATTGTTGCAGATGAAGAACTTGGCAGGACATCTAAAGAAGGCGTATTTGCAGGCGGCGATGCCGTGACCGGTGCAGCGACAGTTATTCTTGCAATGGGTGCCGGAAAAGCAGCCGCAAAGGGTATTGACGAGTACTTAAGAAATAAATGAGTAATTGAGGCACGTGGAAACGTGCCTCAATTTAACCGCAAACCGCTTAAAAATGATTTGAAGGAGAACAGGTAATGGGAGAATCGGTGTCGGTAAAATTTGTATTCGGAGAAAAAGAGGAGATGGAACAGCTTGCCGGTTTTTTAGAATATGGGGGCTTGTCTTATGTGGTGCTGCAATATGAGGAAGATGCAGAAGAGAACGAAGCGTATTACATAGAGATCGATCAAGGAGAAGAAAATCAGGCAAGAAAACTGACCTCTGTTTTCTATAAGGAATGGGATAAGACGCATAAAAAAGAGACAGATGAGTTTGAGCCGCAAGCGGAAGAGAAAGAGATTGAAGTAACAGGGGTGCCATTTGTAAAAGCATCCGACAAAGCGGAAAATTATCGCTCCTCTGCATTTGCACTTCTGATTGTGGGAGTACTTGGCCTGATTGCGATGATTTTAATTATGACTGGCGTGATCCCGATTTATATTGCTCCTAATATTCGGGTACTTTCTTTTTTAACGATGACATTTTTGTTTGGAGTTTTTGTTGTTATGGGATGCAAAGCTCTGGTGGATGCGAAGAACTATGAGAAATTATCCGAAGAGGAGGAGCAGACAACAAGCGATCTGCATTCCTGGTTTTTAGAACAGTATACAAAAGAAATGCTGGATGAAGAAGCTGGTGTTTCGGACTCTGACGGGATGACGGAAGAAATGAAATATTATATGAGAACAGAGGTTATAAGGAAAGTGGTTGATGAGCGCTTTGACGGGTTGGCGGCCTCTTTTCTTGAAAAAAATGTAGAGGATTTGTATACGGAGCTTTATGAACATTGATGTGATTTGTGTCGGAAAAATAAAAGAGGACTATTTGCGGGCATCTATTAGAGAATATGAAAAACGGCTTTCCAAATATTGCAGACTCAACATTATTGAGGTGGCGGATGAAAAGACACCGGATAAGCAGAGCGCGGCATTAGACGAAAAAATTAAGCGGACAGAGGCGGAGCGGATTTTAAAATGCAGGAAACAGGGCGCGTTTGTCATTACGCTTGAAATACTGGGAAAGCAGCTGGATTCCGTTGAACTCGCGGGAGAAATCGAAAGAATGGGTGTTAGTGGGGTAAGCGATATTCAATTTATTATCGGGGGTTCTCTGGGGCTTTTTTCATCGGTCACAGAACAGGCCGATCTGCATTTAAGCTTTTCCAGAATGACCTTTCCGCATCAGCTTATGCGGTTCATTTTATTAGAACAGCTTTATAGAAGCTACCGCATTATTCATCATGAGCCCTATCACAAGTAAGAGAAATAAAAATAAGGAGGTTGCACAGCATGTTAATGGTGGATCTGATTAAAAAGAAAAGGGATGGACATCCTCTGTCGAGGGAAGAAATCAATTTTATGATTGAGGGTTATACGCAGGGGAGGATTCCCGATTATCAGATCTCGGCGATGATGATGGCAATTTTTTTCCGAGGAATGAACGATGAAGAGACGGTACTGCTTACGATGGCGATGATGAATAGCGGTGATGTGCTCGACCTGTCAGGAATCAAAGGCGTTAAGGTGGACAAGCACAGTACGGGCGGCGTCGGAGATAAAACCTCTCTTGTGCTGACCCCGATGGTGGCTAGTCTGGGCGTTCCTATTGCAAAAATGAGCGGAAGAGGTCTCGGGCATACTGGCGGAACAATTGATAAACTAGAAAGTTTCCATGGTTTTCACACATCGCTTACCGAGAAACAATTTTTAAATAATGTAAATACAATCAAAATTGCGATCATGGGACAGACGGCGGATTTGGCTCCCGCAGATAAGCTGCTCTATTCGTTGCGCGATGTGACAGCGACAGTTGACAATATGTCCCTCATCGCAAGCTCCATTATGAGTAAAAAGCTGGCGGCCGGAGCGGATGCGATCGTATTGGATGTCAAATGCGGCAGCGGCGCGTTTATGAAAACAGAGGCAGATGCTTTCGCACTTGCAGAGAAAATGACTGCAATCGGTAATATGGTCGGGAGAAAGACCGTTGCCGTTGTTTCCGATATGGATCAGCCGCTTGGCTTCGCGGTCGGCAATGCGCTGGAGGTAAAAGAAGCGATTGATACGCTGAAGGGGAACGGACCTGAGGATTTGCTTGCACTTTGCCTTGAGCTGGGTTCTCAGATGCTGCTCTGCGCAGGCGCCGCCAAAGAAGACGAAGAGGCGAAAACGCTTTTAAAGGATACAATTACGGACGGAAGAGCGCTAAAGAAATTTGCCGAATTCATTGAGGCACAGGGCGGAAGAGCGGAAGAGGTCTATGATACGGATACGCTTCCGCAGGCATCAATTGTGTATGAGCTTTTGTCGGAGCAGTCGGGCTATATCGGTAAAATATTCAGTGAGGATGTCGGTACGGCATCTCTGCTGCTTGGCGGGGGCAGGAGGAGCAAGGAGGACATCATTGATCTGTCTGTCGGCGTTCTGCTTAAGAAAAAAGTTGGTGATCCCGTGTTGAAGGGTGAGCCGTTGGCTGTTCTTCAGGCAAATGACACAATAAAGCTCGAAGAGGCTAAAGTACGCCTGTTTAACGCTTACACGATTGTGGAAAAGCCGGTCGAGAGGGCTGCTTTCATTAAAAAAATAATTAAGTAGCGGCAAGCAAAGCGAGCGGGAATAGGACTTGTTTGCTTTTCATATATATTACACATGAGAAGAAAAAAAGAGCCACGCCGGTTGTCGGAAAAAAAACAGAATATCAAATATAACGTGGCGGAATCCTTGAATTTTCCAAAAGATTTAATTCTGGGTTCTGCCATCGTTTCAATTACGGGCTATCAGGAGGTTTATGTTGAGAATTACAGGGGAATTCTCGAATATACAGACTGTGAAATTGTACTTTCTACAAAAACATGCCAGATTAGGATCAGAGGCTGCTGTTTGCAGATCGAATATTATACAAGCGAAGAGATGAAAATATGCGGAGAAATCCAGTGTCTTAATTTTGAAAGGTAGGCTGTCGTATTGTTACTTTGCTTGTTGCGATACTTGAAAGGATATGTGAGAGTTTCTGTCAGCGGATTTTCACCGGAACGGTTTATGAATCTGTGTACAAACCAGAATCTGCTTCTTTGGAAGGTGAAAAGGACGCCGGCCGGCTATGAAATGTATATGACGATCAAAGGCTTCTTCTGTTTGCGGCCGATTGTCAGGAAAACAGGAACGAGAGTCCGTGTTTTGGAAAAAAGGGGCTTTCCTTTTTTGATGCATAAATATAAAAAATACCATTTTTTTCAACTGGGATTGCTTGTCTGCCTAATCACGATCTGGCTCGCCTCCTGCTATATTTGGGAGATTCGTTTGTCCGGAAACAATATGGTGACAGATGACAACCTTTACGATTTTCTGGAAGAACAGCAGGTTTTGACAGGAATCAGAAAGAGTGAGATTAACTGCGAGAAAATAGAAAAGTGTATTCGCAGCGCTTATCCGCAGATTACTTGGGTATCCGCTAAAATTGACGGCATCAGGCTTATTGTTGAGATTAATGAAAATGCCGTGTTTTTTGAACGGCAAAACGCAAAGCAGGATGAATTGGCGGTTAAATACCACCTAGTCAGCGAATACGACGGTATCGTACGCCAAATTATTACGAGAAGCGGGACGCCTCTGGTTCTGCCGGATGCCGAAGTGAAAAAGGGAGATATTCTTGTTTTGGGAGAAATTACGTTGTTAAACGATGCGGGGGAAGTACAGAGTGTTGAGTATGTGACGCCGGATGCAGATATTATTATTGAGACTTTGGCTTCCTATCGGGATACCAGAGAGCGCGTTTATATAAAAAAGAGCTACACCGGCGAGGAAACAAGGAGCCGTTCGTATCGTTTTGGAGCGCGCGCCATAGATTTTCCTGTTTTTACCCATTACAAGAGTTGTGACCGGCTTACGGAATGGAAGAAAAGCAAAATTGCCGCGCTGTTTCAGAAGGAAATTTGGTATGCGACCGACCTTTATAAAGAAAGCACATTTGAGGCATCCTATTATTCAGAGGAGGAAACTTCACAGCTTCTAAAATCCGGATTGTCAAAATTTATTACAGAATTGCAGGAAAAAGGGGTTCAAATTATAGAAAATAATGTTACAATAAAAATTACAGAGGTAGCGGGCACGGCATCAGGAATGCTTCGTATGCTCATAAAAAACGAGGGAAAGCAGGAAATTCAACAATGATAGATGGGATTACCGAACGGATACTCACGATCGAGCCCGAGCATGCAAAAAATATTTACGGCGCATTTGATGCGTATTTGAAAAAAATAGAAAAAGCGTTTCAGGTGACGATTGTCGATCGAAACGAAGGGATCAAAATTATTGGGACAAAGGAACAGGTCGACCATGCGACGACCGTTCTTACACAATTACAGGAGCTTTCCAGACGCGGGAATATCATTCATGAACAAAATGTCGATTATGCATTTGCAATGCTGATGGATGAAAGGCAGGATGCCGTGCTGGAAATTGATAAGGATTTAATTTGCCATACGACAAACGGAAAGCCGATAAAGCCAAAGACGCTTGGTCAAAAGGAGTATGTGGATGCGATTCGTAAAAAGATGATTGTATTCGGAATTGGTCCAGCAGGAACCGGAAAGACGTATCTGGCAATGGCGATGGCGATTACCGCATTTAAAAATGATGAGGTCGGACGAATTATTTTGACTCGCCCCGCAATTGAAGCGGGAGAGAAGCTCGGCTTTCTTCCGGGGGATTTGCAGAGTAAGGTCGATCCGTATCTGCGCCCGCTTTATGATGCGCTGTATCAGATTATGGGAGCGGAAAGCTTTCAAAAGAATATGGAAAAAGGGCTGATTGAGGTGGCACCGCTCGCTTATATGCGCGGACGGACACTTGACAATGCCTATATCATTCTGGATGAGGCACAGAACACGACACCGGCACAGATGAAAATGTTCTTAACGAGGATTGGATTCGGTTCTAAGGTTGTTGTTACGGGTGACCGAACACAGAAGGATCTGGCGCCTTTTGCAGTGTCGGGTCTGGATATGGCACTCCGTGTCCTTGGGAAAATCGAGGAAGTAGGATTTTGTACTCTGACAAGCAAGGATGTCGTCAGACATCCGCTTGTACAGAAGATCGTAAAGGCTTATGAGGACTTTGAGGAAAAAGAGGGCGGGCAGACAGTTTCTTCTGCTCGTAAAAATAAAAAAATGAAGGGAAAACGAACCGGACGATGACATATCATATTGAAACAGAGGTAGAAAATAAGCTTGATTTTTCTTATGAGGAATTGTTTTCACAGATTGTGGAAATCGTATTGGAGAAAGAGGGCTGTCCTTATGAAGCGACAGTCAATCTGCTGCTCACAAACAATGAATCAATTCAGGAAATTAATTGGGAAAACAGGCAGCTTAACAAGCCGACGGATGTCCTTTCTTTTCCGATGGCGGAATATGAGACTCCGGCAGATTTCAAGAAAATAGAAGATCAGGAGGACTGCTTTGAACCGGATACGGGTGAACTGATGCTGGGAGATATCGTGATTTCTCAGGATCAATTGCTGGTACAGGCACAGGAGTATGGACACAGCATAAAGAGAGAATTTGCTTTTCTTATCGTGCACAGTATGTTACACTTAATTGGATATGACCATATTAAAGAAGCTGACAGAGTGCTGATGGAAGCGAGGCAGAAGTACTTGATGGAGTTGCTTGGAATTCCAAGGTGAGAGGCTTTTGATCGATACATAAGGAGAACGTTTACAGATAGGACACGATTGGGGAATGGCAAATCAGGAAAACAAACATTCAAATTTTATAGTACAGGGCGGAATCCTTGCGGTGACCGGTATTATATCACGTCTGATCGGTCTGCTTTACAGGGTTCCCCTGCAAAAGACGATCGGGGATGCGGGAATGGGCTATTATTCCGCCGCCTTTCAGATTTATTCAATCATGTTGATCATTTCTTCCTATAGTCTGCCCGTTGCCGTGTCGAAGCTCGTGGCGGCAAGGGCGGCAAAGGGACAATATAAAAACGCGCGTAAAATTTATCACGGGGCACTGCTGTTCGCCTTGATTTCCGGTGGAACGACCTGCCTGATCGTTTTTTTTGGAGCAGACGCGATGGCGGGTACTTTGATGAACCTGCCAAAGAGTGCAATTGCGCTGCAGGTGCTTGCGCCGACGCTGCTTATCGTTGCAGTTATGGGAGTAATCAGAGGATATTTTCAGGGACTTGGTACGATGTTGCCCACGGCTGTTTCCCAGCTTGTTGAGCAGATCATCAATGCCGTTGTCAGCGTTGCAGCGGCAGTATATCTATTTGAATACGGCACCAAGATTTCAGATCTGCTTCGCGATAAAGCCTATGCTTCTGCATATGGAGCGGCGGGTGGTACGCTCGGAACGGGTGTCGGGGCGACAGTCGGTCTGCTTGTACTCGCAGTCATGCTGATTGTTCATAACCGGGCGATGAGTAAAAATGTTAAGAGAGATGCGACCCGTTATACGGATAGCTTTGGCAAAGTATTTCAGGTTTTGATACTCACGATTTTACCTGTTATCTTAAGCACGACGATTTATAATATCAGTGATACGCTGGATCAGGGCATTTTTAATCATATTATGACGGCCAAAGGACTTGGGGAATTGAAAGCCGCTTTATGGGGTATTTTTTCGACTAAATACAAGGTGCTTACAAGTGTTCCAATCGCGCTTGCCAGTGCGATTTGTTCTTCTATGATGCCGTCCTTGACGGCCTGCATGGAGCAGGGCGAAGTGCGTCTTGCGCGCCACAAGGTCAGCACGGCGACGAGATTTACGATGATTTTGGCGATTCCGTGTGCTGCGGGCTTGAGCGTCCTTGGTGAGCCAATTATCTCCATGCTGTTTTCGGGCGAGGTGGAGATGCCGGCACAGCTATTACGGGTCGGCTCGGTTTCGGTTATTTTTTATTCGCTTTCGACGCTTTCTAATGGCGTGCTGCAGGGGATTGACAAAATGCAGATTCCTGTCAGGAATGCGGCAATCGCGCTCGTTCTTCACTTGGGTGTGCTATATGTGACGCTTGCAGTATTTGATTGGAGGCTGTATGGTGTTGTATTCTCCGGCGTCCTATTTGCCTTGCTGATGTGTATACTAAACTGGATCGGGATAAGAAAACATTTACATTACAGGCAGGAGATCAAGCGGACATTTGTGATTCCGTTCATCGCCTCCGGCATAATGACGCTGTTTGTTTGGCTCATAAATTTCCTGCTGTCTAAAGCGACATCCACTATTATTTCAGTATCCGTTTCTATTCTTGTCGGTGCGTGCATTTACTTTGTCGTACTCGTTTTACTGCGTGGTGTGAAGGAATCCGAAATCAGAAGATTTCCGGGCGGCAATATACTGGCAAGAATCGCAAGACTGCTGCATTTGCTGTAATACGGATTTCTTATTATTTTGTATAAAAGAATATAAAAGAGCTGATACTATAGGCGGAGGGAACGCGTATGAACAAGACCTATCTACTCAGCTTTTTATTATGTATTTTATTTTTAGGGTGCGTTTATTTTGGAAGCTATTATTACGTGACGAAATATATGACAGATCCGATCGTGGAAGATTACAATCAGGTAACGCTAAACAGCGAAATCGTTGAAGAGCCACAGGAGGAATCGGATGCCGCAATTTATGTAGATACCAATGAGGAAGAACGGATCGACAGTTACACAAACTATATTTTGGAAAGTTATGATATGACGAATTATGAGCTGCATGAGGAAAAGCTTCCGATGCCATCAGAATATATCGGGATGACGAGAGAAGGGCTCATCAGCTATCTAGAAGATTATTCCAGATATCCAAGTGAAGAGGATCAGGAAAAATTTTTGGAGGATATTCAGTTAATTTCCTACTCGGATGAGAAAATCATTGTTCGTAAGTCCTTTAAGCCGGAAGAAATTCCGGAAACGTTTTACTTAATGGTTGAAAATAATATGGTGAATGTTTATTATAAAGATAAGAAAACGGTCTATATGTATACAGATATTTCTCTGGATACATTACCGTCGGATGTACAAAGCGAGATCATCAGCATCAAATATATCCGTTCGCCTGAGGAGCTTTATAATTTTTTGGAAACGTATTCGAGTTGACGGGAAATACAAATGAATGGATATGAGGAAAGGAATCATTATGAGGGTAGGTATTGTCGGTGGAGGAGCCGCCGGAATGACGGCTGCAATCACTGCGGCTCAAAGCGGACATGAGGTGACAATCATGGAGCATGGCAGTCGTGTCGGAAAGAAGCTGCTGCTGACAGGGAACGGAAGATGCAACCTGACAAACGTGAATCAGGAATCCTGGCATTATCATGGCAGCGATCCCACTTTTGCCGATGGTATTTTTCAACAGTGCAGTCATACGGACACGCTTGCTTTTTTTACAAGGCTTGGCATTTATACGAGGAATAGAAATGGATGTCTGTATCCTTATTCAGAGCAGGCCTCGGCAGTGTTGGACGTACTTCGTATGGCGCTTAAGCGCTTTCGGGTGTCCGTACTGACGGATTGCCATATCATGCATATTCAGAAAAATGTGTTGTTTCAGGTTGATACGGATCAAGGTCGTTATGAATTTGAGAAGATCATTCTGGCGACAGGCTCAAAGGCAGCTCCGCAAACCGGCTCGGACGGAAGCGGCTATGCGCTTGCAAGGGAGCTTGGACATCAAATCGTTAAGCCTCTTCCGGCGCTTGTACAGCTTCGTTCTGAGGAGCCGTATTTTAAGCAGCTTGCCGGAATTCGGACAGAGGCAAAGCTTACTATCTTGTGTGAAGGAAAAAAGTCCGGTGTGGAAAAAGGAGAATTACAGCTCACAAACTATGGACTTTCCGGTATTCCTACCTTTCAATTGAGTCATATTGCGGCAAAGGCGCTGGATCAGAAAAAACAGGTGGAAATTTGTATCGATTGGATGCCGGATATGGAAACGGAAGAAAGGGTTTTTGCCTATTTAAAAAGCCGGCTCCAAGATTGTCCTGATAAAAATGCCGGGGAATTGCTAATTGGTATGCTACATAAAAATTTAAGTCTGCTGCTCGTGAAGCTTAGCGGCATTCAGGCAGACAGAGCAGTAACTATGCTAACGCAGGAGGAACTTTATAGACTTGCCCGGCTCATCAAGCAGCTTCATGTGCCGGTATCTGCTGTTAATTCGTTTCGGGATGCGCAAATATGCAGCGGCGGCGTAGATACGTCTCAGATAAAGAAAACATTAGAGTCCGAGTTTGTTGAGGGCTTGTATTTTGCTGGAGAAATGATCGATATTCATGGAGACTGCGGGGGCTATAACCTGCAGTGGGCATGGTCAAGCGGCATGTTGGCGGGAAGGCTTTTGAAATCATGATAAAAATCAATCAGATGAAGCTGCCCATTTCCCATACGGAACAGGAACTAAAGAAAAAAATCATACATATTTTGAAATTAAAAACGATCTATAAAAACATAAAGGTTCCTGAATTTTCCTATCAGATCGTAAAACAGTCGCTGGATGCCAGAAAGAAGCCGTCGTTGTTTTACGTTTATGCCGTTTCTGTTTCCTTTGAACAAAAAGAGGAAGATCGGATCCTGAAGCTGAACCGGGATCATTATGTGACGCGGATGCAAGAGTGCGCCTATGTGACTCCTTCCAAAGGCAGCCGGTTTCTTACTAAAAATCCCGTCGTGATCGGGAGCGGTCCTGCAGGATTATTCTGCGCCTATTTGTTGGCTCTTGAGGGATACTGTCCAATTGTGCTGGAAAGAGGCGAAAATGTGGACAAACGTGTGGATTCAGTGGACAAGTTTTGGGCTGGAAATCCAGTCAATCCGGAGTCAAACGTACAATTTGGAGAAGGAGGCGCGGGAACGTTTTCTGACGGTAAACTAAACACGCTCGTGAAAGACCCGAACGGTCGAAATCAGTATGTTTTGGATACATTTGTAAAGCATGGTGCGAAAAAAGAGTGTGCATTTATGGCGAAACCGCACCTCGGCACGGATGAATTAACGAAAATTATAAAAAGCATTCGAACCGACATTATTGACCACGGGGGTCAATTCCTATTCTCATGCAAATTGACCAATTTGGTCGAGAAGGAAAAGGCAATAAAATCGGCAATTGTGGATAACTTTAGCGGTGAGGATTATATTTTGTCGGACGGCAGAGTGATCGGACAGGGTATTTCTGTATTGGATACTGATATTATGATACTTGCAATCGGACATTCGGCGCGGGATACATTTGAGATGCTGGATCACATAGCTGTTCCGATGCGGCAGAAGCAATTTGCGGTAGGACTTAGAATTGAGCATCCGCAAAAGCAAATCAACCAAAACCAATATGGACAAGAATATGTGGAGGGCTTATCCGCCGCCGATTACAAGGTTACAAATCAGGCAGAAAATTCAAGAAGCGTCTATTCGTTCTGCATGTGTCCCGGCGGATATGTTGTTAATGCTTCCTCCGAAGAGGGAAGACTTGCGGTGAACGGTATGAGCTATAGCGGACGGGATTCTGCAAATGCAAACAGTGCGTTGATTGTTTCTGTGGGGGAACTGGATTTTGGTGCCAATGACGCGCTTGCCGGAATGCGTTTTCAGCGACAGCTTGAGGAAAAGGCTTATGCGCTTGGCGACGGGAAGATTCCGATTCAACGCTATGGTGATTTTAAAGAGAACCGTGTCAGTACGGAATTTGGGAAAATGATGCCGTGCGCAAAGGGGAAAACGAAATTTGCGAATTTAAGAACCTTATTTTGTGAAGAAATCAATGAAGCGCTTATTGAATCTATTGAAAAATTCGGTTATACTATGAAAGGTTTTTCAAACGAGGATACGCTTTTGTCCGGTATTGAGAGCAGGACGTCTTCTCCGGTAAGAATCTTGCGTAATGAAGACGGAGAGAGCGAGATCAAAGGACTTTATCCGTGCGGAGAAGGAGCCGGCTATGCAGGCGGCATCACCTCTGCGGCGATGGATGGTATGAAGATAGCGGAAAAAATAATAAAAAACTATTGTCCTGCATATAGCGGGCAGAAATTACCGGACTAATCCGGCAGTGTTTAAGGAACATGAGGAGAAACAGATGGGAAAGAATGAAGAGAACAAAACGTATGAGCAGTCGGTGCGTGCGACATTAAAGGATCGGAAGAGGATCGTTGTAAAAATTGGCTCCTCCTCCCTGCACCATATGTCTACGGGAGAATTGAACCTGACAAAAATGGAGCGTCTTGTCAGAGAACTATGCGAGTTGAGAAATCAAGGGAAGGACGTTATTTTGGTGTCCTCCGGTGCGATCGCTGTCGGGAAACGGACGATGAACGTGATGCCGAATGAGAAGGAAATCCCGCTGAAGCAGGCATGCGCGGCGGTTGGTCAGGCGCGTCTCATGATGATTTATCAGCGGCTTTTTGCAGAATATAACCATATCACGGCTCAGATTCTCATGACGAAAAATACGATTGTAGATAAGATTAACAGGCATAATGCCCACAATACATTTACGGAACTGCTGAAGCTGGGCGTGATTCCGGTCGTCAACGAAAACGATACGGTTGCCGTTCATGAGGTGGAGGATACGATCGGAGATAATGATTTTCTTTCAGCGGTTGTGGCGGCGCTCGTCGGGGCGGATCTTTTGATTCTTCTATCGGATATTGACGGACTGTATACGGATGATCCGCACGCAAATAAAAATGCACGGTTTATCGATATTGTCGATAAGCTGGATGATTCCCTGATGCAGATGGGAAAAGAAACGACGGGAAGCAGCATCGGAACAGGCGGCATGAGTGCAAAGCTGCATGCGGCGACCGTAACTGTTAATTCCGGTGCGGATATGGTGATTGCAAACGGGAAGGATGTCAGCGTTATTCATAAGATCATCGAAGGACGCAAATACGGCACGCTGTTTGTAGGCCACCGCGATGAGAATTTTAAAATTGCGGACTATGTGGAGAATATGTAATACTCCCTTAAAAAGGGATGATTGAGAAGATAAGACTTGGAAAGGGCTGAGAATGAGCTTAGAAAAAAAGATTAAACGAATTAATGAATTATATCATAAATCTCAAAAAGAAGAGCTGACAGAGGAAGAAAAGCAAGAGCAGAAAGCACTGCGGGCGGAGTATGTGGCAAATGTCAGAGGGAATCTGCGCTCCCAGCTTGACGGAATCAATATTCAGGAAACGAATGGCAGCATTACAAATCTCGGTAAAAAGTACGGGAAGAGAGAATAAGGTGCATGGATAAGAACGAAACGTCGTCCGATAAAAAAGAGATTCGGCGTCAAATTTTAAAAATTCGAAATGGGCTGAGCGAAACCGAACGGCAGGAAAAAAGTGAGCAAATCATGAAAATGCTCAAACGGCAGGAGGAATATCAGAATTCCAAGCTGCTGTTTTTCTATGCATCCTTTGGAAGCGAGGTCATGACGAGGGCATTCCTGCGGGAAGCTTTTTCAGAAGGAAAGCGGATTGCCCTGCCAAGGGCGTTTCTTTTTGAAGGGGAGCCACGTATGGAGTTTTATGAGATTATGGAAAATTCTCGGTTAATTGTCGGCTATAAAGGAATCCCTGAGCCAAATGTGATGAGTGAGGATGTACATAAGATTGAGGAACCGCCCGATCTGATGCTGATGCCCGGTGTTGCTTTTGATAAAGAACGCACCCGCATCGGCTATGGAATGGGTTTTTATGACCGCTATCTGAAACAACGTCCGGGGATCAGGACGATCGCCGTAGCTTATGCGTGTCAGGTTGTTGAATCAATCTCGGCATCGCCCTACGACTACCGGCCTGATCGGCTGCTTACGGAAGAAAGGATTTACTAAATGGATTTTGAAGAAAGAACGGCGCCGGATAAGGAGCCTGAGCGCCAATATTATTTTATGGAAAAGGCCGGTGCCTATTTGAAGGTACAGGAGGAGCGGCTGCAAAGGAAGCTGACTTTTCATGTAACGACGTTCGGGTGTCAGATGAATGCGCGAGACTCTGAAAAACTGGCGGGTATTTTAAAGAAGATCGGTTATTTGGAGGATGACGATGAGGAACAGGCGGATTTTGTCCTATTTAATACCTGCACGGTCAGAGATAACGCCAATCAGCGTGTCTATGGAAGGCTTGGTGTTTTAAAAGGCAGGAAACAGAGAAATCCGCACAGGATGATCGCTTTGTGCGGCTGTATGATGCAGGAACCGGCAGTTATTGAGAAAATAAAAAAAAGCTACCGGTTTGTCGATTTGATATTTGGCACACATAATATTTATAAGCTTGCGGAGCTTTTATGCACAAGGTTTGAAAGTGGCGACATGGTTATCGATATTTGGAAGGATACGAATACAATTGTGGAGAATATTCCGAGCGACCGAAAATATCCGTTTAAATCCGGCATCAATATTATGTTTGGATGCAACAACTTTTGCAGCTACTGTATTGTGCCATATGTGCGCGGAAGGGAACGGAGCAGGAGTGCAAGGGACATCGTGCGGGAAATAGAAAGGCTTGCAGAAGACGGCGTGAAGGAAATCATGCTACTTGGACAAAACGTCAATTCTTATGGCAAGGATTTAAAGGAGCCGATCAGCTTTGCAGAGCTGCTTACAGAAATAGAGGGCATCGACGGCATTGAACGGATCCGGTTCATGACCTCTCATCCGAAGGATTTGTCAGACGAGCTGATCGCAGTAATGAAAAAATCCGGTAAAATATGCAGACATCTGCATCTGCCGCTGCAATCGGGCAGTACAAAAATACTTTCGGCAATGAATCGCCGGTACACGAAGGAGCAGTTTATTGAGCTGGCTTTGCGAATCCGCAGGGAAATCCCGGATATCGCGATCACGACGGATATTATTGTCGGCTTTCCGGGAGAGACAAAGGAGGATATAGACGAGACGCTTGACGTAATCGAACAGGTTCGCTTTGACGGCGCGTTCACCTTTATCTATTCAAAGCGCACGGGAACACCTGCCGCTGCCATGGAAAATCAGGTGTCAAAAGAAGAAATAAAAAAGCAATTTGACCGCGTGCTTGATGCCGTACAGCAGGTTTCCAGACAAATGGCCTCTCAATTTGAAGGGAATATCGAAGAAGTGCTTGTGGAGGAGGTCAACGAGCAGGACGAAACGCTGCTGACCGGACGACTCAGTAACAACCTCCTCGTGCATTTTCCCGCAGACCATGCTTTGATTGGGACGCTCGCCAAAGTCAAGCTTAAAGAATGCAGGGGTTTCTACTATCTTGGAGAGCTGCAATAAAAATAAAACAAATTTAATGACAAATAACCACATTATGGTATAATTTGTATAGGGCAGAGCTAGATGAATTGATATTCAGGGCAATGCCAATAACTAACCGAAAGGGGATCAAGAATGAAAAAAGTAATGAAGAAGCTGCTGATGGCAGTGACCGGAGTGTGTTTTGGGGTAGTGTTGTTTGTGGCGGTACCGGAGAAGGCTTATGCATATCCCTGCACGATCGACATTATCAACAGCGCGAGGGCACAGAAGAGTGCTGCGGATGCAGAGCTGTTAGCGGCGCTGGCCAATCAGGCGGCTGCCAATCAGGCAGTTACAGCGGTAAAAGCGTCAGGGGCTTCCCAGCTTGAATTACAGCAGGCTTATGACAATGCGTCAACGGCAGCTAATCTTGTCCATGCGGCGGTGGATAAAGTGAACAATGCGCAGGCATTTATTGACAATGCGACAAAGCGTCTTGCTACAGAGGACGAATATGAGGCAAACGTCGTAAAGTGGGGCAATCAGGTAAAAATCGCGAATGCAAAGCACGAAGCAACTTACGCAAAGCAGGTTGCGGATTATGCAGCTGCTGTTGTAGCCGCTACGAAGCAGGGTATCGCGTCTAGGGCATCACAGATCTCGGTCAGCCCTTCCTTGCAGGGACAGATGGATTCGCTGACAGCTTCTCTTCCGGCACTGGAGGCAGATGCCGCGGCGAAGCTTGTGATTGCAAATGAGAAGGCCGCAATCGTAGCCAATATGAAAGCAACGCTGGTACACTGACCGGTCGCTTTTGATTTGCATAATATAAATATAATAAAAATCGGGAAGCCAATGGATAAGGATTCCCGATTTTTATTATATAGAAACTCCAAAGAATTTAAAAAATATCGGGATTTGCGGATTCCATAAATTTCACAAATTTTTTTGTCGCTCCGGATGGCAGCGTACCGCTGGGATAGACAAAGCTTAGAGAACGTTTAGGAATCGGCGCCTTTAAAGGGATCTCCACAAGCATGTTGGATTCCAGCTCCTTTTTAACAAATTCTTTAATAACACAGGCCGTGCCAAGACCAATTTTTGCAAATTCAATAAGCAGATCCATGGAAGTTGTTTCTATAAGATTATATGGCTCAATTTGATTTTCGTATAAATAATAGTCAATATACTGACGTGTCATATTTTCTTTATTCAGCATTAACAGTGTTGAATGGCGGAGAATATCATCCGCAGGCTGTGACTGAATATAACCCTTTGTTGCCACAAAAATATCTTTAATTTCCATGACCGGCGCATAGTGCAGGGAGGTGTTCTGCGGTCTTAAGGAGTCGGGTCTGCCGACCAGCCCGATGTCTATTTTCCCTGCTTCCAGCAGTTCGAGCGTCTGGTAGGTGGATTGGCATTCGACAGATATCTGAATGTGAGGATTCTGCTTCATAAAATCTTTCAGATAGGGAAGCAGCACATATTTGCAGAGCGTTGTGCTGACGCCGAACTTGATATGCCCGCCGCCGAATTCCACAATGTGTCTTAGCTTTGCTTCCCCGGAAGCGATCGACTCAAAAGCGGACTTCACATCCTCGAAAAGCAGCTTTCCTTCATAGGTCAGTGAGACACCCTTAGAGCTCCGGATAAAAAGCGTGACATCCATGTTTTGTTCCAGCTTGGCGATTGCCTTGCTGACAGCGGGCTGACTAATAAACAGCTTTTTAGCTGCCGCAGAGATATTTCCAGTATCTGCGGTCACGTAGAAAATTTTGTATAGGGAAAGACTGTTTTCCATAGTTGTTTCCTCTTTCTTTGTAAAGTTTCATTCGATTGCAGACACCTATATTCTTTCCTGCCCGTACCGTATTATAACATAATAAGAAGTTATGGTAAACATGAAAAATATATATTTTATTTATAGTTGGAAAGATGTTATACTGAAGAGCGTCAGGAAGTAAAGAATTGATTAGAAATAATAGGAGGATGTGGACATGCAAAAGGGTATGACAATGACACAGAAGATTTTAGCCGTACATGCAAGCTTACCGTACGTGGAAGCCGGACAGCTTATCGAGGCGGATTTGGATCTCGTACTTGGAAACGATATTACAACACCGGTTGCCATTCGTGAAATGGAGAAGATGCATAACAGCGGTGTATTCCACAAGGACAAGATTGCATTGGTAATGGATCATTTTATCCCGAATAAGGACATTAAATCTGCGGAAAACTGCAAGTGCGTGAGGGAATTCGCATGCAGGCACGAAATCAGCAACTATTTTGATGTCGGAGAAATGGGTATTGAGCATGCACTTCTTCCGGAAAAAGGGCTGACGGTCGCAGGTGACGCGATTATCGGCGCGGATTCCCATACATGTACCTACGGGGCGCTCGGCGCATTTTCAACAGGCGTGGGCAGCACGGATATGGCAGCAGGCATGGCAACGGGAAAAGCATGGTTCAAAGTGCCCGGAGCGATTAAATTTAATATCATCGGAGAACCTTCCGAATGGGTGAGCGGAAAGGATGTTATTCTGCATATCATCGGCATGATCGGTGTGGACGGAGCCTTATATAAATCGATGGAATTTGTCGGAGAGGGAATTGCCAATCTGACGATGGATGACCGCTTTACGATCGCAAACATGGCGATTGAGGCGGGCGGAAAGAACGGAATTTTCCCTGTGGACGCGCTGACGGAAGCTTATATGAAGGAGCATGGCAGTCGTCCTTACCAAATTTATGAGGCAGATGAGAATGCGGTTTATGACGAGGAATATACGATTGATTTGTCAACGCTGAAATCCACCGTCGCATTCCCGCATCTTCCGGAAAATACGAAGACCATCGATGAAATGAAAGAGCCGGTAAAAATTGATCAGTCTGTCATCGGCTCCTGTACAAACGGCAGACTGGATGATTTGAGGATCGCGGCTCAGATTCTTAAAGGCAAAAAAGTTGCAAAGGGTGTTCGCTGCATTGTCATTCCGGCGACACAGGCAATTTATTTGCAGGCAATGGAAGAAGGTCTTTTGAAAATCTTTATTGAAGCGGGTGCTGTTGTATCGACGCCGACGTGCGGGCCATGCCTTGGCGGTTACATGGGCATTTTGGCGGCCGGTGAGCGCTGTATTTCCACGACAAACCGGAACTTTGTCGGCAGAATGGGACATGTGGAATCGGAAGTATATCTGGCAAGCCCGGCAGTGGCGGCGGCAAGCGCAATCGCAGGCTATATTACGGTGCCGTCTAAGGACTGACAAAATGGATCAGGGAAAAGGAGAGAGAACATGAATGCAAAAGGAACTGCTTTTAGATATGGCGATAATGTTGATACGGACGTTATCATTCCCGCAAGATATCTGGCTATCCAAGACAAAGAAGAGCTTGCGGAGCACTGCATGGAGGACATTGACAAGGATTTCATAAAAAGGGTGAAGAAAGGCGATTTGATCGTTGCCGGAAAGAATTTCGGATGCGGTTCTTCAAGAGAGCATGCGCCGCTTGTCATCAAAGCGGCCGGCGTGAGCTGCGTCATCGCGGAAACCTTCGCCCGTATTTTTTATAGGAATGCGATCAATATCGGGCTTCCGATCATCGAGTGCAGGGAAGCATCAGAGGGAATCGAAGCGAGAGATGAAGTAGAGGTCGATTTTGACAGCGGAACGATTTACAACCGGACAAAAGGTACCCAGTTTCAAGGCCAGTCATTTCCGGAATTTATGCAGAAAATTATTGCTGCCGAGGGTCTGATCAACTATATTAATAAAAATTCATAAAAAAACGGCGGATATTGGAAACGGTATCCGCCGTTTTCCATGGTTATAATTATGTTGGAAAGATCTTGAAACATATGTTCGAGTGTGATAGACTATAGTTGTTTGGAATTGGTGGACAGATATATGGCAGGGAAGAACTTTATGAAAAGGAACGATTGGATTATTGCCGGTGCAGCGCTATTCATCGCGCTTATATGGCTTTTTATTTTACAGCTTGGCAAACGGGATGGCAGCCGGGTCGAAGTGTATGTAGACGGCAAGCAGACGGCAGTTTATTCCTTGGCGGAGGATCGGGAGGTGCTAATTACGGGAGCGGGTGGCGGCACGAACCTGCTTGTCATTGAGAGCGGGTCTGCTTTTATAAAGGAGGCTTCCTGTCCTGATCAGCTCTGCGTCTATCAACAGACGGCCAGCAAGGCTGATGAGACAATCGTCTGTTTGCCAAATAAAGTATTGCTTCAGGTTTCCGGCGGGGAGACAGGCGTCTATGATGCCGTGACGGACTAAGCGATATCGTTTTAGTTTTGTCCGAAGGAGTTTATTTATCATGAAAAGAGAAACGAGTGGAAAAAGAATTGCTTATCTCGGTTTATTTGCCGCAATGGCGATTTTATTCGGATATATTGAGCAGCTGATTCCGTTTTATTTTGGTATTCCGGGAATGAAGCTTGGACTTGCCAACATTGTGACTGTATTCGTGCTGTATTTGTCCGGGCCTGGCGCGGCGGCGGCTATTATGCTTGTACGGGTACTTACCGTAGGGTTTCTGTTTGGCAATGCTTATGGGATTTTATATGGTCTTGCCGGCGGAGCGCTCAGTCTCATCGGAATGCGTTTGTTTATGAAGTGCAAAGGTTTCAGTATGATAGGTGTCAGCATGGCAGGCGGCATTTTGCATAATATGGGGCAGCTTTTTGTGGCGGCAGTTGTTGTGAAGGAGCTTCGTATTGTTTATTATGCGCCTGTGCTGATCATTGCCGGCACGCTGACCGGATTTTTGATTGGAATTGCGGCAAATCTTATTTATTCAAGAATGCAGGCTGCAGGATTCTTACATAAAACCGTTTTATAAAAGCAGATAAGGGGAAGAACTATGATTGGTTATTTAAAAGGGGAAATTGCAGGAATTTATGAAGATCAGATTGTATTGGAGGTTAATCAGGTCGGCTATAACATTAAAATGTCAGCGAGTACGATTGACTGCTTAAACGGTCTTGGCAGTGAGATCAAGATTTACACGTATTTGAATGTGCGTGAGGATGCGATGGTCTTATATGGTTTCCTGACGAAGGATGATCTGGACTTTTTCAAACTTCTTATTCAAGTCAATGGTATCGGTCCGAAGGGAGCACTGGCGATTCTTTCTGTGATGACGACGGATGATCTGCGGTTTGCGATTTTATCCGCGGATGCTAAAGCAATTTCAAAGGCGCCGGGCATCGGTGCAAAGACAGCACAGAGATTGATTATCGATTTAAAGGACAAGGTTTCTCTGGAAGATGCCTTTGAACAGAAACTCATGCACACGAAGCAGCAAGGTGGCGGCGGCATGTCGGACATCTGTGACGAGACAGTGGAGGCATTGACGACGCTCGGCTATTCTGCTTCCGATGCATTGCGTGCCGTAAGGCAGGCGGAGGTCACACCGGAGGACGATGTGGAAGCTGTTTTGAAAAAGGCGCTCAAGAAACTGACGATAAGATAGATTACAGGACAATCTGCTGTGGATTCATATTAGAGGAGAATTTTCATGCCGAAGAGGATGATTGAGACAAATTTAACGGAAGAGGATGTCAAAATAGAAGGAAGTTTGCGCCCGCAATACCTAACCGATTATATCGGACAGGAAAAGGCAAAGCAGAATTTGAAAATTTATATTGAAGCAGCCAGGAAAAGAAACGATCCGCTCGACCATGTACTGTTTTACGGACCTCCAGGTCTCGGAAAGACGACACTGGCAGGCATCATTGCCAATGAGATGGGCGTCAATATGAAAACGACGTCGGGGCCTGCGATCGAAAAGCCCGGCGAGATGGCGGCGATTTTAAATAACCTGCAGGAGGGAGACCTTCTTTTTGTGGATGAAATCCATCGGCTGAACAGGCAGGTGGAGGAAGTACTATATCCGGCCATGGAAGATTATGCGATTGACATCATGATCGGAAAAGGGGCTTCCGCCCGTTCCATTCGTCTGGAACTGCCAAAATTCACACTCGTGGGTGCCACAACGCGCGCCGGACTTTTAACCGCTCCGCTCAGGGATCGTTTTGGTGTCATCCATCGGTTGGAATTTTATACAAATGAGGAGCTTCAAACGATCATTTTGCATTCTTCCAAAATTCTGAATGTGGAAATAGACGAAAGAGGGGCGATGGAGCTTGCCAAAAGGAGCAGGGGAACTCCGCGTCTTGCTAACCGCCTGTTAAAACGTGTCCGTGATTATGCACAGGTATGTTATGACGGCGTTATTACGAACGATGTGGCCATCAAGGCGCTGGATTTGATGGATGTGGATAAGATGGGACTTGATTACGTGGATAGAAATTTGATTCTGACTATGATTAACAAGTTTATGGGCGGGCCGGTTGGATTGGATACGATTGCCGCCGCAATCGGCGAGGATGCCGGTACGATCGAGGATGTTTACGAACCTTATTTAATTCAAAATGGATTTTTAAATCGGACACCGAGAGGTCGTGTTGCTACAGAAACGGCTTACCGGCATTTCGGTATCGGATTCCCTAGGACAGAGGAAAGCGGTTAAGGAATGCGGTTGAGCCAGAAAAAGGTTGTTTTATTTCTAATTTTTGTTATAATCAGTAGAGGGAGTAGGGGAAAGCTTTAGATATGGAAACAGATTCGGATATTATCATTTATGGGGGGAATATTGTATGGCTTCAAAAAATGATGCCGAAGTAATTATCGGCGGAAAAGTAATTACCTTATGTGGTTATGAGAGTGAGGAATACTTACAAAAGGTAGCATCCTATATTAATAACAAGATTGCCGAATACAGTAAGGTTGATTCTTTCAGAAGGCAGCCGCTTGATATGCAGAATGTTTTATTACAGCTGAACGTAGCCGATGATTACTTTAAGGCAAAAAAGCAGATCGAAGCGCTGGAAGAGGAGATTGAAGCAAAGGATAAGGAATTATATGATTTGAAGCATGAGCTGATTGCGTCCCAAATCAAGCTGGAAAGTAAGGAAAAAATGATCAGAAACTATCAGAGTGAAATTACTGATGGTAAGAAATAAATAAAAAGGCTGTCAATGTTGACAGTCTTTTCTACTTCGATAAGGAAATGTGGGTTTATGGAAAAGAAGCAAGTGGAATTGCTCTCGCCGGCCGGTGATTATGAATGCTTTCAGGCAGCGCTGCAAGCAGGAGCTGATGCGGTCTATTTAAGCGGCGGCAGGTACGGCGCACGGGCATATGCGAAGAATTTTACAGAGGAAGAAATTTTAAAAGCAATTGATGAGGCGCATCTGTTTGGGAAAAAGATTTATCTGACGGTCAATACGCTTGTTAAAAATGAGGAATTATTTGAATTGGATTCCTATTTGGAATCGTTTTATTTGGCAGGGATAGACGGCGTGATCGTGCAGGATCTCGGTGTGATCTCTCACATCCGGCGTCATTTTCCGGAGATTCCCGTTCATGCCAGTACCCAGATGGCCATTACGGATGTCGAGGGAGTCGAGCTTTTAAAGGAGCTTGGCGCAGAGAGGGTTGTTTTGGCAAGAGAGCTGTCTCTTAGGGAAATTGCCTGCATTTATCAGAAAACGGGGATGGAACTGGAATGTTTTGTCCATGGAGCACTGTGTTATAGCTATTCTGGAAAGTGCCTGTTTTCCAGTCTGATCGGAGGAAGGAGCGGAAACAGGGGACGCTGTGCGCAGCCATGCAGACTTCCCTATAATGGACAATATTTGTTAAGCGCCAAGGACATCTGCACATTGGAGTTTCTGCCGCAGCTTATTGCGGCCGGAATTACTTCATTCAAAATAGAGGGTAGAATGAAAAATCCCGATTATGTAGCAGGTGTGACAGGTATTTACCGCAAATATATTGATTTCTGCCTACAGACCCCTGCGGGAAGCTATCACGTGGAGCGTGAGGATTTACAAAATCTTTTGGTTTTGTATACGAGAAGCGGAAACAGTAAAGGTTATTACTTTAAGAAAAACGGCAGAGATATGATCACGATAGAAAAGCCTGGTTATCAGACTGCTGATGAAGAGAAACGGAACGAGGTTTTTGCACGTTATGCGAAAACTAATAAAATTTTGTTAAAGGCATTTGCCCGTCTAAAAAAAGGAGAACCGGCGACGCTGACGCTGATTTGCGGCTCCGGTGAGGTGCGTGCGGTCTGCGGCTTAACGGAGAGCGCCGACAAGCAGCCGCTGACGGAGGAGGCCGTTAGGAAACAGTTGGAGAAAACCGGGGGTACGCCCTTCGAAATCGAAGAGTTGAAAATCGAGATGGAGCCGGATGTTTTCCTTCCGGTCGGACGGCTGAACGAGCTGCGCCGATCGGCGCTTATGAGTCTGACGGACAAGCTGTTGGCGGGATACCGACGGACACTTCCTAAAAAGGCAGAAACGGCAGAGGTAAAAGAAAGAGCAGAGGAAACAGGAATGGAGCCGTTTACGCTCCATTGCGGCGTAACGACGCAGGAACAGTTTCGTGCCGTACTCAGTCAGCCTTGTGTGGATCTGATATCCGTTCCGGTATTTTTGTTTGAGGGGACGATCCATGAAAAATCGGACAAATATGGAAAAGTAAACGAGACAAACGCAATATTAAAAAGCGCCCGTGCGGCGGGGAAACGGCTTATGCTTGTTTTTCCGGATATTATCAGGAACCGTTACTTTGAAAGAAAACAGGCGTTACTTGAATGTCTGTTGGCTCAAGACGGGATCGACGGAGTGTTGATATCCAACTATGAAGGTCTATTTTACTTAAGGCAAATTCATTATGAAAAGAAAATTATCGCAGATTTTCACCTGTATGCATGGAATAAGGAGGCGCGCGAGACGCTGTTGTCTCTCGGCTGCACAAAAACGACAGTACCTGTCGAACTGAATAAAAAAGAACTGTTAAAAAGAGGACTTTTGGGGGAAGAGTTATTCCTTTACGGACGTCTTCCGATGATGGTTTCCGCGCAGTGTGTCAGGAATACGACGAAGGGATGCGACGTAACGCCGGGGATTTTGGAAATCAAGGATCGGTATGGGACAAAATTTCCATGTAATAATGTGTGCACGGAGTGCTATAATGTTATTTGGAACAGCGTACCTGTTTCCCTGCACGGAGAGCGCACATTCATAGACCGGCTGTGTCCGGGCTCCGTCAGGCTGCAGTTTACGAACGAAACAGAAGAACAGACAGGTAAGATCCTCCGTTTTTATGAAGCGGAGCTGTATCATGGAGACGGGGTAATGAATAAGCCGCAGATGCCGTTTACTGAATTTACGAAGGGACATCTGAACAGGGGAGTCGAATAATTCATGGCAAATGTAATTATCGAATTATCTAAATATTTAATCATATTATTTATGGCGGTCTATACCTTTGAGTGCTTCAGCGTATTTCGTTATGCGGACGAAGAGAGCAGAAACGGTATTTATATCCGTCAGAATGTTTTTATGTTTCTGATTCACTTTATTTCATTTGCGGCCTTGTGTCTTGAAATGAAGGACGGAAAGCTGATTTTGTTTTATGCGGTGCAGCAAATTGCGCTGTTTGGCATAATCATGCTTTACCGTGTTATTTATCCGAATGCAAACCGGCTGATTGTTAATAATATGTGCATGCTGCTGACAATTGGTTTTATTATTTTAACGAGGCTTTCGTATGATAAAGCGGTCAAACAGTTCGAGATTGCAGTCGCATCACTTGTAATAACAATGTTTATCCCGTTCGTGCTGAAGAAATTTAAACAGTTTGATAAGTTTTATTGGCTGTATGCGGCGATTGGTGTCACGTCTCTTGCCGCTGTTATGCTGTTTTCGAGTGTTGTCAACGGCTCTAAGTTAAATGTTACGATCGCGAGCTATACATTTCAGCCGTCGGAATTTGTGAAAATTATTTTTGTATTTGCAATTGCGGGAATGCTTACGAAGTCCGCGGAGTTTAAACAGGTCGTGTTGAGTGCCGCAGTAGCCGGTCTGCATGTTATGATCCTCGTTTTGTCAAAAGATCTTGGAAGTGCTGTTATTTTCTTTGTCGTTTATTTTGCGATGCTCTATGTGGCAACAAAAAACCTAGGCTATTATCTGCTTGGCTTTGCGGCAGGGTCGGTTGCGGCTGTTATCGGATACCATGTGTTTGCCCATGTGCGCGTTCGCGTACAGGCATGGAAGGATCCGATTGGTTCGATTGAGGAGGCCGGATATCAGATCTCACAGTCGCTGTTTGCAATCGGAACCGGTGGCTGGTTCGGCATGGGACTTGGGCAGGGTGCTCCCAATAAAATCCCAGTTGTCGAAGCAGATTTTATTTTTTCGGCAATTACGGAGGAATTCGGCGTAATTTTTGGCATGTGCCTGATACTTGTCTGTGTCAGCTGCTTTGTTATGTTTATGAATATCTCAATGCGCTTTAAAAATATGTTTTATAAGCTTATAGCGGTCGGCCTTGCGGTTATTTACGGATTTCAGGTCTTTTTGACGATTGGCGGGGTGACAAAATTCATACCGCTGACCGGTGTTACGCTTCCTCTCGTCAGCTATGGGGGCAGCTCGGTTATTGTATCACTCATCATGTTTGCTATTATTCAGGGACTTTACATTTCTGTCAGGGATGAGGTTCGCTCAAAAAAGAAGAAACATAGCAGAAACGGAAAAGAGAGGGAGCAATAATCGATTATTTCAATAAAAGGAATGGGAAGCAGATTATGTTTTCGAAAAAAAAAGAACAATCGCTGTTACAAAATAGTAAAAAGGGACGGACAAACAAGGATAAGAATTATAAAGAAAATAGGGAGATTGGCCACATTACTTATATTTTTGTGGGTCTATTTCTTGCACTGATCGGTTATCTAATGTATTTCACACAATTTAAGAGCAGTGAGCTGATCAACAATTCTTATAATTCCAGACAGGATTTGCTTGCGGAAAAGGTTATCCGCGGCAGTATTTTATCCCGCGACAGAGAGATACTTGCAGAAACCAAAACGGCATTAGATGGAACCGAGGCGAGAAACTACCCATATGAGAATTTATTTGCGCATGCGGTCGGATACTCTACTCACGGGAAGACCGGTGTGGAATCGATTTCTAATTTTACACTGCTGACCTCAAATGCATTCATTGGTGAACGTGTGAAAAATGATATCGATGAAATCAAAAATCCGGGAGACAATGTTGTGACGACGCTGGATGTGGACGTTCAAAAAGCAGCCAGTGAGGCGATGGGTATTTATAAAGGCGCCATTGTTGTTATGAACGTTAAGACCGGAGAAATCTTGGCGCTTGTTTCCAAGCCGGATTTTGATCCGAATCAGATCAATGAAATTTGGGATGAGGTGAACGAGGATTCAAATAACAGTGTGCTTTTAAATAGGGCAACACAAGGACTTTATCCCCCCGGATCCACGTTTAAAATCATTACGGCGCTCGAATACATTAAGGAAAACAGCGATGTTTCCGACTATTCTTTTAACTGTACCGGCAGCTTTCAAAGCGGGGATTCGGTTATCAACTGTTATCATGGACAGAGTCATGGACATGTGGATTTTATAACTTCTTTTGCGAAATCCTGTAATTCCTCCTTTGCCAATATCAGCACGATGCTGGATAAAAAAACATTTCAGAAAACATGCAGGGAGCTGTTGTTTAACGGGGAAATTCCTGTTCCTTATACCTATCGTGAAAGCTATGTGCCGATTTCAGCATCCTCCGATCTGGATGAGGTTATGCAGACGGGCATCGGTCAGGGGAAAACACAGATTACTCCGATCCATATGACATTGATTACGGCGGGGATCGCCAATGACGGGATATTGATGAAACCGTATGTGATCTCAAGCGTGGAAAATAAAAGCAAAGATATAATTAAATCTTATCAGCCGCAGGAATACGGCCGGCTGATAGGAGAGGCGGATGCTATTGAGCTGCAGGCGCTCATGGCAGAGGTTGTGCAGAGCGGAACGGCGACGAAGGTGCGGGATGTGTCCGGTTATGTCGCTGCCGGAAAAACCGGATCTGCGGAGTACAGCTCAGTGAAAACGGAGAGTCACGCATGGTTCACAGGTTTTGCACCAGTATCGGATCCGGAAATTGCGGTGACGGTTATTTTAGAGGGTGCCGGTTCGGGCGGTGATTATGCTGTTCCAATGGCAAAACGCATATTTGACGCATATTTCAATTAATGGTATACTGATCCCAGTAATTTCATAACACCAGAACGGAGACATTGCAATGATTGAGGCAACGAGCTGTGGCGGTGTGGTAATTTTTCGAGGCAAGATTTTACTTTTGTATAAAAATTTAAAAAATAAATATGAAGGATGGGTATTGCCGAAGGGAACTGTAGAAGAAAAAGAAGAATATAGGGAAACGGCTTTGAGAGAAGTACTGGAAGAAGGCGGGGTGCAGGCATCCATTGTCAAGTATATAGGAAAAAGCCAATATTCTTTTGCCATATCGGAGGATACCGTTGAAAAAGATGTGCATTGGTATTTGATGATGGCAGATAGCTATTACAGCAAGCCACAGCGTGAGGAATATTTTGTGGATTCCGGTTATTATAAATATCATGAAGCCTATCACCTGCTCAAATTTACGAATGAACGACAGATTTTAGAAAAGGGCTATGAGGAATATCTTGAAATGAAAAAAAATAATTTATGGTGCGGTAAAAAATATTATTAAAAAGATGCGGAAGGTGGAAAACTTACCTGGCCGCATCTTTTTTATAGTATTTCTGATTCTAAAATCAGATCAGCGTCTCAATATGAAGAATTTTATTTTTAGACAGATCAATATAATTATCCCCGGCTTTGACCATCGGGCGGGAAAGCGCATGCTTGTTGATCAGAACAACAACGCATTCCGTGCCGTCATTTAGCATAACCTCTTTTCCTATATATTCTTCAACCATCCGCTCTAAGAAAATTAAATAATAGGCGACATCGTACTTTCCAAGACCACTCTGTTCAAAAATATCAATAACCGTAAATGGGCATAACGGAGGTCTGTAGGAGCGGAACGAGGCCATCGCCTCATAAGAGTCCAAAATAGAAATGATTTTTGCAAAAGGATTAATGCGCTCGTTTAAAAGCTTCTGCGGATATCCGCTCCCGTCACAACGCTCATGATGCATCAGAGTTGCAAGTTTGATGTTATCATCAATTGCCAGTCCTTGAATCAATTGATAACCATAAAGCGGATGCGTCTTCATCATCTCAAATTCTTCGTTCGTTAGTTTGCCGGGCTTCCTGATAATTTCAATCGGAATTTTAAATTTCCCAATATCATAATAAAAGCCGCAAAGAATCAGCGTATTAATTTCTTCCTCAGAGAGCTTAAACCATTTTCCGGTATAATGGCAGATCATAGCAACATTTAAACCGTGCGCAATGAGAAAATCTTTTTCCTCCGTCTGAATTACAGAGAGCATATCAAGAATCGTCGTTTTACTTTTTAAAAACGGCGTTGTGATGTTTCTGATAATTTCAAGAAGCGCATCATTATCCATTGGGAGGTTCTTATAAATAAAAGCCTCTAAAGAATCTCTGTATGCTTTAAAATAGGTAAAATACAATTCTTCAAATTGCTTAAAGGTCTTGCTGACCTTGATTTTATGGAAATAGGTGGATATATAATCCTCTGCCTCCTTGATCGTGACGCAGTTGATAGAGTTGATCGTAAGCTTCTGGATCAGAAACTTATCCAAAACCGTATTTTTTTTAATAATGACACGACCCTTGTAGTTCGTGGCATCCTCCCCCAGTTCCATACCTGGCTTTAATGCAACCGTGGCCATCATTTCCATGAAAAATACCCCCTTCTCTTATCTCCAGTATAGAAATACAGACGAAATTTGTCAATATAATAAAAGTAAAATAAAATCTAATTAAAAAAGAGCAGACAAGAAAATAAAACTGGTACAAAATTTGGGAGAAATGTGTTATACTGTTGAAAAAGTAGAATCAGAGGTCTTGTTTATGATCACATACCATCCAAGACTGTATTTAACAGAAAAGACAGAAAAGAAAATCGATACAATCAAATGGAAGCTTGCAACAGGCGCAGGTATGGTACAGGTATATCTGATTACCCTCTCGGAAAATGAGACGGATTTGTTTGACATTTATCCCGCTGCTTTGTTTAAACAATATTATTTTAGAAAGCGTGAGCATATTGTCATTGGTGTCGCAGAAAGCAAGGAAGCCGCTATGCAGCTTGTTCGTCAGATGATTGAAGAATGCTTGGAACAATCGGGGGGCTCTGGACAGTTGCGCGCATATTTTATGTCGGGGCAGTTGACGGAAAATCTGAATAAAGATAGATAGAATAGAGGCAACGATGCTGCAACTAATTTTATTAATTTTAAAAATAACAGGAATCGTGCTGTTGTGTTTGCTCAGCTTGATCCTGTTCCTGTTGTGCCTTGTTCTGTTCGTACCGGTTAGATATTGTATTCAGGTTGAACGAACGGAGGAACCTGAAAATTTGGTCGCACAGGCGAAATTTACATGGCTGATGCATATTCTCAGTGTGGTATTTTCTTATGAAGAAGGCAATCTTAAACAAAGAATCCGTATATTTGGGATCCGGCTGAATTTTAACAAAAAAAAGGCGACTGCGAAAAATCGATTCAACACTTCCCCTAAAGCAGCGGTGCAAGATATACCAGAAGCGCAGGATGTGCCGGCAGTGCAAGAAGTGCAAAAGCTCGAAGAAAAGGAACAGCAGGGGAGAACAAAGACAAAACGCAAGACAATGAAAAGCGAAGGCATTGGACAGAACAGGAAAGAAAAACAGTCCTTCTTCTCAAAGTGCCAAGAATTCTTAAAAATGCTGAAGGATCTGTTTTTAAATTTTAAAATAAAGCTGACAGCGCTGATTCAAAAAATTGTGGAAGTCAAAGAGAATCTTGACTACTATATAGAAGCGTTTGAGGATGAACGCAATCAACAGGTAATGAAGCTGTGTTTTTCGCAGCTAAATAAGATATTCAGAAATATTAAACCAAAAAAATTCCGGGCGGCTTTTCATATCGGATTTGAGGATCCGGCCTCGACAGGTCAATTGCTGGCGATCCTTGGTATGATTTACCCGTTTTTTGAAGGCAATCTGACGATTACGCCGGAGTTTGAAGATGCGGTGTTTGAGGGAAGTCTGTTTTTAAAAGGCAGAATCACCTTATTTGTGCTTCTTATGGCGGGATGGAAGATTTATTTTAATAAGGATTTCAGACGTATGATGCGTATACTAAAAAAGGAGGCTGTGTAGATGGCTGAAAACAATTTTAATGATGTGGTAGAATCTCTGATTAAAGGAATGAACGGATTTCTTTCAACAAAGACGGTAGTCGGAGAGGCTACGAGAATCGACGATACGATTATTGTTCCGTTTGTCGATGTGTCCTTTGGTGTCGGAGCCGGTGAGTTTAAAAATGATAAGAAGGATAACGGTGCGGGCGGCTTAAGCGGCAAAATGGCGCCGAGTGCCGTACTTGTCATTCAAAAGGGAACGACAAGACTTGTAAATATTAAAAATCAGGACAGTGTAACTAAAATATTGGACATGGTGCCTGATCTTGTCAATAAATTTGCTTCCAAAAAAGAAGAAACTGTTTCCGACGCAGAAGTGGTGACGGCCGCTTTTGATGAGGAATAGCGAAATATAATAAAATAAAAAAGGTGGGAAGGTACTGATGATGAATTTGAATGATGGAATTGTCAGAACAAATGAAAGGTGCGAGGGTTGCAACAGATGTATTTCGTCATGCCCGATTCCGTCTGCGAATCATACGGTGATTGAAGACGAAAAATCAAAGGTTTACGTGGACGGGGATAGCTGTATCCATTGTGGTAATTGCATTAAGGTATGTCACCATGGTGCGCGGATATTTGAGGACGATACGGAACGCTTTTTCAATGATCTTGAGAACGGTGTCAGCATTAGTCTGCTTGTCGCTCCGGCATTTATTGCAAACTATCCAAAGGAATACAAAAAGGTGCTCGGTTATTTAAAGAGCAAAGGCGTTAAAAGGATTATTAGCATCAGCTTTGGGGCGGACATCACAACATGGGCTTATTTGAATTATATCACGAAATATAATTTTATCGGCGGCATTTCGCAGCCGTGTCCGGCCATCGTCGATTATATTGAGAAATATACACCGTCGCTTGTGCCAAAGCTTGTTCCGATTCATAGTCCTATGATGTGCGGTGCTATTTATTTGAAGAAATATGAGCATGTGACAGATAAGCTGGCTTTTTTAAGTCCGTGTATCGCAAAAAAATCAGAAATTACGCGCGCTCAGAATCAAGGCAACATCAGTTATAATGTAACTTTTGAACAGTTGATGACAAGGCTTCGCGGTATGAAGCTTTCCTCTTATGACGCCTCTGATGAAATCGAATATGGACTTGGAGCTATTTATCCGGTTCCGGGCGGTTTGAGGGAAAATGTGGAACATTTTATAGGTAATGATGCTTTCGTAAGGCAGATAGAATCGCCGGAGCATGTTTATCATTTTTTAGAGAAGTATGAACAACGTGCGGGTGAGGGGAAAGAACTGCCATTTATGGTGGACGCCTTGAATTGTTCCAAGGGCTGTATTTATGGTACGGCCTGTGAAGCTGACAGAAGGGATGACGAGGATATTCTCTTAGAAATCCATAAGTGGCGTACTGTCGATCACAACAATCAAAAGAAAGATCCTTGGGATAAGACGGCATCCTATCAGGAACGCTTAAACCGTTTGAATGAGCAGTTTAAGGGATTAAAACTTGAGGACTTTATCTGTACATACAATGCAAACGCATCCCAAATATTGGCTCCGATATCGGAAGAACAGTTGGAAGAAAGTTTCCGCGCGGTGAATAAACTTACAAGTGAATCAAGAAAGATTAATTGTGGGGCATGCGGCTACGACTCCTGTGAAGAGATGGCAAAGGCAATCGCGAATGGGTTTAATATTCCGAATAACTGTATCCACTTCATCAAGGGAAATCTTGAGGAAGAAAAAGCACATATCCATGCTCTGACTGATGAAATCAAAGACAAGGCTGACAGACAGCAGGTGGCCTATGCCGAAATATTTGAGAGCTTCAAGCAGATCAAGCTATCGATGCAGGAACTTGCGGACGGCAATCAGTCCTCGGCGGAGGAAACGTCTGAAATGGCTCAAGCACTCAGCGTTCTGACGACGTATGGAAACCGCCTATCGGAATCGCTTCAGCAGGTCGAAGGCTCCGTACATGGATTTGACGAGGTCAACGATGCCATTATTAAGATTTCGACGCAAACGGGGATGCTCGCGTTAAATGCCGGCATCGAAGCAGCCAGATCCGGTGAGGCAGGAAGAGGCTTTACCGTAATTGCAAATCGCGTCAGAGATTTATCGGAACAGACGAAAACAGCCGTATCACGCGGAAAACAACAGAGTGCGGAGCTTTATCCGGCTATTCAGACATTGACGCAGGAGACAAAGGAGTTTCTTGACAATGTAAGCAATCTGAACGAGCGTACCGCAACACTGGCGGCAAGCTCCGAAGAGATATCCGCGCAATCGGAGGTTATAGAGGATATTGTTAATAAAGTATCTGTGGAAATGGGCGCACTTGTTGAAGAAAACTAAATTATAAGACTAAACGGACACTGTTTTTGTGAAAAGCAGTGTCCGTCTTGATTTTCAATGCATATAATAAATAATAATAACTGTATGAAAGGGCGGAAGACATGCCAAAAAGAAAATGCTGGGGTCTTTTGATATTTATGATGGCGCTTGGCATGTTCATTTCTTTGTTCATTCCAAATGGATTTATAGAATCAATCATAATTATTATTCTTTTAATATTAGGGTATAATTTATATTGCCTTTGATAGAAAAGCGGTGCCCATAATAAAAAAGCAACCCTTATAGGATTGCTTTTTTATTATGCGCGCTCCACCTTGTTTGATTTTAAACACTGTGTACAAACATGAAGTCTTTTCGGAACGCCATTCACCTTGCATTTAATATGCTTTACATTAGGATGAAAAATTCTATTGGATCTTCTATGAGAATGACTTACAGCATTACCAAAATGAACGCCTTTTCCACAAATATCACATTTAGCCATCGGTTGCACCTCCTCAGAATACAAAGTAATATTCATATAAAAAATTGCTTATTTTAATCGCAACAAATGTATTTTATCAGAAGTTCCATGTATTTGCAAGTAAAACATGAAAAAACACAAAAATATATTTTACAGGTTCCTTTTTCCGAGGAAAAAGGATATAATTAATATGCATTTTGTTAAATGACCGGTCAATGACCATTTTGTTATTTACTTTTTCTATCCAATATTGTAATCTAAATAGTAACGTAATTGAAAAGAGAACGGAGGAATATCTATGAAGGGTCGTGTGAACACACAAGTAGGAAACATCAGCATAGATACGGAAGTGATTGCGCAGTATGCAGGTTCCGTTGCAGTGGAGTGCTTTGGTATTGTAGGAATGGCTTCTGTTAATATGAAGGATGGCTTCGTGAAGCTTTTGAAAAGGGAAAGCATCACGCATGGAATTAGTGTAGAGATAGACGATAATCAGTTAATTTTAGACTTTCATGTCATTGTAGCATACGGCGTCAGCATTCAGGCGGTATCGGATAATCTGATCAGCAATGTCAAATATAAGGTGGAAGAATTTACGGGACTTACAATTGAAAAAATAAACATCTATGTAGAAGGTGTTAGAGTGATCGATTAAGGAGGAAACAGAAGTGGGTATGAACACAATCGACGCCAAAACGCTTTCTAAGATGTTTTTGGCCGGAGCAAAGGCGCTTGAGTCAAAGAAAGAATGGATTAATGAGTTAAATGTATTTCCGGTGCCGGATGGCGATACCGGTACGAATATGACTTTGACGATCATGTCGGCTGCAAAGGAAGTAACTGCAATTGAAAATCTGACGATGGAGACACTTGCAAAAGCGATTTCGCTGGGTTCTTTAAGAGGTGCCAGAGGAAACTCCGGCGTCATTCTTTCACAGCTTTTCCGCGGCTTTACTAAGGTAATCAGAGAGCATGAGGAAATTGATACGACAATTCTGGCCAATGCGATGCAGAAGGCTGCAGAGACGGCATATAAGGCTGTTATGAAGCCAAAGGAGGGAACGATTCTGACTGTTGCGCGAGGAGCTGCGGATAAAGCGCTTGAGCTTGTTGCGACGACGGAGGATTTGTCCGTATTCATTGAAGAAGTCATCAAGCATGCGGAATATGTATTGAGCCAGACGCCGGAGATGCTTCCGGTGTTAAAGCAGGCTGGTGTTGTGGATTCCGGCGGACAGGGTCTTGTGGAAGTGTTAAAAGGAGGCTATGACGCATTTCTTGGCAAGGAATTGGATTTAACAATCGCGGATACGGGCATTAAGACTAGTATCGGAAGAATAGACGTACAGACCGAAATGGAAATCAAGTTTGGCTATTGTACGGAGTTTATCATTATGGTGAGCAATGTATTCAATGCGAAGAATGAGCAAGATTTCAAAACATATCTCGAATCCATAGGTGATTCCATCGTTTGTGTGGCCGACGATGATATTGTTAAGGTACATGTGCATACGAACGATCCCGGACTTGCGATTCAAAAAGCACTCACTTACGGTGCGCTGACGAATATGAAGATAGACAATATGCGCGAGGAGCATCAGGAGAAGCTTTTTAAAATGGCTGAAAAGGAACAGGCGATGGCGGAAGAAGAAAAGCAGGAAGCCGCGCCTGAAACAAAACCGGAAGTGATCGCAAAAAAGGTAGCTGCGGAACCGAAAAAAGAGATTGGCTTTATTGCAGTTTCCGTCGGGGAAGGAATGGATGCAATTTTCAAAGGGCTGGGAGTCGATTACTTGATTAAGGGCGGTCAGACGATGAATCCGAGCACTGAGGACATGGTGAACGCGATTGAAAAGGTCAATGCCGAGACGGTTTTTATCCTCCCCAATAATAAAAATATTATTCTTGCGGCAAATCAGGCGCAATATCTCGTAGAGGGTAAGCAGGTCGTTGTAATTCCGACAAAGACCATACCGCAGGGAATTACTGCACTGATTAATTATATGCCTGATAAATCTCCCGAGGAAAATGAGGAGATCATGAATGAGGAAATCAAAAATGTGAAAACCGGACAGGTGACCTATGCTGTTCGCGATACGGTAATCAATGACTTGGAAATCAAGCAGGGTAATATTATGGGCATCGGCGATCACGATATTCTTTCTGTCGGAACGGTTGTAGAGGATACGGCGATGGAAATGCTCGAAAAGATGATAGATGAGGATTCGGAGCTGATCAGCATTTATTTTGGCAGTGAGGTGGATGAGGAAATGGTCGGCGATTTTACGGCAGAAGTGAAAAACAGTTATCCAAACTGTGATGTAGAGAGTCACGCGGGCGGACAGCCAATTTATTACTATATCATTTCTGTAGAATAATAAATATAATTTTATCATAAGACCTGCCATGACGAAAGAATTCGGGAAACAGCCCGGGTCTGTCCGCATGGCAGGTCTTGCATTATGAAACGGAGCGCAATATGGAGCTGAATACGGATATTATAGAACTAAAGGGAATCGGGCAAAAAACGGTCACACCTTACCATAGACTGGGAATTTACTCCCTTGAGGATTTGCTTTATTATTATCCGCGTGATTACGTGAAATATGATCCTGTAAAACCGCTGGATGAGGGGCAGCTTGCCGAGGTGTGCTTTTTTAAAGCGACAGTCATGAAACAGCCGCTCATGCGCAGAGTCGGAAAGCTGCAGATCGTGACAGCACAGCTTTTGGCGGAGGACAAGGTGGTATTGGCAGTATGGTTTCACATGCCGTATCTGACCAAAAGCCTAAAGACCGGAAAGAAATTCGTGTTCCGAGGCGTGTTGCAAAAGCAGGGCAGCCGTTTTCACGTGGAACAGCCTTCGATTTTTACGGAGGAACAGTATCAAACGCTGCTCCATACGCTTCAGCCTGTATATTCGCTCACCAAGGGGATTTCCAATCAGGCACTCTGCAAATCGGTGAAACAGGTGCTGTTACAGGCAGATATTCCTGATGAGGATGCGTTGTCCGGTTCAATTCTTAAGGACAAGTCATTGATTTCCAGAAAAGAGGCGTTGCTTCATATTCATTTTCCAAAGGATTATGAAGAACTGCTTCGCGCGAGAAAACGGCTTGTTTTTGATGAATTTTTTATTTTTTTATTAAAGCTGCGAATGCTGAAGGAGGACAATGCGCGAGCGGAAAACGGCTTTTCCATTTATCCGTCCGCAGAAACAATACGCTTGATTGAAGCGCTGCCATATAGGCTGACCGGTGCGCAAAAACGCGTATGGGAGGAAGTTGAAGCCGATCTGCAAAGCAGTCGATCTATGAGTCGCCTGATTCAGGGCGATGTCGGAAGCGGGAAGACGATTGTTGCGGTGCTTGCAGCGATTATGACCGGTTGCAGCCGCTATCAGACGGCTTTTATGGTGCCAACGGAAATACTTGCGATGCAGCATTTCGAGACGATTTGGGGAATACTTAAGCAATACCATATTCCCCTAAAGGCTGCGGTGCTGACGGGTTCAATGACTGCGGCGAAAAAAAGGGAGGTTTATTCTCTTATAGAAAAGAATGAGGTGCAAATCATCATCGGCACCCATGCGCTAATTCAGGAAAAAGTCCGTTATGCGTCGCTTGCCCTCGTTATTACGGACGAGCAGCACCGGTTCGGTGTCAGACAGCGGGAAGCACTTGCCCAGAAAAGCGCTGCGGACATGCCTCATGTGCTCGTTATGAGCGCAACTCCAATCCCCCGGACACTTGCCATCATTATGTACGGCGATTTGGATATTTCAATCATTGATGAGGTTCCGGCAAGACGATTGCCAATCAAAAACTGTGTTGTCAATACAGATTACCGAAAAACCGCATATAAATTCATTGAAAACGAGGTGGTAAATGGAAGACAGGCCTATATAATCTGCCCGCTTGTGGAAGAGAGCGAGGGGCTGGACGCAGAAGATGTTACTTCCTACACGGAAAAAATCCGACCGCTTTTCCCGGAGCAAATCCGGATTGCCTGTTTACATGGAAAGATGAAGCCCATGGAGAAAAATGCCGTAATGGAGGCATTTTTCAGAAACGATATCCACATTCTCGTATCTACAACGGTTGTTGAGGTCGGCGTGAATGTGTCCAATGCGAGCGTTATGCTCATCGAAAATGCAGAACGCTTCGGATTGTCCCAGCTCCACCAGCTTAGAGGCCGTATTGGGCGGGGTGATCAACAATCCTACTGTATTTTTATGAGCGCAAACAGAAACAAGCAGACCATGCAACGCTTAGAAACACTGAACCGTTCCAATGACGGATTTTTTATTGCATCTGAGGATTTAAAGCAGCGGGGTCCGGGGGATTTATTTGGTATCCGGCAAAGTGGTGAAATGCAGTTTCGGCTGGGAGATATTTTTACAGATGCCGATATGCTAAAGAGTGCTGCTGATAGTGCCCAAAAGCTGTTAAAAGAGGATCCGCGTTTGGAAAAAGAGGAGCATTTGCAAATAAAGACCTACTTAGAGTCCCGGATCCGCATTGCCGATTTGACGGGACTGTGACAGAAAAAGCACAACCTATTGTACAAATATGTTAAAAAAGCACAATTCCTTGTGCTTTTTTCTTGAAATATTTTTTAAATATGATATAATGTCGTGAGACATTATACTGCGCCGAAGTGCGCATTTAATGATGAATATGCAATAATCATCATAATGTCGTGAGACATTATACTGCGCTGAAGTGCGCATTTAATGATGATTATGTAATAATCATCATAATGTCGTGAGACATTATGATTGGGGGCAAGGGGAACAAACATGACAAAAAAAACAAACTATGATGCAAGCAGCATTACCGTTTTAGAAGGTTTGGAGGCTGTGCGAAAGCGTCCGGGCATGTATATCGGCAGCGTGACGACAAAAGGACTGAACCATCTCGTCTATGAAATTGTGGACAACTCCGTCGATGAGCATCTTGCCGGGTTTTGTGATAAGATATGGGTGTCTTTAGAAAAGAACGGCTCTGCAACTGTTTCTGATAACGGGCGTGGTATTCCCGTTGGAATGCATGAAAAAGGTGTAAGCGCTGAGCGTCTCGTATTTACGACGCTTCATGCGGGCGGAAAATTTGACGATTCCGTATATAAAACGAGCGGAGGTCTGCACGGAGTCGGCTCCTCGGTTGTCAATGCGCTTTCTGAATATTTGGACATTGAGGTCAGAAGAGAAGGTAAGGTATTTCATGACCGTTACGGCAGAGGGCTTCCGGCGATTGAGTTAGAGGACGGTTTATTGCCTGTTATCGGAAAAACAAAAGAAACCGGCACGAAAATCAATTTTTTGCCGGATGATACGATTTTTGAAAAGACGCGCTTTAAAGAGGAGGAAATCAAAAGTCGTCTGCACGAGACCGCTTATTTGAATCCTGCGCTGACGATTTATTTTGCGGACAATCGTTTCGATATACCGGAAACGATCGAGTTTCACGAGCCGGACGGAATCATCGGCTTTGTAAAGGATATTAACGGAAACAAAGAGGTGCTTCATGAACCTGCTTACTTTACCGGAGAGTCGGATGGTATTACGGTTGAGATTGCGTTCCAATATATCAACGAATTTCATGAAAACGTACTCGGTTTTTGCAACAATATTTATAATGCTGAGGGCGGCACGCATCTGACCGGTTTTAAGACGATGTTTACAAACGTAATGAACACCTACGCAAGAGAATTAAATATTTTAAAGGAGAAGGATGCGAACTTCACGGGCGCAGATATTCGCAATGGCATGACTGCGGTTATATCGATCAAGCATCCGACACCGCGCTTCGAGGGGCAGACGAAAACAAAGCTCGACAATCAGGACGCGGCCAAGGCGGTTGGAAAGGTGACGGGCGATGAATTGGTTCGTTATTTTGACAGAAATTTAGAGACCTTAAAGTCTGTGCTTTCCTGTGCGGAAAAGGCTGCCAAAATAAGAAAAACGGAAGAAAAAGCGAAGACGAATATGCTGACAAAACAGAAATATTCGTTCGATTCCAATGGAAAGCTTGCAAATTGTGAGAGCCGGGACGCTTCTAAATGCGAAGTCTTTATTGTAGAAGGAGATTCTGCGGGTGGTTCTGCCAAGACGGCAAGAGATAGGAATTATCAGGCGATTCTACCAATCCGCGGTAAAATTTTAAATGTGGAGAAGGCGAGTATTGATAAGGTGCTTGCGAATGCCGAGATTAAAACGATGATTAACACGTTTGGCTGTGGGTTTTCGGAGGGCTACGGCAATGATTTTGATATTACAAAGCTTCGTTATGATAAAATCATCATTATGGCGGATGCCGATGTGGACGGCGCGCATATCTCCACGTTACTTTTGACGTTATTCTATCGCTTTATGCCGGAGCTGATTTATGAAGGACATGTATATATTGCCATGCCGCCCCTTTATAAAGCGATGCCGCAAAAGGGTGAAGAGGAATATCTTTACGATGATAAGGCTTTGCTGAAATATCGCAAAAATCATAAAAATTTTACATTGCAGCGGTATAAGGGACTTGGAGAGATGGATGCCCATCAATTATGGGAAACCACTCTGGATCCAAAGACAAGGCGGTTAAAGCTCGTGGAAATAGAAGATGCAAGACTCGCGTCCAATACGACAGAAATGCTTATGGGGACAGAGGTGCCGCCAAGACGGGAATTTATTTACAGACATGCCAGAGATGCGGAACTAGATGTTTAGAAAGATATCTGGCAGAAATGAAGTGGTAAAAGCGCATGAAACGGGTATGAAAAAACAGGGGGCAAAGTAAATGGCTACGGTGATTGAGGAGCAGATTATAAAAACAGAATTTTCCGATGTGATGCAGAAATCATATATTGACTATGCGATGAGCGTCATTATTGCGCGGGCGCTGCCCGATGTACGGGACGGATTAAAGCCGGTGCAGAGGCGTACGCTTTATGATATGTATGAGCTCGGTATTCGTTACGACAGGCCGTACAGGAAATCAGCCCGTATAGTCGGAGACACGATGGGTAAATATCATCCGCATGGTGACAGCTCGATTTATGAATCGCTTGTTGTCATGTCTCAGGATTTTAAAAAGGGTCTGCCGCTTGTGGACGGCCACGGTAATTTCGGTTCGATCGAGGGCGACGGCGCGGCTGCGATGCGTTATACGGAAGCCCGCCTTCAAAAGGTGACGCAGGAGGCGATGCTTGCCGATCTGGACAAGGATGTCGTCGATTTTGTTCCTAATTTTGACGAAACGGAGACGGAGCCCGAGGTTCTGCCGGCCAAAATTCCAAATCTCTTAATTAATGGAACAGAAGGAATTGCTGTCGGTATGGCCACAAATATGCCGCCGCACAACCTTGTGGAGGTCATAGAGGGTGTTAAAGCCTATATGAAAAATCCGGAAATCACGACGGAAGAGCTGATGGAATATATTCCCGGTCCTGATTTTCCTACGGGTGGAATCGTCACGAATAAGGATGAACTGCTTTCCATTTATGAAACGGGCGCCGGAAAGATCAAAATCCGTGGAAAGATCGAGCTTGAAAAGGGTAAATCGGGAAAAACGAAGCTTGTTGTGACCGAGATTCCGTATCCGATGATTGGCGCTAATATCAACAAATTTTTAATGGATATCGTCGCGCTGATTGATACGAAAAAGACGAACGACATCGTAGACATTTCCAACCAGTCCTCCAAAGAAGGAATCCGTATCGTTATTGAGGTAAAAAAAGATGCGGATATAGAAAATTTAAAAAACATGCTTTTAAAAAAGACGAAGCTTGAGGATACGTTTGGCGTTAACATGCTGGCCGTCGCAGACGGCAGACCCGAAACTCTCGGATTAAAGGAGATTATCCGGCATCATGTTTATTTTCAGCGTGAAATCGCGACGAGAAAATATAAGACACTGTTAAGCAAAGAGCTCGATAAAAAAGAAATTCAGGAGGGTCTGATTAAGGCATGCGACGTCATTGATTTAATTATAGAAATTTTAAGAGGCTCCAAGGACATTAAAATTGCAAAGGCCTGTCTGATGGAAGGGAAAACGGAAGGAATCCAGTTTAAATCGCGAATTTCCAAGAAAATGGCAGAGCAGCTTCATTTTACCGAACGTCAGGCGACGGCTATTTTGGAAATGCGTCTCTATCGTCTGATTGGACTGGAAATTGAAGCATTAATGAAGGAGCATGATACAACGCTTAAAAATATCGAATTATATAAGGATATCCTGACAAATCCGGCAACAATGGACAAGGTCATTACGAAAGAACTGGATGTCTATAAAAAGGAATTTGGCAGGGAACGCCGGACGAAGATCGAAAATGCGGAAAAAATCATATTTGAAGAAAAAAAGCTTGAGGAAATGGAAGTCATTTTCCTGATGGATCGTTTCGGTTATGCGAAAACGATTGATCAACAAACGTACGAGAGGAATAAAGAAGCGGCAGATGCAGAGAATAAATATGTGTTCCCTTGCATGAATACCGGACGAATTTGTGTCTTTACAAATAAAGGGCAGATGCATACAATAAAAGTACTGGATATTCCTTATGGAAAGTTTCGGGACAAAGGGACACCGATTGATAACATTAGCAATTTTAGCAGTCATGATGAAACGCTTGTCCATATCTGCTCCTTAAATGAGCTTGTAATGCAGAAACTGGTATTTGCAACAAAAAGATCCATGCTCAAGCAGGTGTTTGGCACGGAATTTGATGTGACAAAGCGAACTGTCGCAGCGACAGGACTGGGTGATGGGGACGAGATTGTCGCAGTCTTTCCGATTGTAGATCAAAGAAATGTTGTCCTGCAAACAAAGGACGGCATGTTTTTAAAGTTCGCTCTTGACGAAATTCCTGTTAAGAAAAAAGGAGCAATTGGTGTCAGGGGCATGAAGCTTTCCGGCAGCGATGAAGTAGAAGCAGTCTATTTCTTAAAAAATGGTGTGGAACAGACGGCGGAAATCAAAGAGAAGCAAGTCGAGCTAAATAAACTGAAGCTCGGAAAGCGCGATACAAAGGGGACAAAGCTTCGTCTGTAGAAAGGGTTCATATGAGAGTGATCGCAGGAACTGCAAGAAGGCAGCAGCTAAAAACGCCTGCAGGCTATGAGACAAGGCCGACATCAGATCAAACAAAGGAGACTCTGTTTAACGTATTGATGCCATATGTATACGATTCGATTTTTCTTGATTTATTCAGCGGAAGCGGGGGCATTGGCATCGAAGCAATAAGCAGGGGAGCGCAGACGGCTGTTTTTGTAGAACGATCAAAGCCCGCGCTGAAATGCATCGAAGAAAATTTAAACAAAACGAAATTTACAGATAGGGCGAAGGTGTTTTCGTCGGACGTCATGTCCGCGCTTCGCCAGATGGAGGGGCGTTATCAGTTTGATCTTATATTTATGGATC
>CAZMIX010000010.1:0-55586 GCA_964566545.1 uncultured Lachnospiraceae bacterium | reverse complement strand
CTCCAAAGCGTCCCTTGCCGATGGATTCCGGAATCCAGTTAATGGTATTGTTATTTCTGATTAAATCATCCTTTACCGCCGTCATCTTAATAAACCAAGACTCGCGGGCATAATAAATCAGCGGCGTGTCACAGCGCCAGCAATGCGGGTAGCTGTGCTCGAATTTGGGAGCGGAAAATAAAAGGGCATTTTTTTCAAGCTCGGTCAGCACGAACTTATCCGCATCCTTACAGAACGTGCCCAGCCATGGCGTTTCCTTTGTCATCTCGCCCTTGCCGTCCACAAGCTGCACAAACGGAAGGTCGTAAATACGTCCCACATTCGCGTCATCCTCACCGAAGGCCGGAGCCATATGAACAACGCCCGTACCGTCTGTCAGCGTAACGAATTTGTCACATGTCACATAGAACGCTTTTTTATTCTGCTTTTTGCAGATTTCCACCGCAAAGTCAAACAGCGGCTCGTATTCCTTGTATTCCAAATCCTTTCCCGTATAGGTCAAAAGCACCTCGTATGCCGGCGTGCCTGCCTCCTTGTCGGCAAGAGAACCGAGCACCGTATCTAAAAGCGCCTGCGCCATATAGTATGTGTAACCGTCTGCCGCTTTTACCTTCGCATACGTCTCATATGGGTTGACGCAAAGCGCCACGTTGGACGGAAGCGTCCAGGGCGTCGTCGTCCATGCGAGAATATAGGCATCCTCATCCTTTACCTTGAAGCGCGCGATCGCGGAGCGTTCCTTGACATCCTTGTAGCCCTGCGCCACCTCATGCGAGGAGAGCGGAGTACCGCAGCGCGGGCAGTAAGGTACGATTTTAAAGCCCTTGTATAACAGGCCCTTGTTCCAGATTTCCTTAAGCGCCCACCATTCCGATTCGATAAAATCGTCATGGTACGTGACATAAGGATCGTCCATATCCGCCCAAAAGCCGACCGTCGCGGAAAAATCCTCCCACATCCCTTTATATTTCCAAACACTTTCCTTACACTTTGTGATGAACGGGTCGAGGCCGTATTCCTCGATCTGCTCCTTGCCGTCAAGCCCGAGCAGCTTTTCCACCTCCAGCTCAACCGGAAGTCCATGCGTGTCCCAGCCCGCCTTTCTCGGTACCAGATAACCCTTCATCGTCCGGTATCTCGGAATCATATCCTTAATAACGCGCGTCAGCACATGGCCGATATGCGGTTTTCCGTTTGCGGTAGGGGGTCCGTCGTAAAATGTGTACGTTTCGCAGCCTTCCCTGTGTTTCATGCTCTTCTCAAAAACCTTATTTTCTTCCCAAAATTTTTCGACTTCCTTCTCTCTCTCCACAAAGCCTAAATCCGTTGATACCTTTTTATACATCTTGATCGTCCTTTCTTTTTACAGCTGTTCAGCCTTTACGCTTTTCGCGTCGAGCACAGCTTTTGTTCTGCGCGCGTAGCTGCGCATATCATTTTGTCGCATAGAAAATTCTTCCGAATTTCTTATGCGACAAAAAACGCCCCGTCCTTATGCAAAAGGACGGGGCGTAAATTTCCCGTTATACCACCTGTTACAAACATACTTAGCGCTGCGCCTTATATGCGTTTCCTTAACGGGGAAATACCGCCGGGGCCTACTCGTCTTCTTTCGGACCGGAACTCGGAAGTGATCTTCAGCTACATCCTACTCGCGTCAGGCTCTCACCTTCCCTGACTCGCTTTGCCTTTCCGATGCCGTCTACTGTCTTCGTCAAAGTCTTTTCTCTTTCTGTGCCCCATTATAAGGCGGTTTGAACGAATATGTCAAGTAAATTTAAACTATGGCAACACATAGTCATTGCCGCTGCATCCGTTTTCTATTCCTCGCCGATCAGCTTATCCATATAAAGGATGTGGTCGATCAGCCAATCCGTCAGCATCGTTGCAATTTTCCCAATCGCTTCGTCCTGATTTTCATCGATGGAATCGATATCCCATTCTGCGATCTTCTCTCTGAACAGGTCGTGCTGTACCTTCTGGCTGAAGATCCTCTTATAGTTGATGCTCTCCATATATTTTTCCTCATGCTCAAAATGCAGCCTCGTATACTCCCTAAGCTCTTCGAGAATATGGCGGATCTGGTCATATTTATCCGATAAAAATTCTTCCTTTTGAAGCTGGTGAGCCTCATCCGCAAGTTCAAAGAGCCTTTTATGCTCCTCGTCAACCATTTTAATGCCTGTCAAATATTCTTCCTTCATTTCAAACATGTTGTCTTCCTCCATTCCGTTTCATCGCTTAATCATGAACCACCGCATAATTGGACATATGCGTACTTTACTCTTTTAATTCTACTTTTAATTACATAAATAATCAATCTTTTTATGTTGTAAAGTCAAAGTAAAACATCTATACTAATAGAAATGTTATTTTCAAACAAATAATACCATCCGAAAAGGGGGACATGGACATATGTATTATGAAAATCTGACCTTGCTCACCGATTTATATGAACTGACGATGATGCAGGGCTATTTCAAAAACAAAAACAGCAACCAGACCGTCATCTTCGATATGTTCTACCGCAACAATCCTTTGGAAAACGGATTTGCGATCGCGGCTGGCTTGGAACAGCTTATTTCCTATATTAAGGATTTGCGGTTTAACGAAGAGGACCTTTCCTATTTGAGGAGCCTGCGTATTTTTGATGAAGACTTTTTAGACTATTTAAAGGACTTCAAATTCTCCGGCGATATTGATTCTGTTCCTGAGGGAACTGTCATTTTCCCGCGTGAGCCGATCGTCAAGGTCATCGCGCCGATTATGGAGGCACAGCTTGTAGAGACGGCCATACTCAACATCATCAACCATCAGTGCCTCATTGCCACAAAAACCGCCCGCGTCGTGTACGCTGCAAAAGGGGACGGAATCATGGAATTCGGACTTCGCCGCGCACAGGGACCCGATGCCGGCATTTACGGTGCAAGGGCGGCTATGATTGGCGGCTGTGTCGGCACAAGCAATGTGCTGGCAGGACAATTGTTTGATGTGCCGGTCAAGGGTACGCACGCGCATAGCTGGATCATGAGCTTCCCTGATGAATATACGGCCTTTAAGGCATATTCCGACCTATATCCGTCCGCCTGCATTTTGCTCGTGGATACGTATGATACGTTAAAATCCGGCATGCCCAATGCGATCCGCGTCTTTACAGAAATGCGGGAAGCCGGTATCCCTCTTACGTTTTACGGCATCCGCATGGACAGCGGCGACCTCGCTTACCTTTCCAAAAAAGTACGAAAAATGCTTGATGATGCAGGTTTTTTTGATGCTGTTATCTCCGCCTCGAATGATCTTGATGAATTTCTCATTGACAGCTTGAAAGCGCAGGGAGCCAAAATTACTTCCTGGGGTGTCGGCACAAACCTGATCACGTCCAAGGACTGGCCTGCCTTTGGCGGTGTTTATAAGCTGGCTGCCGTGATGGGCAAGAATGGAAAGTTTATTCCGAAGATCAAGCTATCCGAAAATACTGAGAAAATCACAAATCCCGGCAATAAGAAAATCTACCGCATTTACGAAAAGGCTTCTCACAAGGTCAAGGCCGATCTTATTTGTCTGGAAGAGGAACAACTCAGCGAGAATGAACCGCTGCTTCTCTTTGATCCGTCCGAGCCATGGAAAAAAACGAAATTAAAGCCCGGCAGTTTCACGGTTCGCGAACTGATGATCCCCGTATTCAGGGGCGGCAAGTGCGTCTACACTTCCCCAAAGGTCATGGACATCCGCGCCTACTGCATGGAAGAACTGGATACGCTTTGGGAGGAAACAAGACGCCTCGTCAACCCGCATCAGATTTACGTCGATCTGTCCAAAAAACTCTATGATATGAAAATTTCCCTACTAGATGAAATGAGCCCAGTCGAATAATTTTGTATTAAAAATTTTAGAAACCCGTATCAGCGGCTTCCTTTAAAAGGTGTCTGTCGGATACGGGTTTCTTCATACTGTCAACTGTTTTTTTCATCATTGACTCTGCTACTGCTCCATCTGACGTCCCAAAAAACCGGCTGCGGATTGGGCGAGTTTTTGTTCGGTTTCGTTCAGTTTTACCTTATCGTCCTTAGACATGATAACGACCGCGCCGATGGCGTCACCCTCGCAAATGATCGGGGCAATGACCTGCATCTCATATTCATCCGTCATGTCCTCCGTTACCTTTGTAAACTTGCTCTCGCCTTGCGATGCCAATACGGATTCCCGGTTATCAACAATCTCCTCAAGCGCCTTGCTGACGGATTTCCCGAGCAAATTTTTTCCGCCGCCGCCGACAGCAACAATTTGATCCCTGTCTGCAATGACTACAACATGATTGGACGTTTGAGCAAGGCTCTCCGCATACTGCTTTGCGAATAAATTCATTTCTCCAATCGGAGAATACTTTTTTAAAATAATTTCGCCCTCGCGATCCGTAAATATTTCCAGTGGATCTCCCTCTCTGATTCTGAGCGTTCTTCTAATTTCCTTCGGTATGACAACGCGACCAAGGTCGTCAATTCTTCTCACAATTCCGGTTGCTTTCATATAAGGTCTTCCTCCATTTTGCATAATCTGATCATATCCGATTTTATAGATATTTCACTATGGGTATTATTTGTAAAATGGAAAAGTTTATACATTTGTTTTCTATCTTTCATCAATCCCGAAATCATATTTTCCTAATAAAGGGAAATATCCATGATGTTGCTGCCTGCGCCGGTCAGCTTAAACTTGCTGACTTCGTCTCGCAGCAGCGCAGACTGCGCGGACATTTCTTCACTCGTAGCAGAGTTTTCTTCCGCAGTAGCGGCATTGGTCTGTACCACAGAAGATATCTGGTTCAAGCCTTGCCTGATTTGCTCGATTGCCGACGTTTGCTCCTCGGTCGCCTGCTCGATTTTGGAAAAACTTTCCATCACCTTTTGTGAATTCTCTCCGACTTCCTGCAAAATTTTTGCTGTCTGCGTTGTAATTTGTGCGCCCTTTGATACCGTATTCACGGATTTTTGGATCAACTCCGCTGTCTGGTTGGCTGCTTCCGCCGATTTTGCGGCGAGACTGCGAACCTCGTCGGCCACAACTGCAAAGCCTTTTCCGGCACTGCCTGCACGAGCCGCCTCAATCGCGGCATTAAGAGCAAGAATATTCGTCTGGAATGCGATGTCTTCAATTGCTTTTGTAATGCTGACAATTTCGTTTGAGCAAGCGCCGATTTCCTCCATCGGCGCCATTTTTAAATTCCGCAAATCCTCCGCAACCTCATCGCTTACATTGGAAAATAGTTCACAGATACCCATCCACGCGATGACTCCCGGCTCGCCAAGGCTCGTGTACCAATATTGGCAAGAACCCTGAGGTAAATTTTCGTTTAAATATTCCCTGACGGCCGTCGTCTTTCCGAAGCCGGACGGAGCCTCCACAATCGTAAGCGGAAATTCCATAATCCGAGAAAGTTGTTTTTTCAGCTTTTCAGGAAAGTAGTATTTTTGCAGTTGACCCGTTTTTTTTAGCATATCATCTCCCCAATCATAAATGGTGAAACTTTTTTTCAGCTGCTTTCATTGGTAGGTATTTCTATCCTCTTCTAACTTTTAATTTATCATAAAAGATGACAAACTTCAATAAAATAGGAGCGCTGTTTAGGCGAACATTTTAAAAATAGTTAAGGAAGGGCCGCCATACCACAAGATATAGCAGCCCTTCCTTTTTATTAGAAATCAGCCTATTTTTAAGCCTTTCCGTCAGAACCAAGTACGTTTGTAATTTTATGCGCGACAAGAGTTTTGATGTTTGCTCTTGCCGGTGTCAGATACTGTCTCGGGTCGAATGCCGACGGATTCTCAGCCATATACTGTCTGATGCCTGCCGTCAAAGCGAGACGAAGGTCGGAATCGATATTGATCTTACAAACCGCCATCTTTGCAGCCTGTCTCAACATATCCTCCGGGATACCGATCGCATCGTCCAGCTTTCCGCCGAACTTGTTGATGATCTGAACATACTCGGGAACAACACTGGAAGCGCCGTGAAGAACGATCGGGAACTTCGGCAATCTCCTCTCTACCTCTTCAAGAATATCGAAACGAAGCTGAGGCTTCTGGCCCGGCTTAAACTTGTATGCGCCGTGGCTTGTACCGATCGCGATCGCGAGGGAATCAACGCCCGTCTTTGTTACGAATTCTTCTACTTCATCAGGTCTCGTATAAGAAGCATCCTCTGCGCTGACATTAACCGCGTCCTCGATACCTGCAAGTCTTCCAAGCTCACCCTCTACGACAGCGCCGCGTGCGTGTGCGTATTCCACAACCTGCTTTGTGAGCGCGATATTGTCTTCAAAGCTGTGATGGGAACCATCAATCATAACGGAAGTAAAACCGCCGTCGATACAGGATTTGCAAAGCTCGAATGTATCGCCATGATCGAGGTGAAGCGCGATCGGAATATCATTTTCCATCAGCGCTGCTTCAACAAGCTTTACAAGATAGTTGTGCTTTGCATACTTTCTTGCGCCTGCGGATACCTGAAGGATCAGAGGTGAATTTAATTCACCTGCCGCCTCGGTAATACCCTGTACGATTTCCATGTTGTTTACATTGAAAGCGCCGATTGCATATCCGCCCTCGTAAGCCTTCTTGAACATTTCAGTTGTTGTAACTAATGCCATTGTTTATCATCCTTTCATCTTAGAATTTATTATTTGGATCCGCAGCCATTTGACCGCCGATGACATTATAGCATGAAGTTTCATTTCATTACTATATGCGCACTCCACTTCGTTCCTGCGCTAATGTCTTACGACATTATAGCACCAAATCCCCTAAATCTCAATTGTTAATTTAAATATATTTGTCTATATATTTATCGTTCACATCAGAATGTCAAATACTTCATCTGCGTCAGCAACTCGTATACTGCCTTTAACATTTCCTCACCGTCTCCCGCCGCTTCTCTTGGCATCTCATAAATAAAGTACGGCCTTGCGACCGTTTTTAAGCTCAGCCGACCCCTATAGCCTGCGATAAATGGACCGATTTTTTCTGTATTGTAGACCGCTTTCTCATAAACATTAAGCTTGAGTGCACGCGGCTCACCCTTAATTTCCGTGATGAATACCTCTCTTGCAAGTACACGCAAATAGGCAATTAAAAGCAGATTCAGTACAGATTTCGGCAGTGTGCCGAACCGGTCTGTCAGCTCTTCCTGCATATCTTCCTTTTCCGCGCTGTTCTCAATGCTCGCGATCCGCTTATAAATATCAATTTTTTGGTATTCGTTTACAATGTAGCTGTCGGGAATAAATGCATCTACGTTCAAATCGACACTGACAGAATAATCCTCCGCCGTCTCGATGCCTTTTTTTCGTTTGACCGCTTCATTTAACATCTTACAGTATAAATCATAGCCAACCGATTCCATATGTCCGCTCTGCCGCTCTCCTAGCAGATTTCCGGCGCCCCGGATTTCTAAATCGCGCATCGCAATTTTAAAGCCGCTTCCAAGCTCCGTAAATTCGCGGATCGCCTGCAGGCGCTTTTCCGCCACTTCTTTTAACAGCTTATCCTTTCGATACATCAAAAATGCGTAAGCCGTCCTGTTGGAACGTCCCACACGGCCTCTCAGCTGATAAAGCTGGGAAAGTCCCATGTTGTCGGAATCATGAATAATCATCGTGTTGACATTGGAAATATCCAATCCCGTTTCAATAATTGTCGTAGAAACAAGCACATCGATGTCGCCGTTCACAAAATCAAACATAATGCGCTCAAGCTCCTGTTCCCGCATCTGACCGTGCGCATAGGCGATCGTCGCCTCCGGCACAAGTCTTTGCAGTGCCACCGTCATGTCGGCAATCGTGCTCACCCTGTTATAAACGTAAAAAACCTGTCCGTCACGCGCAAGCTCACGGTTGACCGCCTCTCTTACCATTTCCTCATTATATTCCATGACAAATGTCTGGATTGGCATACGATCCTGCGGAGCCTCCTCCAGTACACTCATATCGCGGATGCCGACAAGGCTCATATGCAGTGTACGTGGAATCGGCGTCGCTGTCAGCGTCAGCACATCCACATTTTCTTTCAGCTTCTTAATCTTTTCCTTGTGCGTCACGCCAAAGCGCTGCTCCTCGTCAATGATCAGCAGTCCAAGATCCTTATAAACCACATCTGCGGAAAGCAGCCTGTGCGTGCCGATTGCAATATCTACAAGCCCTTTTTTTAAATCGGCCACGGTCTTTTTCTGTTCTGCCGTTGTACGAAACCGGGACAGCATATCCACGCGCACCGGATAATCTTTCATACGCTGCACAAATGTATTGTAATGCTGCTGCGCTAAAATCGTCGTCGGCACAAGATAAACAACCTGCTTACCTTCCTGCACCGCCTTAAATGCCGCCCGAATTGCAATTTCCGTCTTTCCGTAGCCAACATCCCCACAAATTAAGCGATCCATAATTTTCATGCTTTCCATATCATGCTTTGTTGCATCAATCGCAAGAAGCTGATCTTCCGTCTCCTCAAACGGAAACAGTTCTTCAAACTCTGTCTGCCACACCGTATCCTGACTGAATTGGTGGCCGCTCTTCTCCTGACGCACCGCATAGAGCTCAACAAGGTCGGTCGCAATGACATCGACCGCGCTTTTGACGCGCGCCTTCGTTTTTGCCCATTCTGTGCCGCCAAGCTTGTTCAGCCTTGGCTGCCCGGCTCCCTTGGAGGAATATTTCTGAATCGCGTCAAGCGCAGTCGCCGGAATATATAGATTACCGCCGTCGCGGTATTCAATTTTCATGTAGTCCTTTGTAACCTTTTCGACCGTCACCTGCTCGATGCCCTTATAGACGCCAAGCCCGTGGCTTTCATGTACGACAAAATCGCCTACGGAAAGCTCCGTAAAGCTCTGGATGCTCTGTCCCTCGTATTTTTTTCGCTTCGGGCGTTTTTTCTTCTGCGCCGTAAAGATGTCGCTCTCCGAAATCACAACAAATTTTAAAATCGGATATTCAAAGCCCTGCCGGATTCGCCCGTGCATCACCATGATTTCGCCCGGCTTAACCGTATGATCGTAGTCTGCCGTGAAAAAGCTGTTCAGCTCCTCTTCCCTTAGATCCTCGGAAAGCCTTGCCGCCCTTGTCCTTGATGCGGACAGTAAAATAACACGGTAGCCGTTCTTTTTATATCTGCGCAGATCCGAAACAAGCGCTTCAAAGCTGTTATTGTAGGAGTTCATCGCCTTTGCGGCGATCGAATGCTTTGCCTCGGTCTTATAGACACCCTTTCTTACCTGCAGGGAGGACAACGCGATGCAATGCCTCCTTTCCAGGCGTCCGAATATCTCTTCCTTGGCATAAAGGATATCGGTCTGCCCGGGCAGCACATACCCCTTGGTGAGCCGCTGCTTCATACTCTCTCGAAACTCCTGCTCGACAGCATTCCCCTTTTCATATAGTCTGGCGGGCTCATCTAAAAACAGCACCGTCTTTTCCTTTTCAAAATAATCCAAAAAGGATACATGTCCTTCATAAAAATAATCCAAATAGCTCTCGATATTGACGCCGCCCACGCCAAGCTCCAAAAGCTGCTCTTTCAAGGAGGATACAAGCTGCTTTACCCGATACGATTCCTCGGTCTTAAAATCCTTTTTCAAGCTCTCCGCAAGCTTTCCGGCCTCTTTCTCAATCGCCCTTACTCCCTCCGCCTTTTCCTCCTCGGTCAAAACTGTTTCCGTTGCCGGAAAAATCAAAATAGAGGAAAGCGTTTCGAGCGAACGCTGGCTCAAAATATCAAAGCTGCGGATCGAATCGATTTCATCGCCCCAAAGCTCGATTCTTACCGGATTCTCTTCTGTCAGCGGAAAAATATCGATGATGCCGCCGCGCATGGAAAACTGCCCTTCGTACTCCACCTGATAGTTCCGTTCATAGCCAAGCGCCGTCAGCTCTCTTGCAAAATCCTTTACATCAAGTGTCTCTCCCGGGGATAACTCCATCATATGATCCTCGATCACCGAAAGCGGCACAATATGATCCATAAACGCATCAAACGTCGTCACGATCGTAACCGGCTCTTTTAAAAGCAGTGCTTTTAAACACTTTAAACGCTGCTTGGTCAGCAGATTTCCATGAATATCCGCCTGATAAAAAATCAAATCCTTTGCCGGATACAAATAAACGTTTTTCTCATAAAACTGATAATCTTCATAAATTTCCTTTGCTCTTTGCTCACTGAAAGTAACGATGATTTTGTATAAAAAACCATCGCTGAAGCCATAAGACATATGTAATTTTTGAGAGTCGGCACAACCGCTTATTTCGATAATGCCCTCTTTTCTTACCAGCTCCTGTCTCGCCTCTTCAAACTCGGCAAGCTCCTTTAGGGGGTCTAACAGCGCTTCCACCCTATCACTCCTTCTCTTTGCCGTTGAACTGGTTCATCGCCATGTCCACGCCGTTTTCGATGATGATCCGAACCGCCTGCGCCGCCCTGATGATACTCTCATCCATCACCTCCCGCTCCGCTTTCGAAAAATGGCCGAGCACATAATCTGCCAGATCATAACCCTTTGGCTTTCCGCCAACACCCATGCGAATGCGAGTAAAGCTTTCCGTTTTGAGCTGACCGATAATGCTCTTCATGCCGTTATGGCCGCCGGCGCTCCCCTTTTTACGGATGCGAAGCTGCCCGGCGTCCAGATCAATATCATCATAAATGACAATCAACTCTTTTCCCACATCAATTCGATAATAATTTACAATTTCCCGGATGCTCTCACCGCTTAAGTTCATAAAGGTCTGCGGCATCGCGAGCACGACCTTTTCGTTTCCGATAAAGCCCTTGCCGCAAAAAGCTCTGTGTTTTCTAATCTCCGTTACAATATTATACTGATCCGCCAGCACATCTATTACATCAAAGCCGATATTGTGCCTCGTGTTTTTATATTCTGTTTTAGGATTTCCCAAACCTGCAATCAGATACATCTTGTTTCCTTTCCTCTTGGCATGTTTTTGCATTATTTCAGTATACCAAAACAACCGCGTGAAGTCCATAAAAAAAGATTCCTATCCTCAGCAATCGAGTAGGAGGGAAATTTAAATAAATTTCCCGACCTCTCACACCACCGTACGTACGGTTCCGTATACGGCGGTTCAATCAACTTAACAAGTAAGTTGTTCCATTTGTCCTCAACTGTTCCTTGATGTTTTCGCCGGGTGGACTTTCTCGCATTAGAGCGCGCCCATGGCGCGCAAACACAAAAAGACAGGTCCGAAAACCTGTCTTTTCGTTATATCCTCACTATTCTTTCGTTTCCTCCCGCATGACCTTTTCATAGCCCGCCAAAATAATGGTCTGTATCTTTTCCCTTACCTCGGAGCTGATCGGATGAGCGATATCCCTATATTCCCCCTCCGTTGTTTTTCTGCTGGGCATCGCGATAAACAGACCCCTCTCTCCTTCGATTACCTTGATGTCATGAATGACAAATTCATCGTCAAGCGTAATCGATACAACTGCTTTCATCTTTCCTTCCTTTGCAACCATGCGTACCCTAACATCCGTAACGTTCATAATTCTTCTCCTCCCGGTAACAATACCAAAATCAAAGCACGTAACGCTCGTTCTTTTCCACAACGATTTTAATTTCGCCTTCTCCCTTAAAATAAGAATTTGCCCGGATCGTATCCCTGCTTTCTACGATACAATTCTCAATATGCGTATTATCCCCGATATAAACATCGTTCAGAATAATGGAATTTTTAATCACACAGTTGTTGCCTACGAACACCTTTTTGAAGATAACAGAATCCTCTACGGTGCCATTAATAATGGAGCCGCTGGAAATCAGGCTGTTCTTGACATTGGAACCGACATTGTATTTCGCCGGCGGCAGATCGTCTACCTTGGAATAGATGTCCGGATACTGCCTAAAAAAGTAATCCCTGACCGAAGGCATCAAAAAATCCATGTTTGTCCGATAATAGTCCTCAACCGAAGCAATGTTGCTCCAATAATCCTTCATCTTATAGGCATAGATTTTCTTAATATTTTTGTATCGGATCAGCACGTCCCTTACAAAATCAAAACGCTCCTCTTCCGCACACTTTTCGATCAGCTCGATGAGCTGCCTTCTTCTGATCACATAAATTCCGCATGAAATCGTATTAGATTTTGCGACCATCGGCTTTTCGTCGAATTCCTCGATGCGGGAATCCTCGTTCAGCTTGACAATCCCATACCGCTCCGCCTCGTCATTTTCTTCAATATCCTTGCAGACGACCGTAATATCTGATTTCTTTTCAATATGATATTCGAGCACTTTATTATAGTCCATTTTATATACACCGTCACCGGAGGCAATAACCACGTAAGGCTCGTGGCTATTTTTCAAGAACGACAGGTTCTGGTAAAGGGCATCTGCCGTCCCCCGGTACCAAAAACTGTTATCCACGGTCACTGTCGGGGTGAATACAAACAAGCCTCCCTGCTTACGCCCGAAATCCCACCACTTAGAGGAGCTTAAATGCTCGTTTAAGCTTCTTGCATTATATTGGGTCAGCACGCCGACCTTTGCAATATGAGAATTGGACATATTACTCAGCGCAAAGTCAATACTCCGGTAGCTGCCCGCTACGGGCATTGCGGCTATCGCCCGCTTCTGCGAAAGTTCTTTCATCCTGAAGCTGTTTCCGCCTGCCAAAACAAATCCTATTGCTCTCACCGTTCATCACCCGCCTTAATCAATGTTTTTCCTCCTGCTAACAAGCCGTCTGCATAATCCGATTCTTTGGTCTCTCCGGAAACGATACTGTTCTTGCCGATCGTAACGCCCTCAGGTATTATCGTGTTTTCGCCGACCGTTACGATACCGTGCGCATAAATGTGCGGATCCGTCTCATTTTCCACCTCTTCGCCCACACCCAGCGTCACCCAGGCATTAATCACCGTATTCTCGGCAACAATTGCCTTATTCAGCACACAGCCCTCACCGATCACAACCTCATTCATGATGATGGAATCCCGGATCACCGTATCCTTTCCGACCGTGACACCGCATCCAATCACAGAATTATAAACCTTTCCGTAAATATTTGTACCTTCCCCAATGATACTCTTCTCTACAACACTGTCGCTCGATATGTATTGCGGCGGCAGCATGTCACTCTTTGTGTAAATTTTCCAATATTCTTCATATAAATTAAATTCAGGTATGATATCGATCAGCTCCATATTCGCTTCCCAATAGGAATTCAGCGTACCGACATCCTTCCAATAACCGTTATATTCGTAGGCAAACAGCCTTCCTCCGTTTTCGTGGCAATGCGGGATAATGTGCTTTCCAAAATCCAATGCGGGCTGCTCGGACTTTTCAATCAAGGCCTCCTTGAGTATCTTCCAATTAAAGATATAGATGCCCATGGAAGCCAAATTACTCCTTGGATTATCCGGCTTTTCCTCGAATTCCGTGATCTTCCTGTTTTCATCGGTAATGACGATGCCAAAGCGTTTTGCTTCCTCATATGGCACAGGCATCGCGGCAATTGTGACATCCGCATGATTGGCCTTATGAAAATCGAGCATGACTTCATAATCCATTTTATAAATATGATCGCCTGAAAGAATCAGCACATACTCCGGATTAAACATTTCCATATAATTAATATTCTGGTAAATGGCATTCGCCGTGCCCGTATACCACTCGCTGTTTCCGCTCCTTTCATACGGCGGAAGAACAGTCACCCCGCCGATATTCCTATCCAGATCCCACGGAATACCGATTCCAATATGGGTATTCAGACGAAGCGGCTGATACTGCGTCAACACACCAACCGTATCAATTCCCGAATTGATACAATTGCTCAGAGGAAAATCAATGATCCTGTATTTTCCTCCGAAAGATACTGCAGGTTTTGCTACTTTTGATGTCAATATGCCCAGTCTGCTCCCTTGACCGCCTGCCAGCAACATCGCAATCATTTCTTTCTTAATCACGTAATCACCTCTTGCTTATCATTGTTAAGTTGCTTTTAAAAATCTCAATAAATGTTTAGCATCATTATATCACAAAAATTTGTAAAAGTGAACAAAAAGATGTGGACTTTTTTTTATTTTTTGCACAAATTATACATATTCTCTTTTTCCTGTATTCCTTTTTCCGGTTTTGCATATATATAGATTGTATTGTTTTTCTTTTTTTTCGTTTTCTTGAAAGGCAGTTCTTGTGTTTTTGCTTTATTTAGTCTATTATTAGGGACGTACTTATTTTTTCATTCAGCAATCTAAAATAACTTTAATGGGAAGTGCAGACTATGTATCTAATCAACTTCAATGAGCCTATTCATGCCCACTTTATTGGAATCGGCGGCATCAGCATGAGCGGGCTTGCCGAGATTCTTCTGGAAGAGGGCTTCCATATTTCCGGCTCCGATTCCAAACCCTCTGAGCTTACAAAGATGTTAGAAAGCAAAGGGGCTAATCTATTTTATGGACAACGTGCCTCAAATATTCGGGATCATGTGGATTTGGTCGTTTATACGGCGGCAATTAAAAAAGAGAATCCCGAGCTTGCGGAGGCTGTGCAAAGAGGTCTGCCAATGCTGACCCGCGCGGAGCTGCTCGGTCAGATCATGAAAAATTACGGCATTCCGATCGCTATTTCCGGCACACACGGCAAAACAACAACGACTTCTATGGTTTCCTCTCTTTTGCTTGCCGCAAATCTGGATCCGACGATTTCGGTAGGCGGTATCCTAAAGGAAATCGGTGGAAATATCCGTATCGGAAAATCGGACTTTTTTGTAACGGAGGCCTGTGAATATACGAACAGCTTTCTAAGCTTTTCCCCGAAAATCGGAATTATATTAAATATAGAAGCGGATCATTTGGATTTCTTTAAGGACTTGTCTGACATCCGCAGCTCCTTCAAGCGCTTTGCACAGCTTCTCCCCGCAGACGGTCTACTTGTCATCAATGCGGATATTGAGCATTATGAGGAGATTACACAGGGACTTGCCTGCCGCGTTATCACCTTCGGCATAAAAGATACCGCCGATTACCGTGCAGAGCAAATTTCTTATGATGAAAATGCATGCGCCTCTTTCACGGCCATCAAGAACTCCGGCATCATTGGACGCATGACGTTGCAGGTTCCCGGTATTTATAATGTCACAAACGCTCTCGCCACGATTGCGCTTGCAGATGATTTGTCCATTTCTCCTGCTCTGATGCAGAAAGGCTTTGACGCTTTCCACGGAACGGATCGTCGGTTTGAATATAAAGGAAAGATCGGAGGCGTGACTGTCATCGATGATTATGCTCATCATCCGACAGAAATCCGGGCGACATTAAGCGCCGCCAAAAACTATCCGCACGAAAAAATCTGGTGTGTATTTCAGCCCCATACCTATACGCGTACAAAAGCTTTCTTTCAGGATTTTGCTAAAGCCCTTTCGCTTGCGGATAAAGTGATCCTCGCAGACATCTACGCTGCGAGAGAAACGGATACCCTCGGCATCAGTTCAAAGGATCTGGCGGCGGCAATTGCAGAAAACGGAACGGAAGCTCATTATTTTTCGTCCTTCGATGAAATAGAAAATTATTTATTGCAAAATTGTATTCACGGCGACCTGTTGATAACTATGGGAGCCGGAGATATTGTAAAAGTGGGCGAAAACCTGCTTGGTAAATAAGTTTTCCACAAAATCCACAGTTTTTTTGCTGATTTCCGGCAAATAAATAACTGTGGATTTTAAATTTACATAACTTTTTTGCTTTACTTCGCTGACGTTCAAAATATCGCGCTTTTATAAAATAACATGTGTTCTAAATTTGCTTTTCCATCCACACTATCCACATTGTCCACAATCTCACAAAGCCGCAATATTACCGGCTTTTTTACAAAAATTAGTCTTCTTTTTTTCTGCAGGGTGTGCTATAATTCAACTTGCTTAAAATATAAGAGGAATGGGTGAGAAAATGAGTCAGATCACGCTTTGCGGCGATTGCTATTCTGATGCGACAATTGTGTCCAATCAGTTTATTGATGAGTATATGCGGGACGCGAATGATGCACAGATTAAGATCTATTTATACTTATTGCGCCGCATGAACGGAAACGTGCCTGTTTCTGTTTCTTTAATCGCAGATTGCTTCAATTATACGGAAAAGGATGTTGTACGCGCTTTAAAATATTGGGAGAAGCAGAATTTGATTGCACTTACGTTTAACGGCTCCAAACAGCTTATCGGCATCGAACTGCTGCCTTTTTCTAAGCAGGAAGAAGCGCCGGTTCAAGCGACTCCTCCTGTTTTGGAAACTCCGGTTGCTGCGATACAGGAAAGCATCGTTTCCCCCAAGGTTTTCAAGCTTCCCGATAAGCCCTCCTATTCTCTGGACAGGCTTGCCGCGTTTAAGAGCCAGCCTGACATTTCACAGCTTCTTTTTATTGCTGAGCAATATTTAAATAAGACCTTGAGCAGCACAGATATTTCCTCTATACTGTATATGTATGATTCTCTCGGCTTCAGCGCTGATTTAATTGAATATTTAATCGAATATTGTGTCAATAATAAGAAAAAAAGCTTCCGTTTCATCGAAACGGTCGCGGTTTCATGGGTCTGTGCCGGTATACATACCGTAGAAGAAGCAAAAATGCACACGACCAGTTTCCCAAAGGAAGTATACGAGGTTTTCAAGGCATTTGGCATCGGCGGCAGGAATCCGGTTGAACCGGAAATTGCTTACGTTCGTAAATGGATGGATTCATTTGGTTTTGGCATCGATCTTATTTCGGAGGCATGCAGCCGCACGATTATGGCGATTCACAGCCCAAGCTTTGAATATGCGGATACCATTTTAACACACTGGTCTGAATCCGGTGTCCGGCATTTTTCCGATATAGAGCGGCAGGACGAGCAATTTCGTAACAAAAAGGCAACGGTCAAGAGCATCTCTTCCGTAAAGGGTATTGTTCCCTCCAATACAAAGGATCCTATTGCGCAGAATAAATTTAATAACTTTTCTCAACGCACTTATAATTACTCTGAATTAGAACGTGAAATACTCAGCAATTGACGGAAAAGATGCCGCAAGGCTTCTGATCTGAACTATCAATAAGGAGAGTTCCATGGCACTTAGTAATACGCAGTATGATGCGATCATGCGGATCTATGAAGAAACAAAATTTCAGAACAGATACCTGCAAGAGGAACACCGCAACGAGGTCTATGATTTAATTCCTGAATACAAGGCACTTGATTCCACCATTGCTTCCCTGTCGGTCGAGCAGGGCAAGAAGCTGATTATGGGGGATTCCGATGCCTTATTTTCGTTGCGGACAGAATTAAAAAAGCTGACCGCAAGAAAAAAACAGCTGCTGCATGAATACGGATTTCCGGAAGATTATCTCGCGCCGATCTATACGTGTCCGGATTGCAAGGATACCGGCTATATCGACGGGCAGAAATGCCATTGCTTCCGGCAGGCCATTATATGCGTACTCTATGCGCAGTCCAATATTGAATCGGTTCTTGACACCGAAAACTTTGATAACCTTTCTTATGAATATTATAATGATTCCGAAGTTCCGCTCATGCGTACCATTGTCGAAGATTGCAAGAACTTTACAGTAAATTTTAATCAGAATTATGATAACCTTTTATTTTACGGAGCCGTCGGCGTCGGCAAGACTTATCTGACCAACTGCATTGCCAAGGAATTACTAGAAACAGGACATTCCGTTATTTACTTTACATCCTTTCAATTATTTGATACACTGGCAAAGTATGCGTTTCGTACCTTCGATTCGGCGGCGGATATTGCCGATATCCATGAGGATATTTTCTCCTGTGATCTGCTCATTATCGATGATCTTGGAACGGAGACGACCAATTCCTTTGTCTCCTCCCAATTATTCCTCCTTTTGAATGAACGGGATCTGCGCAAAAAATCCACGATCATATCAACGAATCTGTCTCTTGAAATGCTTGCAAACCGTTATTCGGAAAGGAATTTTTCCAGAATATTCGGCAATTATAAAATGATCAAGCCAGAAATACAGGATATCCGCATTAAAAAGAAAAAGCTGAAAAACAGAAAGTGAGGTTAGGCATCATGCCAAATCGCGAAGAAAAGCGAAATCTGGAAACCATACCCGTTGGTTCCCTGCGTATGATCCCTTTAGAGGGGTGCAAAGAACTGGGAAAGAAAATTGACAAATATCTGATCAAATGGAGAGCGGAGCGGGAAAACGAGCACAAATCTTCTCTTGCATTTGCCGGATATCAGAGGGATTCCTATATCCTTGATGCCAAAATTGCACGCTTCGGCACGGGCGAAGCAAAGGGAATTATCCATGAGTCCGTCCGCGGTACCGATCTTTATCTTTTAGTTGATGTCAGCAATTACAGTCTTACTTATTCCCTTTGCGGTTTCGAAAACCGCATGTCCCCCGACGACCACTATCAAGATCTAAAGCGCATCATCGCTGCCGTCGGCGGCAAAGCGAGAAGAATTACGGTCATTATGCCTTTTCTCTATGAAAGCAGACAGCATAAGAGAAACACGAGGGAATCCTTAGACTGCGCTATCGCGCTGCAGGAGCTCGTTCACATGGGCGTTGACAACATTATTACGTTTGACGCGCACGATGCCCGCGTGCAGAACGCGATCCCGCTTTCGGGCTTCGAAACGATCCAGCCCGCATACCAGTTTATTAAAGGATTGCTTCGCAATGTAAAGGATATCCTGCTCGATTCAAACCATATGATGGTTATCAGTCCCGATGAAGGCGGTATGAGCCGCGCAATCTATATGGCGAATGTTCTCGGTTTGGATATGGGTATGTTCTATAAGAGGCGGGATTATACGCGCGTCATCAACGGACGTAATCCTATTGTTTCCCATGAATTTTTAGGCTCCTCCGTAGAAAATAAGGATGTTCTCGTCATTGATGATATGATTTCCTCCGGTGAAAGCGTTTTGGATGTAGCCAAGCAGCTTAAAAAACGGAATGCGAAGCGTATTTTTATCGCTTCTACTTTTGGTCTGTTCACAAATGGTCTCAGTGCATTTGATGAAGCCTATGAGGAAGGAATGATCGACAAGCTTTTGACAACGAATCTGATCTACCAGACGCCGGAGCTGCTCGAAAAACCCTATTATATCAACTGCGACATGAGTAAATACATCGCCTACATCATCGACACGCTGAACCACGATACGTCCATCAGCGACCTGCTTGATCCAAACGACAGAATCCAAAACCTGATCGGGGAATATAAAGCGGCGCAGGAAAATGCATAACTCTCTTGAAAACAATAAAAAAGCCTTCTACTCTCCGAATAGCGGGAGAAAATCAGAAGGCTGTTTTTTATCTCTCTTTTATTTTTAAATTCCGTTATCCAGCCGTAGAGCCGTTTAAGTATGTTTCCTGTTCCGGCGTCAATACGTCAATATGCTTTCCTAAAAATGCAAGCTTACGGACTGCGACGTCGTTGTCCACTTCTCTTGGCACATCGATGATCATTTTATCCAGCTCGTCTGCGTGCTCCACAAGATATTTCGCGGAAAGAGCCTGAATCGCAAAGGACATGTCCATGATTTCCGCCGGATGTCCGTCGCCTGCTGCCAGATTCACAAGACGTCCCTCGGCCAGTACAAAAATCCACTGTCCGCTCAGAAGCCGGTAACCCATAATATTTTTTCTCATTTCCTTTGTCTCAACAGCAATTTCACGCAGACCGGCCATATCGATTTCACAATCGAAGTGACCCGCATTGCAAAGAATTGCCCCATCCTTCATCACCGCAAAGTCCTCTGCATCGATGACCTTGTCACAGCCGGTCACCGTCACAAAGAAATCGCCTACCTTTGCCGCCTCTAACATCGGCATGACATCAAAGCCGTCCATGACCGCCTCAATCGCCTTAACAGGATCAATCTCCGTCACAATCACACGGGCGCCAAGTCCCTTTGCCCTCATCGCAACACCCTTGCCGCACCAGCCATAGCCTGCCACCACGACGATCTTGCCTGCCACGATCAGATTCGTCGTCCTGTTGATGCCATCCCATACGGACTGACCGGTACCATACCGGTTATCGAAGAAATGCTTACAGTCGGCATTGTTGACGAGCACCATCGGGAATTTCAGCGCACCGGCCTTATCCATCGCCAGCAAACGCAAAATACCTGTCGTCGTCTCTTCACAGCCGCCAATCACATCCGGAATCAAATGCATTAGCTCCGTGTGCATCATGTGCACGAGATCGCCGCCGTCGTCAATGATGACATTCGGTCCCGCCTCAAGCACCGCCTTAATATGCCGTTCATACTCCTGCGGCGTACAGCCGTACCATGCGTGCACCTCAAGCCCCTCCTTTACAAGTGCCGCCGCCACATCATCCTGTGTGGAAAGCGGATTGGAGCCTGTCACATACATTTCAGCACCGCCTGCTGCCAAAACCTTGCACAAATAGGCTGTCTTTGCTTCCAAGTGCACGGAAAGCGCAATTTTCTTTCCGGCAAACGGCTTTGTTTCCGTAAATTCTTTTTCCAGCGTCCGTAAGAGGTCGCAATTCCTCTTTACCCACTCGATTTTCCTTTCGCCTGACTCGGCCAAGTTCCTGTCTCTGATTTCGCTACTCATTGATAGTTTCCTCCGAAATAATATTCAGCCGAATTTTTATTAATGTGATGGTCGTCTGTCCTTTCATCACCTGCCAAAACTTTTAAAGCCGATTTTATTTTATCGTAGTTTGCTCAAATATGCAATTGTATTATCCAATTTCTTTGAATCTCAACATTTACTTAGAACACTTTAAAACCTCTGTGAGAAAGCTCCATACACGCTGTACGGAAGAAATGCTCATGCTCTCGCGGTAGGTGTGCACCTCCGTCATATCCGGCCCGATCGAAATACAATCCAGATCAGGCAGTTTTCCCATGAACATGCCACACTCAAGGCCCGCATGGATTGCGGATATTTGCGGAGTGTGTCCGTACTGCCTTTCAAAAACCTGTACCATCAAATCGCGCAGTGCGGAATCCTGCTTGTATTCCCATCCCGGATAATCACCTGAAATGTCTATACTGCCGCCCAAAAGCTCCATTTGACAAGCCAAACGATCGATAAGCATCTGCTTTTGCGTAGCGATACTGCTTCGGATACAGAAAGAAGCAAGCACTTCCTGTTCTTCTGTCAGCAGCACACCGAGGTTCAATGATGTCTGCACAAGTCCTGCAATATCAGCACTCATCGCCTGAATGCCGTTTGGCATACAAGTCAGCATGTTGACGACTTTCGCTGTCGAACACGCATCCATAGGAACGCGGTTCGTATTTGCCGTGTCCACCTTTACAAAGACTCCCGGATCGGACGTCTGGTATTCAAAGCGAAAAGCTGCTTCCATTTGCGCAGCTACGGTACGGATCGCCTCTGCATCGGCAGCTTTCAACAGCGCGCGAGTCTCCTGTGGAATCGCATTGTCCTTTTTTCCGCCCTCGACGTTAATGAGACGAATTTCCGAACTCTGCTTCATGGAATATAACAGACGCCCCAGCAGCATGCTGGAATTCGCGCGTTCTTTATCAATCTCAACACCGGAATGCCCTCCGAGCAGCCCGCCTACCGTAACTTCCATTATCGTTCCGGAAAACGGCTCACAGAGGAACGGCAGCCGGCAGCGGGTCATATTGCCGCCCGCACAGCTCACAGTAAAAATACCTTCCTCTTCAGAATCAATATTGATGAGCTTTCGACCCTTTAACGGTTTCATATCCAGATCGATCGCGCCCAGCATACCGATTTCTTCATCGATCGTAAATACAGCTTCTATACGTGGATGCGGCAAATCCTTTGCATCCAGCACAGCAAGCGCCATTGCCACAGCGATACCGTTATCTCCGCCAAGCGTCGTTCCCTTTGCCCGGATACGGTCACCGTCGATCACGAGATCGATTCCTTCCTTCTCCATATCCTTTGTGCAATCAGGCGCCTTTTCACAGACCATGTCCAGATGGCCCTGCAGGATGACCGGCTCCGCTTTTTCATAGCCTGCTGCAGCCTCCTTGATGATAATCACATTATTAAGGCTGTCCTGATGGTATTCCAGCCCGCGCACTTTCGCAAACTCCACACACCAGTCGCTGATCTCCTTTGTGTTCGTCGAACCTCTTGGAATCGCAGAAATCTCCTCAAAAAAACGAAATACGCTGCTCGGTTCCAAATACTCTAATAAAGCCATGTCGTCAACTCCTCTCTAATTGAACTTTTTCTTATTAAATCTTTTCTTTTTGAACAAATAAAACAAATCGGTTATTTTGCAATATTCTCATATATTGGACAAGGCGGTCATAAAGCGGCTCGGCCTCCTCCCCGAATCCGGACTTTAGCTCCTCTGCTAAATCTCCCACCGACCTTACGCCGTCAATCCTTTTCCAGAGAAAACTGCCAAACGCATCAAGTGTAATGTGACTTATGCGCGGTGCGCGAAACAGCTTCTGAGCGAGCATATGATGGAAACCCCGGTGCACCATGTGCACGGTGACGATTCCCTCCTTTTCCTCCCACGTGTGAAGGGGATTCAAGGCCGGCACAAAATCCAGATAGTTCTTACTTTTCTTCATCAATCTCTCCTTTTTCATTTAAACCGGGCTGTACACCCTTTCGAATATACAGCCCGGCTTTTGTTCGTTCGGTTTTCGCTAACCTTTCAGCTTCTTATTCCAAACAGTGAATTTCAAAATGGTCAAAAGCAATAGAATGAAAGCAATCAAGCCTGCAAAGTTGCCTAACCGGAGACTTTCCGGCAGCGCCACATTGACACCAAATGCCGCAAACAGTGCAAGCACGATACCGACTAAACCTTCTCCCGCAATCAATCCGGAACTGTAAAGCACACCTGACTGTACCATATCCTCTCTTTCCTTTTCGGAAGCAGCCTTACGCTTCTCAAGGAACCAGCGGATCAGCCCTCCGGCCATAATCGGTGTGGAAAGATGAATCGGCAGATACAAACCAATCGCAAACGGAAGCACCGGAATTCCAAGAATTTCGATTACAATCGCAATTCCAACGCCCGTAAACACAAGCGCCCAAGGCAGATTTCCGCCCATAACACCCTCTACTACCATCTTCATCAAAGTCGCCTGAGGAGCCGGAAGTTCAGGTGAGCCATAACCCCAAGCCATATTCAGCAGGTAGAGAACACCACCGATCGTCAATGCGGAAACAATGGCTCCTATCAACTGGCCGATCTGCTGTAATCTTGGCGTAGCGCCGACAAGGAAACCGGTCTTTAAATCCTGTGAAGTATCACCGGCAATCGCTGCCGTAATACAGATGATAGAACCGATCGTAATCGCTGCAACCATGCCGCCGACACCGTCGTTGCCCGTTGCCTTTAAAAGGAGCGTTGAGATGAGCAGCGTCGCAATCGACATGCCCGAAACAGGGTTGTTAGAGGAGCCGATCAAACCTACCATACGCGAAGAAACCGTCGCAAAGAAAAATCCGAAAACGATAATAATCACCGCACCGAGGAAATTTACCGGAATTGCGGGAACAAGCCACATCACGAGCGCAACAATCGCAATGCCGATCAGAAGGAACTTCATGGAAACATCCTGCTCCGTGCGAAGCGTGCCTTTTGTGCTCTTTCCATAACCGGCAAGGGCATCTCTAAATGTGCGAATGATCAACGGCAATGTTTTAATTAAGGTGATAATACCACCTGCCGCAACCGCACCTGCACCGACATAGCGCACAAAATTACTCCAAAGCCCCCATGTTCCGCCTGCTTCCCAAAGCTCCGCAATCGAAACGGTGGCCGGAAAAATGACGAGATCACTTCCAAAAAGAGCGATCAGAGGCATTACCACAAACCATGCTGTCACACCACCCGCAAGAAGATAGGAGGATACACGCGCACCGCAGATATAGCCGACGCCGGCTAAGGCCGGAAGCACATCTGCGCCGATTCCCGAACCCTTATAGCCCGGAATCACCCAATCAATCTCACTCGGAAAAAGCTTGAAACCATCCGTGATAAACTTGTACACGGCGGCAATGCCCAATCCGGCAAATACGGTAGACGCTTTATTGCCACCCTCTTCACCGGCTATCAAAACCTGTGCGCAAGCCTGTCCTTCCGGATAAGCCAATGTACCATGTTCTTTTACGATCAGAGCCGTGCGCAACGGAATCATAAACAATGTTCCAAGAACGCCGCCGCACAAAGCAATCAGTGAAATTTCGACCAGAGAAGGCATGCTCACAAGCCCCTCTCCCGCCCACATAAACAAAGCTGGCATCGTAAAAATTGCGCCGGCTGCCAGCGCTTCGCCGGCGGAACCGATCGTTTGAACCATGTTGTTTTCCAAAATGGAATCACGTTTTAATATAACACGAATGATTCCCATCGAAATAACCGCAGCAGGAATCGCCGCCGACACCGTCATTCCGACCCGCAGCCCTAAATATGCATTGGCCGCACCAAATACAACAACTAGCAGGAGACCCAAAACCACCGAATAAATAGTAAACTCTGGCACTATTTTATCCGCCGGTATATAGGGTTTGTGATTTTTTTCTTCCAAGATAGTTACCCCCATGTTTTCTTTATTTTACTGCTATAGAAGTATAGCGATAAAATTATTCTAATATTCCGATACTCATTCGTCAAGAATATTTATTAAAATGTTCTAAAAATAAACCAATTAATTTCCATTTTTTATGAAAAAGTTACAAAAATAGGTGTTTAGTGTGAATTCGCATTTGACAACTCGCCGAGTTCAAACACGACCGCCTCCTGTTGTGAATCATCCCATAACAATTGTAGCTTTAGCAACAACCTTCCGCAGGAACGATTCATGCTGCCATCATAGGTTATTCCGTCGACTTGAATCGCGGCCGTATCAGGTCGCAACTCCCCCAGCATTGTGCCGTTTTCATCATAAAGCCGGATCGAATATAAATAGTTCTCACGAAATACTAGCTCCTCATTTGTCTGGAAATCCAGCTTTTCATAAAATCTCAGAATCTCCTGAAATTCTTCTCCTTTTGTAAAACTCATCTTCTCTCCGATATTTCCGTTTAGAACTTCTATTCTGGCAATTTTGCCGGCATCTGGCAACACAACCGATTCGTCGAATGGAGTCTCTGTCTCATACCATGCCGCATGTTCACTTTTTAATGAAATATGTGCCAATTCATAGATCGCCGCATTTTCCGGTGCTTCGCCCGTTTCGGAATACTCCAATAAGTCATCCGGCGTTAGGCTACCTGCATCCGTCAATACAATTTCTCTGTATCCGTTGCCATTTTCAGATATATTCTCAAATACCTTCAGATATCGGAAGTTCATTTCCTGATATTGTTCGTCATCTTCTAAAAACGCGTTGTGAGAGGAATCACAGAGCACGTAAAAATCAGTTCCGTCATAGTTGATATAATTAATACGAATATTTCCCACCAGAGAAAAATGCACCATATCGATCTGCGCCGGAACGCCGCTTTGCACGGCGCGATAAAATACTTCCCACTGCTCCCCTCCGCTGTGTTCGTAACCCTGTTCCACGACATAGCTTTCCGTCTTTTCAATTTCCTCTAATTGATCCGGATAGGCTGCCAAACGCTTTTTGACCGTAGCAAAGTCCCTTTCAGGATTTTCCCCGCATCCCGCAAAGAGTGCCAAAATTCCAGCTATGCAGATGACTATATTCCTTATTTTTTTCATCATGAAACGCCTCATCTTTTGTCCTTATAAAGTAATGTCTTTCTTATAAAATAGGATATCCCAATTAATACCGGTTATGCACTTTTTCCGCAAAGCACAGTAAATCGGTTACGGTGAGCACCGTGCCGTCATCGAGTACCACTTTTCCCGACATGCGTCCGAATACCTGATGCTGGTCTGAGCTTATGATAAGCACATCCAGCTTTGCGGCTCTGTCGAGCACCGGCTCAAAATCCATTTCAAACCTGCCGTCACTGGAAGTAAACTTCCACGGCTTTAAGTAGTCATCCTCTGGAATATGGAAAATGACGTTATCCAGCTTATGCGCCTTTCCGTCATAAAAAATGACATTTTCCGATGCGGCAAAGGTATCTCCGAAGCCATACCCGATATTAAAGCCAAAGGCATGCCCATCCATATCGCAGTTACCGCTTCCCCAGAACCATGTATTATCATACGTCCACACGCCCCGTCCCCAATCCAGCGTGCCAAAATCGGTCTCCGGAAAGAACTCATACCGCTCCCCATCGTATTCCATGAATCCGCTCGCGCGCATGCAGTTTATTTTCTGATTATAGTAAAAGGCGTTCCGCTTTTCCTTCCATGGCGTGGCAATGACGAGCGAATCCATCGGCGGCTGTTCCAATTCCAGATGACAGGTAAATTCCTTTCCTTCATGGAAATTACGGAAACGGCAGTCCAGCACCCGCTTGCCCTCTTCCAAATGAAATACCATATTCAGACGCTTATCCCCATAGTGGACATCCCCCTCAGAAGAGTTGGACGGCATATGCAGCTTTCCCATCGGGAAAAAATTAAGAATCGTCTCGGTATGCTCCCATTTTTTCCGAAAGTCAAGCAGGGAGACCGACTGCAGCCCGATATATCCGTCGTCGGATATCGTGAACGCCGCTCCGTAATCCTTGCCCATCACAAGATAATAGTCCCATTCCTTGATGCGAAGCTTCGCTGCCTTAATATCCTTTCTGCTGTACTCCTGAAGCTGCTTTCTGGACCAGCCCCTTTCCGCAATCGAACCGTCAGATCCCAAAAGCCGCTGTGCCGTCGTAATTTCATGGTTTCTCCCGCTCATAATGCCCCTCCTTTTTCTTATATCTACTTATTGTCACTTTTTACGTCCGATTAAAATGCATTCACCAAGCGGTTTTGCTTTGACAACTTCACCACTTTCTATTGTAAACCCATGCGATGCAACAAACTCTTTCAGTTCTCTTGCCGTCCATTTATGAAAGGTGTGAAATCCTACTTTTTCCATCATCCAAATTAATACTTTATTGTAATTCCCATCATATACGAAAGTTGGTGCAAATAAAAGCCCTCCCGGTTTTAACACTCTGCAAATTTCTAACATGGCCTTAGCAGGCTCGGGCATAATATGCAGGGCATTTGCTATCACTACAGCATCAAATGACTGATCCTCATATATAAGGGCAGTCGCATCTGCAACGCTAAATTCAATGTTAGCTCCTTTTCCTTGGTTCTTAGCTTCTTCTACCATATTGGGTGAAAAGTCCGTTGCTGTCCACAACTTCACCTCTCCGGCAAGACGATAAGTGAGCTGTCCTGTGCCGCAGGCTAATTCCAATACAGAATCAGCGTCCGTCAAATGTTTTCGAATGCGACGGCACAGTTCATCGTAGGCCCTATCATTCTTTTTCATAAATCCTGTATATATAAATGCAAATCTTTCCCAAAATCTCTTATTTGACTGATCCATATGTGTTTCCCATCCTTCTGTTCTTTTGATCATTTCACCTTTTCCACAAATTCTTTACGTTACGCATTTCACTATTTTCTGAATATTTCTGTACCTTTAACTATTATAACGTTCTTATTTATAACTTACAACATGTTACAATAACAAATGGGTACTCAAAATTCCAAAAACGAAAAATCGCCAGAAGTCTCATAAAATAAAGGACTCTGGCGAAAATAGTTAAGCACGAGACGGGATTCGAACAAATCCCCGCATACACAAATGCTGATAAATAGGAGGTATGCGGCTTCTGTTATTTATCTGCACACATGGTTGCACACATTTATTTATGTGCTTTTTTACGACAATCTTTAAGATAATTTAATGCAAATACCTGTCCCTCAAATTCTCTGTCACCACAATAAATAGGGTCATGAAAGCCTTCTATTGCAATATCCTCACAATAACCACCTTGATTTAATATTGATATGATTTCTTCCCAATTACTATCCCCCCTTCCTGGAAAACGGTGAACGCTATAGTCGGAACCAAACCAAGAACCATATTTTTTGATATACTGCCAGTCGATATTAGCATCTTTGCCATGGACATGTACTATTTTTGGAATCCATGTTTTCAATTGTTCAATTGGGTCAATAAACTGTTCCAATTGATGAGAAGGTTCCCATTCTAGACCTAAGTAACTACTATCGACTGTGTCAAACATCATTTCCCACGCTTTTGGACAAAAACCTATGTTAAAAATTACAAACAAATGAAACAAACAGACTGAAAACAAAATTTACATTTTGTTTTCGTAAGGTGATATCAGTTAACTGATAAAACCTTATTGCCGGTAGACCGGCGGTCTGTAAGAAGAAAAGAAGAGAGAACGAAGTTCTCTTGACTTAAGACATATCAATAGTTGAAATTAATAGAACAAACCACTGTTTGAGAGATTGTAGACCATTAAAAATCTCACTCCGTTAATAATGGTCAGGCTGGATACCCTTTGACTGTATCCTTAGGAGTAATAATCACTATGCCCTGTGATTTAAATAAATTGGGCGTGCTCAGCTTTAACTTATAAAATACAATCAAAGGACGTGGTAAAAATGGCTCGTAACAGAGAACAGAAACATCAATCATTGGTTCATCAAGTAGAGATGAAATTGAAATCTAAAATGGCAATCGGCCATTCAAAACATGATGACCAGAGGGCAGAACGTGCGCTTCTAAAAGAAAAGCGGAAAATGGATTCTAAGGCAATGTTAAGTTCTCAGGAACGTATTACAATACATAAGATTTATACTTGGAGTACCTTTCAGGATTATCAGAAACATGCCTGTTACTTTGTCAAATGGTGTAAGGAGCGCTACGGCTGCAGGATGCTTTCCGAATGCAGGCAGTATGTAGACGTATGGCTTATGGAAAGGTCTGTACTGGCACCGCATTCGCAGAAATTGGAAGCATGTGCACTAGCGAAGGTATTTGACTGTACGACAGAGGATTTTATTAAAACGGCAGTACGTCATAGGTCTGGCATCACAAGAAGCAGGAAAACGGCAAAACGTGATAGGAATTTCTCTGAAACAAAGAATAAGGAATTCATAGAATTCTGCAAGGCAACCGGATTACGTAAGAAAGAATTGAAATGCTTAAGGGGTACACAATTAGTCTTTAAGAACGGAATTTATTACATAGCTGTTACCAGTGGTGCAAAAGGTGGCAGATACCGTGAATCCCCTATCATTTCAAATGTTGATGCAATTGTAAATCGAATGAAGGAAGCCGGAAACGGTAAAGTATGGCCATATGTTCCTGATATGGATGTTCATTCTTATCGTAGCGATTATTGTACCCAAATTTATAATACATTAGCTAGACCGCTAGAAAAGATACCAAAGAACGAACGCTATTATTGCAGGAGCGACCTGAAAGGTATTTGCTATGATAAGCGTGCTATGCTGATTGCCAGCAGATGCCTCGGTCATAATAGAATCAATATAATAGCAGAACATTACATACGCTAACTCTTATGCCCGCAGGATCTGCGGGCATATTGTAGTAAAAAGCTTCCTTTTTAAAATCACCTGTCATATTGTTATATGAAACATGAAACAAAGTGTTTCGAAAACAATAACAGGAGGTCACATTATTATGCTTGATGCATTATCTATCTTGCCGGAAGCTTATGAATGTGGTATCTTGGATGCAACAGAAGTCGCAATAAAAATAAATATGACCAAAGAAAACTATGTAAAAGAGCGTCATCCATATTCCATTAGTTCTCGGAAGGATGGACGTTTCATAACCACCGTAAGGAAAGAAGACGAGGAAAGACAACAGCTAGCCGCGCCATCGTATGTAGAACTGATTAGTAAGCTTTATGATTATTACAATGACCGTAAAAGTGATTATTCTATCAGCGATTTATATGAAATGTGGGTAGAAAAGCGAGGAAAGCAGTCTGTAGAAGGTACTATCGATATTAAGACTGTCAAGCGGGATGAGCAACATTGGCGTAAGTATTATGCTGATAATAAGCTTGTCACGATTCCTATTAAGAAAATAACAACCAAAATGCTAAATGATTTTCTGAATAATTCCATTGCCACATTTAAGTTTTCTCGAAAAGAATTCAACAACATGAAAACTATCTTAAATGCAGTCTTTCAGATTGCATTGGATAAGGAGCTTCTATCGGTAAATCCACTGATTAACGCACATACGGACGTAAAATTCCGCTCTATTCAGAAGAAAAAGGATGGTTCCAGGCTCTATCTCGAAAAAGAAATGGAAGTCCTTGAAGATTTTCTCTATCAGCAAGAAACCATGGAGGCTTATACGATTTTGATGGATTTCCAAATCGGAACAAGGATAGGTGAACTGGTAGTTCTGCAAAAGGAAGATATGCTTGATGGTGAAGTCTATATTCATAAGATGGAGATTGTCGATGAGGAAAGAGTAGACGGAGTATATATCCGCAAGGGCTACAAGGTTGTGGAATACGTGAAACATGATATTTCCGCTGGCTATCGGACCATTCCTTTATCAAAAAAGGCAAAAAAGATTCTGGAAGAGGTGAAAAAGCTTTCACCTGACAGTGAATATCTGTTTACTCAGGCTAACGGTGAAAGAATGACGAGTAGAAGCTTTAACTACTGGTTGGAGAAGTATTGCAGAGATGCCGGAATAACGTTTAAGAGCAGTCATTGTATCCGAAGAACCTTTGCCAGTCGTTTGTATGCAAAGGGCATGCCTTTAGAGGAAATCAGTGTGTATATGGGTCACGAAGATACCGATACAACGAAAGGCTATATCTACAATTACAATGAAATCGAAAAGAATCGTGCCTATATGGACAAAGCATTATAGTGGTTGAGTGTGTAATGAGTACGTAAAAGGATGTTGCACACATCCTGCACACATGTTTTTAAGACACAAAAAAACAGGAAAGCTTGATTTTACTAGCTTTCCTGCCATTTTCAATTAAGCACGAGACGGGATTCGAACCCGCGGCCCTCGCCTTGGGAAGGCGATGCTCCACCACTGAGCCACTCGTGCGGAACATCTCTATTATATTTGCTTTTCTATAAAAATTCAAGATGAAGTTTTTATAAATTAGAGATAAAAAATTTTTATAAAAAATGAACCAAACGCGGACTTTTTTGCTCTATTTATCAGGTGCACCGAAAATGAGCGGGAGAAAGGAGGGATCCCTTGGAGGACGAAATCTATTTGGTAGAATGCATTAGGCAGAGGGATCGGGCTGCATTTGACCAGATTTATGAACGGTATCAGAACCGGATTTTAAGGATGGCCTATCTGATCGTCGGAAATCTTGACGAGAACCGCATGGCATTACGACGCTGGATTATATTCTCGAATCGGAGCAAACGTCGGAAATTTGCCGTGCAATCAGAGGTCTGGACATGAAATACCGGCTTGTCATTGTGTATTACTACTATAACCAAATGTCGACGAGGGAAATCGCAAGCGCATGCGGCTGTCTGGAGGGGACGGTAAAGTCAAGACTTTTTACCGCGCGCAGGCTTCTTCGCAATGTTTTGCAGAACAATGAACAGGAGGTTCCTTATTATGAAAAGGCAGGACGGTTTGGACAAACAAATCACACAAGCCTTATTTCAGGAAGGTAATTCCATCTCCGCTTCCGTCAAACTATGACGAGCTTGAGAAGTCACAAAAAGCCGCCGGATTTGTATTTGATTCGGTAGAACGCTTTTCAAATGGCTATACTTTCTCAGAGATGGAAGTCATCGACGTCGACAAAATCGATGATGAATTTAACCGCATGGACAGCTTTAAGGAATGGTGGGGACGTTATACACGGGAAGGCTCGCCGGAAATTTCTCTCGTCATACACGCGGTATTGCCCGAAGCGGCAGAAAACACGCCGGAGCCCACAGAGACGACCGTTATTGACGGAATCAGAGTCTCCTACAATTTGGACCATTACAAATTCGTGCCGGCGGATTATGAGCTGACGCCGGAGGACGAAGCCAACATGGAAGGGCCGCACTACTATATTTCCTGCGGTTCGGAGACCGTCAAGGAATCCAACGCCTCTCATGTCACATGGGAGAAGGACGGAATACATTATAATCTGATGTGCTTTGATTCCGATCTGGACGCGGACGGACTTTATGAAATGGCAGAGGCACTCATCATACAATAAAAAGTCTGCTTTCAGCCGTTCTCCAGCAGTTCTTTGCGGTACTGCATTGGGGTTATATTCTCTGTTTTTTTGAATACCTTGCTGAATACGCGGTAATCGCGGAAGCCTGTGGCTTCCGCGATTTCAGTTACGGGAAGCGCGGTTGTCAGCAGAAGCGTTTTGGCCTTTTCCATCCTGACCGTCGTCAGATATGCCAGGAAATTTACGCCGATTTCATTTTTAAAAAGCTGGCTGATATATTGCGGGCTTAAATGAAATTCCCCGGCCAGACAGCGCAGGCTGACATCCTCGGCCAAATGATCCTGAATATATTTTGTGATCGAAAAAATCAGCCGCTCCTCCTTTTGCCCGCCTACAGGCTGTGCGGAGGATTTTTGCTGGTACAAAACGACCTTCAGGTTGTCGATGACGGCCCCAAATTCCTCATAATTGACAGGCTTTAAAATATAATCGGTAATTTTAAGGCGGATCGCCTGCTGGCAATAATTGAAATCATCATACCCTGAGACAACGACAAACGCGATATTCGGATGCTTTCTCCGGCTCAGCCGGATGACCTCCAGACCGCTCATGATCGGGATGTTAATGTCCATGATCACGATATCGGGACACAGGCTGTCTATCCGGTTCACCGCCTCCAGACCGTCCGCGGCCTCGCCGATAATTTCACAATCGTGCGCTTCCCAGTCAAAGAGGCGCTTAAAGCCCTCCCGTATCATAATTTCATCATCTACCAGCAATACCTTTAATCTTTTCAAATTTCCGCCCGCCTTTTTTAATCCACCTGGTTTTCCTGCATCAAACTGACCTTCACTGCCCCGCCGGAATGTCTTCCTTCAAGCGAGCAGTCGATTAAAAACTCCAGCTTCGGACCCTCAACGCCGTCCGCATTAAATTCAAATACCGTTTCCGCATAAACACCGCTCAGATTATTCAGCGGCAGCATCACGCTGCTTCCGTTCAGCACTTCCACGCCTGCCGGCAAATAAGCGCGGATTTTCACCCATTGCTGTTCATTTAAATAGAACGCGTTATAGACCCGGACTTTTATTTTTCTTGTTTCTCCGCTGCGGTAAAAAACGGAATCTCCATAATCCACAAATACCTTGAACGCGGGAAACTCATAGCGCACGACATAAGGGGAAAGCGCGCATAGCTCGCTCACGGTCAGATCGCCGTTCTTACAATGAGAATTCATTCGGTAAAGATATTCTCCGGGCAGTTCGCTAAGCAACTCCTCTTTTGCTCTGCAAGTAATGCTCATCCCGCCCTCTGCAAAAATATCGCATAATTCCTGTCCCAAAAAGGACGGCATCGTCCGAATTACTCTTTCTGTCAGCTCTGTCGCCGTTTCCGGCACCCATACTCCCCTGCTCGTTTTATCGATGCAGAGCGTCGCGATTTTATCGTCGAGCGGCGCCTTCCATCTGTCCGGAAGCGCCCTTTCCCCGTCGAGAATACCAAGCAGCGCTCCGAGCGTCGCACACGTGCAGTCGGTGTCCTCGCCGAACGAATTCGCGATGACGATGCTGCGTCCGAAATCGCCCTCTCCGTACAGCCATCCGGCAATCACAAACGCCACATTCTCCGGCGCGTCAAAACCCGGCTCGCCCAGTGTCATGCCCTCATTTCCTTCTTTTTTGATTTCCTTGAGTTTGATTCCCTGAATGCCGAACGTGCCAGGCGCAGTATTGTGAATCTGCCTGCGGGCCTCCAATGCGTCCACCTTCTTTTCATAGCATTCACACGCTTTTCTTACCGCTCTTGCCGTCGCGCTCTCCTCCGGAATATAGGTGAGCGCAATATCGATCAGCGTTTTCGGATCGCTCTCAACAAACGCCGCGCTCTGCAACGCTGCGCAGAATACTTCTCCGTATACGCCCTCTCCGGTATGGTCTACGATCCCGTCCTCATAAGCATAACGCGTCGCGATTTCCGGATGCCCCGGCGCCAGACACGCCCAGATCTCAGAGCGGATAAAGCATCCGCAGCTATTTCCATAAGTATTGTCGGTCACTCCCGATAAGGGCGGCCGCAGCCCTGCCCTGAGATTCGCCTTGCCCGTTCCGTATTCCACCCAATTTGGAATGATATAGGAGAGCCAATACTCTCCCAAAATAGCGGCGTTGATCGTTCTTCCGTACTTCTCTACGGCGGCCAGCCATATGATCTGTAAATCCAGATCATCATTGGGCGGCGGCCCCATCGTCAGATCCTGCGTGTAAAAATCGACCTCGTTCACCTGCCTGAAGCACTCAAACGGAGCTCCCAGCACGCCGCCGATATTTTTTCCTGTCCAGCAGCCCTTCACTTTGTCTTTATAAACATCAAATGTAAGCTTCTTCATGTTATTTCCTCCTGATTATCCTCTTTTATGATCCGCAGCAGGATATGTGCCGTCACGCCTGCCGTATCGTTTTCCGTATACGAAAGGCCGCACTCTTCTCCGCAGAGCATTTTGATGCGCCTTTGTACATTACTGATCCCGATGCTGTTTTTATTTTCCGCATTCAGCATCTCCGGATTTTGGTCGTTCAGGCTTTCTTCGATCCGTTTTTTAACCGCCTCATTAAACCCTACGCCCGTATCCACAATTTTGATTTCCATATATTCCGGCGATGCTTCCAGACGGTGCGCCGCAATATTCACCATGCCCCGGTAGCCCTTATTCCTCAGGCCGTGCAGCAGGCTGTTCTCGACGATCGGCTGCAGCATTAAATTCGGAATCTGCGCATCGTTCAGCTCCTGCTCCACATCATAGCCGAAGGTGAGCTGCGGGTAACGGTAGCACATCAACTCCAGATAGGCGCGCAGGAGCTTCAATTCATACCCCAGGGTGACCATCTGCCGATCCACCTTCACGCTGAGCCTGAAAAAATCGACGAGTTTCATCAGCAGATCCGCCACGGTCTTATCCTCATTGATCTGTGCCTGAATGCGGATCGTATCGAGTGTATTATATAAAAAATGGGGATTCACCTGACTTTTTAAATAAAGCATGGAAAGCTTCTGCTCCGTCAGCTCGCTCTCCTTGATTTTCATTTCATTCACGTACTTATTTTCGATCAGCCCCTCCAGCATATCCACCATCTCATTAAAGGAACGCACGAGCATGCCCGCCTCGTCCTCGCTTTTTACATCGTAGCGGACATGCAGACTGTTTTCATCAAAGCGGCTCATGCCTGCAGACAGCTCTTCCAGAGGCTTTAATATCTTTTTCACGCTGTAAAACGTCAGCAATATGACAAATCCCATCGCGCACATGCCGAGCAGGATGCTATAATCCAAAAATTCCGTCACTTCCCTGACAAATGCTTTTTTAGATTTTCCTACGATGAGCTTTAAGCCGCTGTAGGATGACTGCATCTGGGATACCCGGCACTTTTCGCCCTGCCAGACGACGTCCGCCGTCGATGCCATCATTGCCTTTTCCATCGTCGGGGAAACCTCCAACACGCGCTGTCCGATCAGATCCGGCTCCTGACAGCAGATAATTTTTCCCGATTCGGTGCACAGAATATAAAACATATCCGTTCCGATCGTTTCCGTCAGCATCCCGTGGAAGGTTGAGGCGGGCGTCATAAGCGCGATGCTGCCTATTTTTTCATAAGGGGAAAAGCCGTAAATATCGCGGATCATCCACAGGGAATTTTTATAAAACGCGTCTTTATTATACCGGTCGCCGTACCTCATAAACTGTGGAAGCTGCGCGGAGGCAATCAGGCAGTTCGCCGTCAGCATCCCCTCTCCCTGCTCCTTTACAAGATCCAGCGCTTCATAGGCGTCCACATCCCGCATGCGGGAAGGGTTTGCCGTATCATAGGAATAGATCATCGACGCATTGTCAAACAGATAAATGCCGCTGATGTCGCTGCGAAGCGTGACAAGCGACGTATAATAGTTGGTGAGGTATGCCTCATCCGCATTTTTAAGCGTAATTTTTTTCTTGTGATAGGTTTTCAGTATTTCCTGTACATCTTCTCCGGTCGTACTCATCAGAGAAACCCGTTCCATATCCTTCAGCTTGTTATCCACGGCCATCAGGGAATCTACAATATAAGTATGGAATCTCTCCTCTTCCTTCCGGCTGACCGCCTTATAATCCAAAATGCTGATGATCGCCACGGTCAGAACGAACGCAATGCAAAAGAAGCTGCTGCTGATGATGCAGATTTTAAGGCTCATGCTTCTTTTTATTTCCAGTTTTCTGTCCTTCCACTTTTTACGCACGCTGTTTACCCCTTTACGGCACCCTGTGTCAAACCCGCTATTAAAAATTTAGAAGCGAACAAATAAAATACCGCGATCGGCAAAAGGCAAATCACAAGCGCCGCAAACATCACCTGAACCGGAAACTGCGTCGATCCCATAGACGCCGAAAAACGGATCGGTATGACGGAGATCGGCAGCTTTGCCTCATCCTTGATAAAAATCATCGCCATTTGCAATTCATTCCATGAAGATAAAAATGTCTGCATCAGCACAAAAGCCAAACCCGGCTTTGCAAGCGGCATCATCACGGTTCTGAATATCCTAAACTTTCCCGCGCCGTCGATCCGGGCCGCTTCGATCAGCTGATCCGGCAATGCGTCAAAATAATTTTTAAACATCATCAGATTAAAACAGCTGCTCAGAGTCGCATACGGCAGGACGACAGAAAATCTAGAGCCAAGCATCCCCATTCCCTTAATCGTACAAAACAGCGGAAAAATCATTGCGGACGCGGGAATCATCATCCCCATAAGCATAGCATAATAAATTGCTTTTTTAAACGGAAATTCCAATTTCGAAAAGGCGTATGCCGCCAGCGAGACTACGAGCGCGACGGCAAGCAGCGTGCCTGCTACGATCAAAATGCTGTTCAGCATATTTTTAAATAACCGATAAGTCTCAAACACCCGCACATAATTATAAATGCCATCCACCGCAAAGGATTTGATCAGCATCAGTACAAGCGGATACATAAAAAGGAGAACTGCCAGAATACAGACGATATGTGCGGGAATATCCTTTTTCTTTATTTTTCTCATCCTGCCGCCTCCTTATCCTTGTCGTTATGGTAGTAAAAGCATAGCTGCAACGCCGTGATGAGCATCGCCAGCGTAAGCATGAGCACGACGATCGCCGAGGCTGCTCCCTGATCGAACAGGTCGAAGGATTTTTCATAAATATAAGTGGAAAAAAACTCCGTGGCATGGTTTGGCCCGGCATTTGTCAGCACGTAGGGAATATCAAACGTCTTTAAGGAGCCGATCATGCCCATAATAAACACGGTATAGTGCGTACCCCGAAGCAGCGGAAAGGTAATGCTCGTAAACTGTTTGAAATTTCCGGCCCCGTCTATCTGGGCGGCTTCATAAATATCCCCGGAAATGTTCAGCATGTTCGCATAATACATCAGCATGCTGTACCCGGTCCACTGCCAGATGTTTACAAAAATGATGCAGCCGAGCGCCAGCTTCGGGTCTGCCAGCCATTGCCGGCATAAAAAATCCAAATGAAAAAATGTCAAGGTCTGATTCAGATATCCGCGGTTCGTTTCAAGAATCTTTGAAAAAATATTGCCTACAATCGCGGGCGTAGCTATAATCGGCAGATAAATCAATGTTTTATAAGCTTCCGCAAATCTGATTTTTCTAATTAAAATCGATGCAAAAAACAAGCCGGCCAACGCCTGAATGATGATCGTTGTAAAAGCGAAAATCAAGAAATTCTTCATGACCCTCGCCATCACGGGATCCTTAAAAAGCGCTTTGTAATTATCAAGGCCCACAAAGCTTTTTGTCTGACTAATTCCATTCCATTCAAAAAAGCTGATGATGATATTATAGATAACCGGGTAAATTACAAAACCCGCAAATAAAGTGACCATCGGCAAAATGAACAGATATCCCGTCAGATAATTCTTCCATGTCTTTGTCCTTCTCATATTCCATATCCCTGCTTTTTTAAAATAGGCTGCCGGCTTTCGCATCGCTGCTTTGGCCGGCAGCCGTTTCTGTTATCGCTGAATAGACTTTGAAACCGCTTCCATCTGCTGTGCTGCTTCTTCCGGCGTCACCTCATTGATCGCCAGCGCTTCCAGCATGTCGAGAAGCTTTGTATACAACTCGGAATAGTCGATCATTCGCGGTCCGCCCACATTTGTTTTGGCATTGTCGCAGACAAATTCCAGGTTCTGCTGTCCGTCCTCGCTCAGTCCTTCTACTTGAAGCTCCATATCCGAAAGTGTCGGCATGTATTCCAGATAGCCGTTTACAAGAAGCTCCTGTCCATCATGGACCAGATAATCCATAAACCGGAACGCCTCCTCCTTTACCTCAGAATACTTATTCATGCACAGCACAACGTCCACGGACATCGTCATCGGGCCGACCTTTCCGTCGTCGTTCCAGTCGACGAGGAAAATATCATGGTCCGCGCCATCCGAGTGAAAGGTCGCCTGCGTCTCCGTATCGCTTAACGTATACATATTCAGCGCCCAGGAACCGTTCAGCATGAGCGGAATGCTGCCTTCCTTCTGGAACATATCATTTACGTCATTGTATAAGGTCATTCCGATCGCGCCGTCTTGAAAAACGCCGTCGTTAAAGCAGTCCTGCCAAATTTTGAACGCTTCCACCATATCCGGGTCGGTAAACGGCGTCTCGCCTTCGATCGCCGAATACAGCTTTTCCGAATTGACATCATTGGCAATGCTCATAAACGTATCCCCGTTCAGCCAGGAATCCTTCGCCCCGATCGCCATCGGAAGCTGTCCGTTTTCCCTGAGCACCTTGCCGGCCTCGAGCAGCTCCGTATAAGACTTCGGAACGTCCAGCCCGTATTCCTTCAGCATATTTACATCCGCCCATGCCAAGCCCGCATAGGTCATGCCGAGCGGCAGCCCATAATAAGCGCCGTCCGATTCGAGCATACCGAGGCAGGAATCCAAAAACTGGTTTTTCCATTCACTTCCCCATGTTTTCTCGCAATAGGGGGTGATATCCTCCTCAAAGTCCCTGAACTCCGAATAGTAGACACCCGTATTCATTCCGTAAATATCCGGCCCTTCTCCGCCCATCAGTTCTACCTTCAACTGCTCCTTATGGCTGCCGGAATCCACATATACATAATTAATTTCAATATCCGGGTTTTCCGCTTCAAACGCATCGATAATTTTGTAGATCGCGCTGTCCGGTCCGCCGTCCGCCGGATTCCAGGTCTGAAAGGTCACCACTGTTTTTTCGGTATTCTCTGCCTTTTCCGTGGAATTCGTCTCTGCCTCCTCTGTCTGTCCGGCCTCAGCCGTCACATTCGTTTTTTCATTTGAAGCCGCACCGCTGTTCGTTCCGCAGCCCGACAAAACGATGGCTGCCACAAGCACGATCGCGATTGCGCCGCTCGCTGATTTTTTCCTCATTTTTCATCCTCCAATAAAGTTGTCTTACCCCAGTCTATCTCTTTCCTGTGTTATTTACTATTTGCTGCTTCAAGCTTGATTGCAATTCTACTTTATCATAAGCCCTTTCTTTGGGATAGGCAGAATTTCCGTTGAAATGTGTCAAAAATTAATAAAGCCCCTGCGCTCCTTAAGCCATTTCATCAGCAGCTCAAACCACGCCGCGCAATGGCCGTCAATTTCCTCCTTTTTGGCCGCCGTATGCGGCAGCGCCAGCGACATCCCATGCGCGCCGCCATCAAAAACATGCAGCTCATAAGGCACCTGATGCTCCAAAAGCTTTATGGCATAGGACAGGCTATTTGCGGCCGGTATCATTTCATCCTCCGAGGTATGCCAGAGAAACGTCGGAACGGTATCTCTCCCGACATAATTGAGGGGGTTATATTTTTTGCGCATTTCCTGAAGGGGATTTTCCTCCCCGCACAGGCACAGGTTTGCCCTAAGAAGCAGCTTTCGCATTTCAGGCGAACATTCCTTTTCATAAGAGGACATTCTCTCGTAATCGCACAGCGGATAGCAAAGCGCCGCCGCCCTAATTTTTAACTGCTGCGCCATGGCGCCGGCCTTTTCGGCCAGCCACGCTTCTTTCCATCTGCTCCCGTACATTGCGGTCAAATAAGCTCCCGCCGAAAATCCCAGCATGAGAATGCGCTCGGGATCGATGTCCAGTTCTTCTGCGTGCTCTTTGAGGAGCCGCACCGCCCTTGCGCAATCCGTCAGCGCATCGTTCAAAATGTTTGTAATTTTATTTTCCGGGTTTCCGATCTGATAGTGCAATACAAATGCCTGAAAACCTTTATTCAAAAAAGCGGCCGCGACCGGCTCTCCTTCTCTTTCCGACAGGGAAAAGAATCCCCCGCCCGGACAGATTAACACCGCCGGATACCACCCATTTTTGCCGTCCACTCGGTAATTTTCATGCAGATAAGCCGTGACGTTTGCATGATGCTTCTTGCTTAGATTATATTTTTTAATTTTCATGAAGATCCTCCCCGTATGATTTTTTGATGCAAAACAAACAGTCCCTTTTAGTCTACCGCTTGCCAGCCTAGCGCGAAAGGTTTCTTTTGTGGGAAAATGTATTCTTTTTTATGATTTCGGTATTGACAGTTATTCGTAAGCGTAATATAATACGTAGCATGCTACATATTGATGGAGGTGTTACTTGTGCAGAGGAGGCAAGAGGATGTTGGACATCTGTTGAAAATCGTGACCGACAGGCTCAAAGCTCATGCGGACGAAGCGCATAAGAAAACCGGACTGACCGCTTCCCAGACACAGGCGCTGCGGTTTATTCAAATGCACGGCGGAAAAATCACGCAAAAGGAGCTGGAAAACTTTCTGAATGTTTCCCATCCGACCGTGGCCGGCATCGTCTCCCGGATGGAGAAAAAAGGATTTTTAACCTGTTATATGGACCCATCCGACAGACGGAATAAAATCGTCTGCTCCACTGAAAAGGCGGATGCGATCGACGCAAAAATGCGGGCGGGACTGGCTGAAATGGAGGCGCGGCTGCTTCGCTCCTTTACGGAGGAAGATATCGATACTTTGCGGGAGCTGCTGCGCAGACTTTATCACAATTTGGATTGAAGGAATTTTTAAGGCCGGAAAACCGGCTTTTCTTTCAATCAAATGTGTAGCGTGCTACATTTATTTTAAGGAGGAATTTTTATGGTAAAAACACTCGCCAAAAGCCTTGGCGAATACAAAAAAGCATCGTGGATGACTATTTTTCTTGCGGTCCTGGAGGTCGTATTTGAAATTTTGATCCCGCTTTGCATGTCAGACCTGATCGATTTGGGTATTGGGCGGGGTGCAATGGACACAGTTGTCCGCTACGGGCTTCTGCTCCTACTGTTTGCCTTACTGCAGCTTGTGACCGGTTTTTTCGCGGCGAGATTTGCCGCCGGCGCTTCCTCTGGATTTTCGGCGAACCTGCGGCAGAATATGTATGATAATGTACAGACCTTTGCCTTTTCCAATATCGACAAATTTTCGACCTCATCCATCGTCACAAGGCTGACGACCGACGTCACAAACGTGCAAAACGCCTACCAGATGATCATCCGCATGGCAATCCGCGGACCGATCATGATCCTGTTTTCCATGATCGTCTCGTTTAGTATTAACTTTGACATTGCGCTGCTGTTTTTGATTTTGATTCCGTTTCTGGCCGTCGGACTTTATTTCATTATCCGTGCCGTCAATCCGGTATTCAAACGTGTGTTTCGGACTTATGACGATTTGAACAACATCGTGCAGGAAAATCTGCGCGGCATTCGTGTCGTGAAATCCTTTAACCGGCAGGATCATGAAATCGAAAAGTTTCATACCATTTCCGGCGGCATCTACCGGGACTTTTCCAAGGGCGAGCGCCTGATCGCGCTGAACTCACCTCTGATGCAGCTTTGCATGTACGGCTGCATGATCTTGATTTCCTGGATCGGGGCAAAGGCGATCGTCGCGAGCGGAAACAATGCGGCTTCAGGCCTTACGACCGGCGAGCTGACCGCGCTGTTTACTTACGCGACACAGATTTTAATCAGTCTTATGATGCTTTCCATGGTTTTCGCGATGATCACGATCGCGCGTTCCTCCGGGGAGCGCATCGCTGAAATTATAGAGGAAAAGACCGATATTATGAACCCTGAGCAGCCTGTCATGGAAGTAAAGGACGGCAGCATCCGCTATGAGCACGTGGATTTTGTCTACGCCTTTAAAGCGGATAAAAAGGTGCTCGACAACGCCTGCTTATCGATCAGGACCGGCGAAACGATCGGTATTATCGGCGGCACCGGTTCCTCAAAAACCTCCTTTGTGCAGCTCCTCCCGCGCCTGTATGATGTCACCGCCGGATCGCTGACCGTAGGCGGTGTCGATGTAAAACAATATGATCTGGATGCTCTGCGAAACGCCGTTTCCATGGTACTGCAAAAGAATGAGCTGTTTTCCGGCACGATCCGGGAAAATTTACTTTGGGGAAATGAAAACGCAACTGATGCGGAAATTAAGGAGGCGTGCCGCTTAGCCTGCGCCGACGAATTTATCGCTACGATGCCGGACGGCTACGACACCTATATCGAACAGGGCGGCTCCAATGTTTCGGGCGGCCAGAAACAGCGCCTCTGCATTGCCCGCGCTCTTTTGAAAAAACCGAAAATTCTCATTTTGGATGACTCGACAAGCGCTGTCGATACAAAAACGGACGCTTTTATCCAAAAATCGTTTGCCAAAATGATTCCCGACACGACACAAATCATTATCGCGCAGCGCGTTTCCTCCGTGCAGCACGCGGATCGGATCGTCGTGCTTGAGGACGGCAAAATCGACGCAGTAGGAACGCACGCGGAATTACTCAAAACGAACGGCATTTATCAGGAGGTATTCGCCTCCCAGCAGAAAGGAAGTGAACAGCATGAGTAATAAAAATTCAACGGCCAAACGGCTGTTTTCCTATATGTTACATTACAAAGGAACGCTCGCCGTAGTCGTCATCTGTATTACTTTAAGCGCTTTTGCAAGCGTCGCCTCTTCTCTGTTTTTGCAAACGCTGATCGACGATTATATCACTCCGCTGCTTGTCGATTCAAACCCCGTTTATACAGGGCTTTTGCGGTCGCTTTGCATCATCGGCGCCGTCTATCTGGCGGGTACGGTTTCCACGTGGCTTTACAACCGTTTTATGGTGACGATCGCTCAGGGAACGTTAAAAACGATCCGCGATGAAATGTTTGAAAAGATGCAGACGCTGCCTGTCCGCTATTTTGACACACACGCGCACGGCGATATCATGAGCCATTACACGAACGACACCGACACGCTGCGGCAAATGATCGCACAGTCGATGGCGCAGCTCATTTCTTCTGTCTGCACGATCATCGCGGTATTCTGCTGTATGCTGTACCAGAGCATCTATTTGACCGTGATCGTCCTGCTTGGCGTCTATTTCATTTTACAGGTCGTGAAGGTCATTGCGGGCAGGAGCGGCTATTATTTTATTCGCCAGCAGGAAACGCTCGGTGCGCTCGACGGCTATGTCGAGGAAATGATCAACGGGCAGAAGGTCATCAAGGTATTCTGCCACGAGGAGCGGTCCAAACAGGATTTTTACGGGAAAAACGATGACTGGCGGAAAAGCTCCGCAAACGCCAACGGCTATGCCAACGCGATGATGCCGATCATGAACGCGCTCGGCTATGTGCAGTATGTCATCATCGCCATCGCCGGCGCCTGGATGGCCATTTCAGGCGCGCCAAATCTGACCATTTCAGGGATGAATACCGTGACGCTTGGCATGATCGCCTCATTCCTCACGCTGTCCCGTAATTTTACAAACCCGATCGCACAGCTCTCCAACCAGTTTAATTCCATCGTCACCGCGCTGGCCGGCGCAAACCGTATTTTCGCCTTGATCGACGAAGAACCGGAAACCGACGAGGGCTATGTGGCGCTTGTCAACGCGAAGGAAGAAAACGGCGCGCTCGTGGAAACAAACGAGCATACCGGCCTTTGGGCGTGGAAGCATCCGCATATGGCGGATGGGACGATCACCTATCAGAAATTAGAGGGCGGGATCGTATTGGATCATGTAGATTTCGGCTATACTCCGCAAAAGCAGGTGCTCACCGATATTACCCTGTACGCCGAGCCTGGGCAGAAAATCGCCTTTGTCGGCGCGACCGGCGCCGGAAAAACGACTATTACAAATCTGATTAACCGGTTTTACGATATTGACGACGGAAAAATCCGGTATGACGGCATCAATATTAATAAAATTAAAAAAACGGATCTGCGCCGCTCCCTCGGCGTCGTGCTGCAGGAGGTCAACCTGTTCACCGGCACCGTCATGGAAAACCTGCGCTACGGAAATCCGCACGCAACAGGAGAGGAGTGCATCCGGGCAGCAAAACTCGCAAACGCCCACAACTTCATCATGATGCTGCCGGATGGCTATGATACCGTTTTGCAGGGCAACGGCAGCGGACTTTCTCAAGGACAGCGCCAGTTATTATCGATTGCCCGCGCCGCCGTTTCCGATCCGCCCGTCATGATTTTGGATGAAGCGACCTCCTCGATCGATACGCGCACCGAAGCGCTTGTCCAAAAGGGCATGGACCGGCTCATGGAGGGCCGCACCGTGTTTGTCATCGCCCACCGCCTGTCCACAATCATGAACTCCGATGTCATCATGGTATTGGATCACGGCGAAATCATCGAGCGCGGCTCCCACGAAGAGCTACTCGCCAAAAAAGGCACCTATTATCAGCTTTATATGGGCGCATTTGAGCTGGATTAAAAAACTTAAGGACGCTTATATTGACATTTCTAATTAAATCAGATATGATTGGATATCATAATTAAATATCTACTATTTATCCGGTTGGACAGGTAGACCGTTACTATACTATCTGTTTTCAAGTTATCGTAGCTAAGGGTGGAGGCTTCATTAGAAGCATCCACTTTTTTATTCTTTTACAGAGAGGAGGTTACTATTATGTCAATCATTGCAAGTATCGAAGTTGCACTATTTCTTATGGTAGTGGTATTTCTTGTGCTTTTTGGCATCTGCTTATGCATCAAGTTTTTTTCCTTTATAATAAGTAAAATGGAAAGCCATTTGAAGCATAAAAACCAATCCATCACCAAAAACTAATTACTCACAGCAGGAAACAGGAGGACAATATGTTTATAGAAGCTTTACAAAAATTATGGGAAACATCAGGTTTTGCGGCATTAAGCTGGCAGCACGGCGTAATGCTTTTGGTTGCCTGCGTATTGATCTATCTTGCGATTGTACGCAAGTTTGAACCGTTATTACTGTTGCCGATCGCATTTGGAATATTACTTGTCAATCTCCCGTTAACTGGTTTGATGGACGCACCGGTCGTTTCATCCGAACCCGGCGGCCTGCTTTACTATCTGTATCAAGGCGTGAAGCTTGGAATATATCCGTCCCTGATCTTCCTTGGTATAGGCGCCATGACAGATTTTGGGCCATTGATTGCACGGCCGAGCAGTCTGTTTTTAGGCGCCGGCGCGCAGTTTGGAATAGCAGTCGCTTTCGTGATCGCAAACGCCCTGGGATTTGCATCGGGTGAGGCAGCTTCTATTGCCATCATTGGGGGAGCGGATGGACCTACTGCAATATTTCTGACATCCAGATTGGCCCCACAGTTACTGCCCGCCATTGCGATTGCCGCATATTCTTACATGGCTCTCATTCCTATGATTCAGCCGCCGATTATGCGCGCACTAACCACACAAAAAGAACGGGAAATCGTCATGACCCAGCTTCGGCCAGTTTCAAAATTAGAGAAGGTTTGCTTCCCTATTATCGTTACAATTCTATGTTTGCTTTTATTACCGTCGGTTGCTCCTCTGATTGGAATGTTGATGCTTGGTAATTTATTCCGGGAGTCCGGCGTAGTTGAACGGCTATCAGAGACTGTGCAGAATTCCCTCATTAACATTGTTACGATATTTTTAGGGGTTACCGTTGGCGCTACTGCGAATGCGGAAACGTTCCTTCGTCCCGAAACACTTAAAATTATTGGATTGGGATTGCTTGCATTTATTTTTAGTACCGTCGGTGGACTATTGCTCGGTAAGCTGATGTGCCTGCTTACAAAAGGGAAAATCAATCCGCTTATCGGCTCTGCCGGTGTATCGGCAGTTCCAATGGCTGCCCGCGTTTCGCACATTGAGGGGCAAAAGGCAAATCCGGTTAACTTTCTCCTGATGCACGCCATCGGACCCAATGTCGCCGGTGTTATCGGATCGGCAGTCGCGGCCGGTATTTTACTGTCGCTGTTCGGTTAGTCTATGACTTGTAAAATATACTATTTATCATAATTATAGCTCCATATCCTTGCTGGATACGGAGCTTTTTAATACTGATAAATATGTAAAAACGAAGATAAACTGTGTAATTCGGCTTTTCCTGCGTTATAAATGTCAAATTATGTACGGATGCGGCAGCTATAATCCATGCATCTGCTATCTCTTGCCGAGACCAGTTAGTTACAGCATCCACTTTGTAATATCCACATGTTTGAATATATACCAATATCTCACTATATTTTTTCATTATTTCCGGTGATTTTCTGCTTATAATTAATTTATTATCAATGTCTTTGATCCAATCGCTTAATTCATCATCACCTTTAGCTACCTCTCCCTTAACTAAGTCCAAGATTAATAGCTTTCCATTGTTAATTTCTCTTTTAAGTTTCACCCAAAAATTTGGTGCAAGATCAAAAGAATAATAAATTTTATACGGAGTTATTAAAGTATTTGTATCAATTAGGTACCTTGCACCGTTGTCAATCATACATCAGTACCTCTCACTTTATCAACTAATTTTGAAAAAGTTTTTCTATTGGTATTAGTTATTCGATAAGCATCTGTAAACTGTGTTGTTCCTTCATAAATACTACTATTTAAAGCTAAAATTAAACGCCTATCATTTTTAACCGCAATATTATTATAGAAATTTCCTCCACCACTCTTCTGATTGCCCTTGAATTCTTTATATTGCTCTATTGCATCACGTGCTACCTTTTCGTACTCATGAATATTAATAAACTTATTGTCTAATGCTCTCCTTGCAATAACAGTCGCACCACATTTAAATATCTCGGAAAATTTCTCTATTCTTTCCAAATCACTAATGTTGCTATTTTTGTTCCATTCAGTAATAAACCTATTATTGGGAACTATAATTTCTGCCGCTACCGAATTACATACCCTCTCTAAGCTACTAACATCTTTCCCCGCACCATACCGATCATTATAGAAGTTGTCACGCCCTAACCAGATATGGGCTGCTTCATGCAATAAAGAAAATAGTTTACCGTTAGAAGAATCATTAGAATTAATAAATATTAACGGAGCATATTCATCAATTAATGTAAATGCTCTAAATTCTTCTATAGCTAAAGATCTATGCGTATTTTGTCCAACCACACCATTCAACATTACAAGAATTCCTTGATCTTCCATAATACGGCGTAAATATTTAAAAGAATTCCAAGAATCTTGCATATTGCAATACCAATCTTCTTGTAATTCCATATCCTCTCTCATTTTATTTGCTACAGATTTAATATCTTGAACACCTTCCATGGAACCAATAATGCTTAGCGGACTATACCCCTGTTTAATTTGGTAATTCTTCATCCATTCCTGAATATCTTCCATGTTGTCAATTGTATCAATTAACTCTCTGCTTGGGTTTTGCGATTCAATACTATCTATTGTCCTAAACTCAAGAATTTTATTCTCTTCCGCAGGTGGCTCCTGTAAGAAAAAGTATCCAAACGGTATATTAATTTGATTACTGACTTTTTCTAATTGGCTAAAGGTAGGTTTCTTTTCTCCAATTTTCCACTTTTTTAAAGTATCAATTATAGACAAACTTACATTCTCTTCTATTAAATGATTTAATATCCATTCAATAATATCAGGAGCAATATCTATAATTAATCGTTGCCATATGAAACCTCCTTACCTACTTATATAAATAATTATAGTAAATTTATAATTTTCTTCAACATTATCCTTGTTTTTATATTTTTTATTATTATACCAGATTTTTTGTGTTATTGCTCCTTCAATATTAAATTTTATAATTATATTCCAGATGTTCTTTTAAAGTACTTAAATCATTATAACGATTTTTAAGCCAATCCATTTTCTACAACTTATATCAATAACCATCTTAGGCCTCTTAGAACCAAACTGTGTACCACTTGATTTCCGCCCAAATTTATTATATACTATCAATCGTACCAAAGCCCTGAGAAACAAGGTCTAATGGGCAAAATCAATCCGTGTGTTCGAGACCTTCCACACGTAAAACAAAACTAAAGGAGATTTGAAATGAAAAAGAACAAGGTTTATTCTCTCACGCAGGCCGCTGCAATTGCGGCCGTCTATGTTGTGCTCACATTTGTGGCCAACGCTCTCGGACTCTCAAACGGAGTCATTCAGGTACGCTTCTCCGAAGCGCTTACGATTCTTCCCTATTTTACACCGCTTGCCGTTCCCGGATTGTTTGTCGGATGTCTCATCAGCAATTTGCTGACCGGGTGTATGCCGCTTGACGTCATTTTCGGAAGTCTTGCGACGCTGGCGGGAGCTTTCGGAACTGCGCTAATCGGAAAACTGGCAGATAGACAGCCGGTGACGGCTTCCAAAAAATTGTACCAATGGCTTGCCCCACTGCCGCCAATTATCGCAAATACGCTGGTTGTACCCTTTATCCTTGCCTACGTTTATCAGTTTGAAGGCTCCATCCCTTATTTCATGCTGACCGTCGGCATCGGTGAAGTTATTTCCTGCGGCGTTTTAGGGCTACTGCTCCTGTTTGCACTTGAAAAATATAGATATTTGTTATTCCCTGGATAAAGGAATATTTTTGTAATTGTATCCACAAACGAAAAAAATCTGTTATACTGGAAAGTGCGTAGGATTGCATTTGTGTGCTTCGATGGAACGAAGACATACATTGCCATTCATAATAACAGGAATTTATTTGAACCTACCTCTGGAAAGGAAATTTTTACATGAAACAATTGATTTTATTGCTGCTTACTTTGCTTTTATCCCTCTCTCTCATCTCTTGCGGCAAGGAGAGCACAGATGTAATGCAGGAGGATACTGATATATCGCCGGAGAGTGCGGACGTATTGCCGGACAGCGAAGACGCAGACACAAGCAGCTCTGACCAAGGCGATCCTGGGGATACAAACGACCCTGCATGGTGGGGTGTTTTTATCGGAAATGGCTTTTTTATGGAAATTACGGAATTTAGTGGAGATGGCTTCTGCTTTGAAATCCGGGATCAGGACGACAACACGGTAATGGATGGAACGGCAGAAATTTCCCCCGATGATGACCACCTTGCAGAATTGCTGTATGGGAAAATCCGATTTGTTTTGTCCGAGGATTGCAGTGAAATTGATTTTTCTGCTCAAGGTACGGAATGGGAAAACCTGAGCGGCAAGTACACGATGCCGGATCAGAATGACCCCTATGGTTTGGAGGAAGGGCGAGGCGATCTTATGACAATCAATACAGAGGAAGACGCCTCCGCCTATTTGCTCGACAAGCTGATCGAGATCGGTTATGACACGCAGGGAACTGCCCTTGTCGCGGCGCCGGACTATGACGATGGGGGATTGTTTAGTCAAAAAGGCGATGTATGGTTTTTCACCTGGGGGAAAAACACGGCAGAAAAATTTACGGCGGAGAAGCATTTCGCCGTCACCTATGATTGGGAATTTTGGGAATATGATGTTCTTAACGATGAGTGGTTAAACATAGATCATGAGGATTAACATAGGGCTACTGCTCCTGTTTGTGCTCAAAAAATATAAGCATTTGTTATTTGCGCGGGAGGCTTCGTAGCCCTTTGACTCCTTTGGTCAGAGCTTGCTGCCGGAGGTCGCGATTCCTTCTATAAACTGCTTCTGGAACAGAATATAAATGACCACCATCGGAATGCACGCCAGCAGGGATGCCGCCATCAGCTCAGGGTAATTCACGACAAACTGCCCCTGCAGCTTCGCAAGTGCCGCAGAGAGGGGCATTGTGTTTTGCTCCGTATTGACCACAAGCGGCCACATCAAATCTTTATAGGCAAACAGCGCGGTGAAAATTCCCAACGCGACCATCGAGGATTTTGTCAGGGGAGCCATCACGAACAGAAAGGTCTGCCCGATATTGCAGCCGTCTATTCTCGCGGCCTCCTCCAAATCCTTGGGGAGTCCCATATAGGCCTGTCTGAGCAAAAAGGTTCCGAATGCCGTGACAAGTCCCGGAAAGATCAGCGCGAAGGAAGAGTTGAGCATCCCCAATTTGCTTACCATCAAGTATTGCGGAATAATAAAAATCTGAGCCGGTACCATCATTTGGAACAAAATCAGGGAAAAGGCGAGCTCCTTTCCCTTAAAATTCAGGCGGCCCAACGCGTACCCCGCCATTGTGGCGGTCAGAACCGCACATAGCACGCGCCCCAAAATCAGCACAAACGTATTCAAATATAGACGCATGAAATTCATTTTGCTGACAACTTCCTTAAACGCATCCGTTCGCCACACGGACGGAAAAATAATAAACGGATTCATTTGCGTGGACTCCGATATGGATTTGAACGCCGTTAAAATCATCCACAAAAACGGCACGATCATCACAAATGCCCCTAACACCAATATCAAATGTATGAAAACAGAACTCCCTATTTTTTTCTTTTCCATCCTCTTCCCCTCTAATTATAATTGACCCATTTTTTCTGGCATTTCATCTGAATAACCGTAATGATCATAATTACGGCAAGTAACAGCATTACGATCGTGGAGCCGTAGCCCTTGTTCGCTTCTACGAAAGAATATTTATAAAATAAATAAACAAGCGACTGCGTCTTTGGAAAAGCCGGATTTGTTTTATCGAGCATCATATAAATCGTATCGAATACCTGCAAGGCTCCGATCACCCTTGTCACAGTTACAAAAAACATGGTCGGAGAGATCAGGGGTAGCGTGATATGGAAAAAACGCCGAATTCCCGTGGCGCCGTCAAGCTCGGCCGCCTCATAATAATCCCGCGGAATTTCCTGAAGGCCTGCAAGGAACAGAACCATGTTGTAGCCTATGACGGACCAGATCCCCACGACGGCGATCGAGATGTATGTGATTTCAGGATTGGAAACCCAATTCACCGACCGGAGTCCGAGCATATTCAGCAAATGGTTCAGCAAACCAAATTCCGAATTATACAGCCATCTCCATACCATAGCCACCGCCGCCGGAGCGGCGACCATCGGAAGAAAGTAGATCGTCCGGTACAGCGTCCTTCCACGCATTTTGCGGTTCAAAAGCACCGCGAGAAAAATTGCGATAACGATCGAAAACGGAACCTCGATCACCGCGTATTTAAATGTATTGAGCAGCGCCTGCCAGACAGTCGCATCGTGAAGCATTCTGTTATAATTATCGAGGCCGATAAAAACATTTCCTTTTCCAAACGCGCCTGTCTTAAAAAAGCTCTGGTAAATTGTCTGAAAAATCGGAATGATATTTAAAATCATCAGTCCGGCCATCGTCGGGAGCAAAAACAGCCATCCCCAAACAAACTCTCTCTTTGCCCGCTTTGAAGCACTATGTTTCTTTTTGGTCATCTTTTTCTCTCCTATGAACCATATGTCTGCCGCTGAATAGGGCAAGCCGGTCTTGTGCTTGCCCTATCAAAAGCTCACTCTATTCTTCTGCTATATCAGCATTCATTTCGGATTCTATTTCGGCGCATATTTCAGCCACCTCGCGCGCTCCGGTCCATGCATCGACGAGCTTCTCCGAGATCATTTCCTCCCATACGGTCGTATGCTTGGAATACGGTCTGATAACCATGTCCTCCGTCATGTCGAGGTAAGCCTGCAGGTTAAAATCAGGATAAGCATTGACCCAGTTGGAATCTGTTCCCTCATAGGCTGAGATTACAATACCCAAATCCGACTGCTTCTGCTGTGCCTCCTTCGAGCCAAAGTACTCAATCAAAGCCCATGCTTCCTCCGGTTTATCGGTGTTTGCCGCGGATGCCCAGCCAAGTCCGTTATAAATAGAAGCCCTTCTGCCTGTCTGCGCGTCCTTTGGCAATACCGCGATATCGCAGTTGGCCTTTACATAATCATTGTTGCAAAGCTCCGCAAGCATCCATGAGCCTTGTGTGATCATCGCCACCTTGCCCGCTTCAAACAATGCCTCCGGATTGTTTTCCGTCATGACCTCATAAGCCGGCGTATATCCGTTCTTCACAAGCCCTGTAACAAATTCTAGCGCCCGGATCGTTCCCTCCGCGTTCATGCCTGACGCGGTTCTGTCCTTGTTAATGATTTCGCCGCCCATATCATAAACGATGTTATACCATCCATCCTGATTATTGGAGGGCTTCAGCGCGTATCCATACTGGCTGCCGTCTTCCTTTGTCAGCTTCCTGCAGGCCTCCGCAAAATCATCCCAGGTCCATGATGCGTCAGGATAAGAAACACCCGCCTCATCAAACATCGTCTTGTTATACCAAAGAGCGATCGTGTCAAAATCCTTCGGCACTGCGAGCTGCTTTCCGCCATAATTGTAAATTCCTACAATATCCTGCGGGAATTTGCTCATGTCGAGACTTTCACTGGCGGATATTTTTTCGGAAATATCCAAAAGCATGTCATACTCGGCATATTTGGTAAATTCATTGGAATGCATCCAAAATACGTCGGGCAGCGTGCCGCCGGTAGCTCCCGCTTCCAGCATCGTCCAGTACTGATCCCATGGCGTAACCTGAATTTCCGCCTTGATTCCCGTCTGCTGCGTAAAATCATTTACGATCTTCGTTAATCCCGGTTCCTGATTGGTGTCCCAGATCGCGATCGTAAGCGTGTCGGCGGATACCTCCGCTTTTTCCGTCTCTCCTCCGGCATCCGCTGCCTGAGCGGGCGCCGCTTCTTCGACTGCCGCCGTTTCTTCACTTCCTGCCTGAGCGCCTGCCGCATCCTGGCATCCGGTCAATGATAAAACCATCGCGGACGCCATAACGAGTGACAACCATTTTCTCTGTTTCATTCCTTTTCCTCCCTTTGCAATCCTTGTCATTGCATGACGCAATGTATAGTTTCTTAGTCAATCTGTATATTTTAAATTGACTTAAGGATATGATACTATACAAATTATATAAACTCCATGTCGTAATGTTGTCTATATATGTCATAATGTTACTTCGTGGAATAAATCAGAGCCAATTCCTTTCGATATTGCAGCGGGGAAAGGGACTCCTGCCTTTTAAAATTTTTGCAAAGCACGGATGCATCGTGAAACCCACAGGAAAGCGCAATTTCCGTGACGCTTAAGTCCGTATTTCCAAGCATATCCTTTGCCGCCTGAAGTCGGTATGCCGTCAAATACTCCTTCGGTGCGATCCCTTTATACTTCATGAACAGCTTATATAAATAGGTCCGCTCAATCCCGATATGCATGGCGATATCACGAACAGTAATGGAATAGCTGTAATTATAACGGATATAATCGATCGCAGCCTCCAGATAGCCCCTGTCGATATGTCTGCCGTCCCTGCTTACGGCGCGTGGAATTCCCGAAAAAATATAGTACAGCAATCCGATCAGCGCATCCTGATGCAAACCATTTTCCATAAATACCTCATTTATTTTTTCAATATAGAGGTTTCTCTCAGCTACTGTTCTAATATACGTATCATCGGTAAACCCATAGTCTTCAAGAAGTCTTTCTGCCTCGAGGCCGTCAAAAGCGATCCATACATATTCCCATGGATCTTTTTCATCGGCCCGATACACGGTCGTTTCTCCAGGCTTAATCAGAAAGCATTCGCCTGCCCGAACCTCCATTTTCAGATGCCGCACCTGATAAAGACCCTTTCCATATAATACAAAATGCATCAGATAATGCGGTCGGACAGCCGGTCCGAACGAATGCCCCGGATTGCACTTTTCCCGCCCGCAATAATAAACAGTAATTGGCGTATTTTCTTTTTTCATGACTCTTCTACGATCTCCATAATCTTAGTTTGCAACATTATGACAATTTTTTAGAAACAAATAGGATAGAATGATTTTCCAGATAATTATATAATGAATTCATCCGGATAACAATCATCAGGAGGTGTTTACCATGATAAAAATAACTTTTTTAGGAGCCGGAAGTACGATATTTGCAAAGAATGTTCTGGGAGACTGTCTTTGCACTCCCGCATTGAGGGGCGCGCAGATCGCGCTGTATGACATCGATGAGCAAAGGCTTTCGGATTCCAGGATTATTATTGATGCAATCAACAAAAATGTGAATAATTCAAAGGCTGTTATTCAAACCTGGCTCGGTGTGGAAAACAGAAAAGAAGCTCTTCGGGATGCCGATTTTGTGATCAACGCGATTCAGGTCGGCGGATACGAGCCATGTACGGTTATTGATTTTGAAATTCCAAAAAAATACGGCATACGTCAGACGATCGCGGATACGCTCGGCATCGGCGGCATTATGCGGGGGCTTCGTACGATCCCCGTCCTCGCGGAATTTGCGAAGGATATGGAAGAAGTTTGTCCAAACGCCTACTTTATTAATTACTCAAACCCCATGGCTATCCTGACCGGATACATGCAGCGTTATACGAAAATCAAGACGGTCGGGCTTTGCCACAGCGTTCAGGTCTGCTCCGAGGACCTTTTGAAGTCGCTTGCCATGGAGGACCAACTGGAGGGGCGCAAGGAGCTGATCGCCGGCATCAATCATATGGCCTGGCTGCTGGACATCCGGAATAAAAACGGAAACGATCTTTATCCTATGATCAAGGAACGGGCCGCGGCAAAAAATTCCGCCGAAAAGCATAAGGACATGGTCCGGTTTGAATACATCCGGCATTTCGGATATTACTGCACGGAATCCAGCGAGCATAATGCGGAATACAATCCTTACTTCATTAAGAGGAATTACCCTGAAATGATCGATGCTTACCGGATTCCGCTGGACGAATATCCGCGAAGGTGTATTAAGCAGATCAACGAGTGGGCGCAGGAGAAAGAGGATATCCTAAACAATAAGGCCGTGGAGCATACCCGTTCGAAGGAATATGCCTCCTATATTATAGAAGCGATCGTCACCAATACGCCATACAAAATCGGCGGAAATGTACCGAATACGGGGCTGATCGACAATCTGCCTGCCGACGCCTGTGTGGAGGTTCCCTGCCTCGTCGATGGCAGCGGCATTCATCCGTGTCATGTCGGAAGGCTTCCTGTACAATTGGCCGCATTAAACATGACAAACATCAATCCGCAGCTTCTCACAATTGAAGCCGCGCACACGCATGACCGCAGCTATATCTATCAGGCGGCCATGCTCGATCCGCATACAGCCGCAGAGTTAAATATCGCCGATATCAAATCCATGGTGGATGAAATGATCGCGGCGCACGGGGATTTTATGAACATGTATTAATT
>CAZMIX010000009.1:35091-58255 GCA_964566545.1 uncultured Lachnospiraceae bacterium | reverse complement strand
ATTTACTATTCAATTATTGCTTTCTGCAGCAATTTTACTCAACAACTGCTGCGCAGCTTACTACGCTTCAAACCCATTGGGATTATTCTTCTGCCATCTCCAGGAATCCTCGCACATTTCCAGAATGCCGTATTTTGCTTCCCAGCCAAGCTCCTTCTTTGCCAGAGATGCATCTGCATAGTTGGTATCAATATCGCCAGCTCTTCTTGGCTTGATTTTATAAGGAATCTTAACATCGTTCGCAGCTTCAAAATTCTTAACAATATCCAGTACGCTATAGCCATGTCCTGTTCCGAGATTATAGACTTTAGCGCCAGAACCGGCTATGCCACTCATCTCACGTATTTTTTCAAGCGCACATACATGTCCGACCGCAAGATCCACAACATGGATATAATCGCGCACACCCGTACCGTCCGGCGTGTCGTAGTCATTGCCAAAGACGCCGACGCTTTCCAGCTTTCCGATCGCCACCTGCGTCACATAAGGGATTAAGTTGTTCGGAATGCCCTTCGGATTTTCTCCGATCAAGCCCGATTCATGCGCGCCGATCGGGTTGAAATAGCGCAGCAGGATCACGTTCCACTCCTGATCCGACGCATAAAGATCCCGCAGTATCTGCTCGATCATCACCTTCGTACGCCCGTAAGGATTCGTCACCTCGCCGACCGGGCATTCCTCCGTGATCGGCACAAAAGCAGGCGTTCCATAAACGGTTGCCGAGGAGCTGAACACAATGCTCTTGCAGCCATGCTTCCTCATCACATCACATAATATGAGCGTCCCCGTCAAATTATTATAATAATATTCAAGCGGCTTTGCCACCGATTCGCCGACGGCTTTATAGCCCGCAAAATGAATGACTGCCTCAATCTGCTCCGACACAAAAATGTTTTCGAGAGCTTCCCTGTCAAGCAGATCCGCCTCGTGGAATTTGACCTGCCGCCCTGTGATCCGCTCGATCCGATTTACCGCTTCTCTGCAGGAATTGTACAGGTTATCCACAATCACCACATCATAGCCGGCATTAATTAATTCCACACATGTATGGCTGCCGATAAAACCGGCACCGCCAGTAACTAATATTGACATCTGTTTCCCTCTTCTCTTCTCTTCCCGTGCCGGTATCTGGAACTTTATTTTATATCGTCCGGTCAAAAATACAATACCCGTTTATATTACACTATTATAGTAAAATTCGCAACTTTTAATATAGTATGATATGGTAGTGACAGAGAGATTTTTGATAATTTTTTATTTTTTTATTATTTTGAAATATTCTGAACATCTGTCTCGTTATATAATAGAGACGTAAAAATAAAACACCGGAAGGAGGCGGACAGCATCGACGAACAGCAGCAGCTTGCGCATATGATTACAGCTTACCAGAATTTAATATTCACCATATGCTTCAAGTTTACAAATAACTATTTCGATGCGGAAGATCTAACGCAGGATACCTTCCTTTCCGCCTACAAAAGCTTGAACGGCTTCGACGGCTCCAATGTAAAGGCATGGCTTTGCAGGATTGCAACGAACAAATGCCTTGACTTTAAGAAAAGAGCCGCCGCCAAAACGGTTCCGACTGAGGACTCCTTTTTTTTGACACTCGAAACAAGCTATGCTTCTCCGGAGAAGGAGTGTCTGGAAACAACGGTCAGGGACGAACTGCTCTCCTGCTGCAACAGTCTTTCGCCGCCTTATGATGAGGTTGCGCGCGAATATTTTTATCATGAGCGTCCGGTAGAGGAGCTTGCCCGCCTCTTAAACCGCAATGAAAAGACGCTACGCACACAGATTTACCGGGCAAAAGGAATGCTGCGAAAGCTTTACGGAAAGGAGGCTACCTCATGAAAATACAGGGATCCGACAGACAAGACTTTTTGAAAATAACGGAAACCGGAATCGATATCGAAGCGTTGATCGCACAGTTGGAATCACGGCCCCTAATATCCGCACCGGCCTATCTAAAGGACGAGATCCTCGTAAAGAGCCGGGGAATCAACGTTCAGGTTCCGATTCGGCTTGAAAAGCAGAAAAGAGAGCTTTCCAAACGGATGCAGCTATTGTTCTACAGCCTGAAAATATCGGCCGCCGTCGTCTTCTGCCTGTTTCAGCTGGCGATGCTTAACCGCTTTCCCGCCGATATGAACGTCTATTTTTATCAGGCGTTCGACAGCTATCACGATTTACAAATGGAACAAGAAGCGGCAAGAGACGCCGCCCTTTCCCTCAAAGAAGCGACGGATATCGGTCTTTCCGAAAAGGCCGGTCAATCGATCCATAGCTTACTCAATCAATTAACAAATGGAGGTAATGATCATGATTAGAAAAAAAACAGGATTTTGGACTTTTATTTTTTCCTTGATCCCTGGCGCCGGGGAAATGTATTTGGGCTTTTTCAAACAGGGGGTATCGCTGATGCTTTTATTTTTTGCAGACATAACCATATCCTCTACTTCCGGCGGTCTGGCGATTTTTATCATGCTGCTCCCGGTCATCTGGTTTTATAGCTTTTTCCATGTTCACAATCTCGCTTCAATGCCGGATGAGGAATTTTACGCGCTGGAGGATTCTTATTTATGGGATTCTGCGCAAGGCAGTCTGCTAAACGGCCTGCCGCAGACACTGACCTCCCGAAAGGGACAGCGTGTCATCGGCATCCTGTTCGTTCTCATTGGCTTAAGCTCTCTGTGGAGCGTTCTGCGCAGCTTTCTGTACCGCTATGTGGATGAAGCATTTTATACCACCTATATTCGCCCGCTGCTCGACAATATCCCAAGAGCACTGATCGGCATCTTGATTATCCTCATCGGTGTCTGGCTGATTGCCGGCAAAAAGAAAGAGCTGCTTTCAGAGGACAAAGAACCTTCTTCAAAAGAGCCAAAGCAGCTTGAAGAAAAAAAAGAATAGGAGGCAGCCAATGTTGAAAAATCGTACCCGTAAGGTCGGAACCCTGACACTGGGCATTACGCTGGTCGTCTCAGGCATCGCTTTTTTAATCCGCCTGTTCGTTCCCGTTCTTAGTTATTATACTATTATGAGAGCATGGCCGGTCGTTTTTATTTTCCTCGGCATCGAAGTATTAATAAGTGCCGCGCATGCAAGCGGCGATGACGGTTCTGTAGTCTACGACAAAGCCGCTATCTTCATCACGGCAATGCTCATCCTGTTTGCGATGTGCATCGGCAGCCTCAACGTCCTGATGGAGAACAACGCACAATTTAACTATAACTACACCTTCTAACCAGATACCCGTTCCATAGAAAGCAATTGCCCGAGACAAAGAGTTTCCCCAATAAACTCTTTGTTGCGGGCAATTGTTTATCTTTTTTTAAAAAAATTATTTTTCTTGTTCCTTTAAAATATTTAATGAGAACCATGCAAAAATGTGGTATACTACGCAAAGGGCAGCGTCAGGGAAAACGCAGTTTACAAAAGGAGAATCCATTATGCTTGAATTAAGAGATTTATATTGGGCGCTTCCGGATGGGGAAGTGTTGATTAACGGCATCAATTTGACAATCAGGCCGGGGCAGCTGACAGTCGTGACCGGACCCAACGGCGGCGGCAAAACATCGCTTGCAAAGCTGATCGCCGGACTATATACGCCGGTATCGGGTCAAATCCTGTTAAACGGGAAGGATGTCACAGATTGGGATATTACACGGCGAGCACAGGCCGGCATCGCTTACGCATTTCAGCAGCCCGTGCATTTCAAGGGTCTTTCTGTCAAGCAGCTTTTAAACATTGCCGCCGGCAGGGATCTGGCAGAATATGAGACCTGCTCCATATTGGAAAAAGTCGGGCTTTGTGCGCGGGAATATATGAACCGCCCTATGGACAGCCACTTGTCCGGCGGAGAAAGCAAGCGCATTGAAATCGCGACGGTGCTTGCCAGAAAAGCGAGCGTTCTCGTATTTGACGAGCCGGAGGCAGGCATTGATTTATGGAGCTTTACAAGCCTTATTGAGGCATTCCGCGACTTAAAGGAGGAGCAGGACGGCGCGCTGCTCGTCATCTCCCATCAGGAACGTATTTTGGACATCGCCGATACGATTGCGGTTATCGCCGACGGAAGGATCCGCGTCTCAGGCGACCGGAACACCGTGCTCCCCCAGCTTCTAATCAATGAGCGGCAATGCCATTGCCCGCTCGGCAAGGAGGTTTCCAATGGATAACATTACAGAACAGCTATTACAGGCAATTACCGATTGGGACGGTATTTTCAACGGCGCATACAGCCTGCGCGAAAATGGAAAGTCCATCCATGTACATTCCTCCGAGAATATCCGTATCGTCCCAAAAACAGACAAACCCGGCATCGATATTTATATTTCCTCCAAGGCACAGAAGGAATCGGTCTATATTCCGGCCTGTGTCACACACGGCTCCGTACAGGATTTAGTCTACAATGATTTCCATATCCAGTCCGGCGCGGATGTCACGATTGTGGCCGGCTGCGGCGTACATGTAGATACCGGCGAAGAGGCTTCTCACAACGGCATCCACCGTTTTTTTTTAGAGCCGGGCGCACATGCGGTTTACAAGGAAAAACATATCGGCTCCGGTACCGGCTCCGGTAAAAGGGTGATTGATCCGGTCACCGAAATCGAATTATCCGAAGGCGCCATTTTGGAAATGGAAACCCAACAGCTGCAGGGTGTGGATCGGACGCTGCGCAAAACGAGCGCAAAGCTTGCCAAACGCGCAAAACTTATCATTCATGAAAGCCTTTTAACCGACCACAATGATGTCGCGCAGACCGATTTTCTTGTTTCAATGGACGGGGAGGATTCCAGCGTGGACTTGATTTCCCGCTCCGTCGCAAAGGGAAATTCCACACAGCAATACCATTCTCACATCATCGGTAACTGCCGCTGCAGTGGCCATTCGGAATGTGATGCCATTCTCGTTGGCAACGGAAAGGTCAATGCCGCTCCCGAGCTTTACGCCGGCGATATCGACGCTTCCCTGATTCACGAGGCTGCCATCGGAAAAATAGCCGGCGAACAGATTATTAAGCTCAAAACACTTGGCCTTACCGAGGAAGAAGCAGAAAGCAAAATTATCGAAGGCTTCCTGACTCCTGCCGAATAACCGAAGCTTCTATTTTATATGCTTATAATTAATCGTCGACCGTTTAATTTATAATAAAAAATTTAAAAAATACTCGTAAAACTAATAAAAATTGAAAAACCGGATATACTACTTACAGCATTCATCCATGCGCCCGATCAAAAAAGTCTGGTCAGGCGCATGAATGAGCGTCATACTATCTATCAACAAGTAAAAGGAGGTCACAACATGCCGGATATTTCAGTTTTGGATTTACAGAATCTGCGTCACTTAATTGGCGGCTACAGCACTACCCACTGCAAAATGCAGGATTATGCATCACAGACACAGGATACCGAAATCAAACAGCTCTTCCAGGATGCAGCCGAGTCTGCCATGAAGAATAAACAGGATCTGATGAAATTTTTATAATTTGAGAAAAAAGAAAGGAATCCGCTCATGAACGAAAAAACGATGGTTGCCGACGCGCTTGTCGGCGTAAACGGAGAATTGAAAATGTTCGGTGATATGATACCGCAGACCGAAAACAAAGAACTGAAGCAATCTCTGAAAAAAATACGCAACGAATGTGAAATGTCACAGGAAAAGCTTTATCAGGTTGCACGCGAAAAAAGCTACTATGTGCCTGCCGCAAAGGCAAGCGCGCAGGAAGTGGAGCATGTGAAGTCCATTTTGACACAAGGCTGAACAACAAATTGACTTTCCATTGCGTGATAAAGGGAAGCTTATGACGGCTTCCCGCTACATAAACAGTTCAACGGAACACCTCTCTCATTTCCCCTCTTGCTTTTTCACGATTTTCCCGTATAATTAGAACCGTGGCTAAAAACAATTATTTCAATGAATACATGTATATAGGAGAATTTTCATGATCAGCGCAAACAATGTAACACTTCGGTTAGGAAAAAAAGCTTTATTTGAGGACGTCAACATCAAATTCACGGAAGGGAACTGCTACGGACTGATCGGAGCAAACGGCGCCGGAAAATCCACCTTCCTAAAAATATTGTCGGGACATCTCGATACGACAAACGGCGATATCGCAATCACCCCGGGACAACGGCTATCCGTACTCGAACAGGATCATTTTAAATATGATGAATATTCGGTCATGGATACGGTCATCACCGGAAATGAACGCCTTTATAAAATTATGAAGGAAAAGGACGCGATCTACGCGAAGGAGGACTTTTCCGATGAGGATGGGATTCGTGCAAGTGAGCTGGAGGCGGAATTCGCCGAGATGGATGGCTGGGAGGCCGAATCCAACGCCGCCATGCTGTTGAATGGACTCGGTATCGATACTGGACTTCATTACTCCATCATGAAGGATTTAAACGGCAGCCAGAAAGTTAAGGTACTTCTCGCGAAAGCGCTTTTTGGCAATCCTGACATCCTGCTGTTAGACGAGCCGACCAACCACCTCGATCTGGATGCAATCGCATGGCTTGAGGAATTTTTAATAAATTTTGAAAACACAGTCATCGTTGTATCCCACGACCGTTATTTCTTAAATAAAGTATGTACGCATATTGCGGATATTGACTACGGTAAAATCCAGCTTTATGCCGGAAACTACGATTTTTGGTACGAATCCAGTCAGCTTCTTGTCAAACAGATGAAGGAAGCCAATAAGAAAAAGGAAGAAAAAATCAAAGAGCTGCAGGAATTTATCTCCCGCTTCTCCGCAAACGCTTCCAAATCCAAACAGGCAACCTCCAGAAAGCGCGCATTGGAAAAAATTGAGCTGGATGATATTAAGCCGTCCGGCAGAAAATATCCTTATATTGATTTTCGCCCCGAACGGGAAATCGGCAACGAAGTACTTATTATGGAAGGAATTTCCAAGACAATCGACGGGGTAAAAATACTTGACAACCTTTCCTTTATCCTCAATCATGAGGACAAGGTTGCATTTGTCGGCGGCAATGAGCTTGCAAAAACAGTTCTTTTTAAGATATTAACAGGCGAAATGGAACCGGACGAAGGAACGTTCAAATGGGGCGTTACGACATCGCAGACTTATTTCCCGAAGGACAGCACGGAGGAATTTAATAATGACTTGACGATCTCCGATTGGCTGACCGGCTACTCTCCGATCAAGGATGTCACGTATGTCCGTGGCTTTCTCGGAAGAATGCTATTTCCGGGCGAGGACGGCGTTAAGAAAGTAAAAATTCTTTCCGGCGGTGAAAAGGTGCGCTGCTTGCTTTCTAAAATGATGATTTCCGGTGCGAACGTTCTGATTCTCGACGAACCGACAAACCATCTGGACATGGAGTCCATTACGGCGCTCAATAACGGCTTAATTAAATTTTCCGGTGTCATTCTGTTTTCGTCTCATGACCACCAGTTTGTGCAGACAACAGCGAACCGTATTATGGAAATTATGCCGGATGGAGCGCTGATCGATAAGATCACGACCTACGACGAATATCTGGAAAGCGACGAGTTGGCGAGAAAGCGTTTTATCTATACGGCCAACAAGGAAGAGGACGACAACTAATTGTCGTCAAAACGGAGAATTTCATGGTAGATTTACACGTACATTCCAACAAATCGGATGGTTCCTACACACCCCGGGAGCTTGTAGACTATGCCCTTGAAAAGGGGCTAACCGCCTTTGCGCTGACCGACCATGATACGACGGCCGGCATCGATGAGGCTGTCTCCCATGCAAAGGGAAAGCCGCTTGAGGTCATCCCCGGCGTCGAGCTGTCCACCGAATATGAAGGCCGCGATATCCACATCGTCGGCCTTTATGTAAATCAAAATGCTCCCGGATTTGCTGACTACCTAAAGGAATTCCAAAACAGCAGGGAGCTGCGCAATGAAAAAATGTGTGAAAAGCTTAAAACGTACGGCATTGACATCACACTCGAGGAATTGAAATACGAATTTCCGGGCGCGGTCATCACGCGCGGGCTTTATGCGAAATATATGCTCAAAAAAGGCTATATTAAAAATATGCAGGAGGCGTTTGACCGTTTTATCGGCGATCATAGTCCCTGCTTTGTTCCACGGGAAAAAAATACGCCCGAGCAGGCGGTAAGCTTTATCAAATCGGCAGGCGGGCTTTCGATCCTGGCTCACCCACCCCTGTACCGCATGAGCCGCGCGAGGCTGGAAATTCTCGTGGAACGGTTAAAGGCCGCGGGACTTGACGGTATTGAAGCCAAATATACGACCTACTCCTCGACTGAACAGAGGGAAATGAAAGAAATCGCCGCAAAATTCGGCCTCGCCATCTCGGGTGGTTCTGATTTTCACGGCACGACAAAGCCAAAAACCGACTTGGGTGTCGGCTACGGTAGCCTCTATATCGACGAGTCGGTGCTTACACATTTAAAATCGCTCTTAGACACCTCTATTCCATAAGGAGCACACACCTATGACAGATAAAAAAATACTGTTCTCGGACCTGGACGGAACCTTATTAAATTCACAAAAGGAGATCAGCCAAACAAACCTTGATGCCATCAGGAAAATGACGGCTGAAGGACATAAATTCGTAATTGCGACAGGAAGGCCGATCCAGAGCGCCATCCGCATCGCGCAGGAGTACGGCTTTATCACGCCCGGTTTTTATATCGCCAGCTACAACGGCGGGCTGATTTACGACTGCTATGAAAAGAAAACAATACAGAAATATACTGTTCCACTTCCCTATGTCAGGCATCTGTTCGACGAAGCGGCAAAGGAGGGGCTGCACTGCCATACCTATTCCCGCACGCATGTCGTATCCGAGCATCAGACCGACGCGCTCGATCACTATACGAAGCATATCGGCATGCCCGGTCTCGTCGTGGACGACGTGCTGTCCGCACTTGATGAGGAACCGATCAAACTTATTGTCATCTCCCTTAATGGAAGGGAACAGCTTGCCGCATTCCGCGACCGCCTGGCTCCATGGGCAGATGAAAGGCTGTCCAGCACCTTTTCCAGCGATATTTTATTAGAATACGCCAACCTGTCCTCGACAAAAGGCTGCGCCGTCCGGTTTCTTTGCGAATACTTCCACATCCCGATCGAAAACGCGATCGCTGCCGGCGATGAAGAAAATGATATCACGATGATCGATGCCGCCGGGATCGGCGTCGTCATGCAGAACGGCACCGCCTCCGCAAAACAGTACGCCGACTACATCACCGAGCGCGACAACGACCACGACGGTATCGCCGAAATCGTAGAAAAATTCGTGTTATCGCATTTTATCAGCCCTTGACGGCGCCCGCCGTCATGCCGGCAATAATATATTTTTATAACCAAAATCGCTCCGCCGGTGCAGGGTCCGCGAAGCGATTTAGTAGTCAATTGTAATTTTATTGAAACACTTTATCAGGTAAATAATTCATAAGCAAAATTTTATGAGTCTGCTCCGGCTATCCTTCTACAATCAAATAGCGGCCGTCGGGAATTTTGAATACTTCACTGGTATCCTCCAACTCTTCCGGATCCATACCGTCAATGTCCGCACCAATTTCTTCAAAATATTCTCGTACTTCGTCCAGCGAATCGACGACAACCGCCATACAATCCTCTAAAAATGCCTCTGCCTCCTCCAGCGTCTCCGCCACATCCTCATCAAACAACTGGCTCTGATTTTTCAAGAAAGTCCGCAATACCTCGTCATCATATTCCTGCTGTTCCTGCATACTAATTCCTCCTAAAATAAAGTTTGAAGTTCTCTGTAAACCCCTTTTTCACTGTAAGGAGCACAGAGATGTTTTGCATGACACTTTACGTCATCACGCGCATTGGAAACGACATAGCTTTCCTCCGCTCTCTTTAGCATCCCCACATCATTGCCGTTATCGCCGAATACCATTGTTTCCTTTCTGGAAATATGAAAGAAATCCTGAATTGTCTTAAGAGCATTTCCCTTATCAACGGAAGCATCCATGAAGTCCACCCACTCTTCTCCTGCCATACAGGCCTTACACAGATCTTTCCATTTCGGAACAAGGATGTTCTCTCCGATTTCCCTAATACTATCTTTATGATATAAAGCAACCTTTATGATGTCAATATCTTCTTTTAAAATATCTTCCACAAGAGTAAATTTATTTTGATAGCCGTAGGTAATCAAATCCAGAAACTCCTGATTTTTCGACTCCAAATAAGCTCCCTTGGCCGTGGAAACAATAACGTCCACACCCGGAAATCGTCTGGATTCCAAAATAAGCTCACGTGCAATCTCAGGATCCATTGGTACGACCGAGATATCCGTATCCCTGCACCTGATATGCGCGCCGTTCTCCGCAATAAAGATCATATCCTCCCGCACCTCGTTAAACAGCTTTACGAGGCTGTAATACTGCCTGCCGCTCGCCACGACAAACAAAATATCCTTCTTACGAAGCTTTCGCACCGCCTCGATGATTTCCGGGTATACCTCATTGCTGCTGTCCTTCACAAGCGTTCCGTCCACATCCGTTGCCACAAGTCGGATGCCGCTCTCTTTTCCCTCGCAGGTGTTATCCGCCGCCATTTCAGAACCGTCCCGCTCCACAATTTTGAGCAGGCGATCCGGCATCTCAATAATTTCGTCCGCATGATTTTCCTCCAGCTCCTGCCTCTCACGAAAGCCCCAGAGTACACCCACCGTATACATCCCCGCCGACTTGCCCGTTTTCATATCCGTATCGGTATCCCCGACATACACGCATTCCGAAGGCTCCACGCCAAGCGATCGTGCGATATAAAACGCGCCCTCCGGGCTCGGCTTGCGTTCTAAATTGTCAGACTGTCCTTGTATTATCGAAAAAAGCTCCGTTCCAAACAAATCCTCTACAACCTCCACTGCCTGTTTGTGCGGCTTGTTGGAGAGGACAGCCAAAATCACGCCTTTTCTTTTCAATTTAAGAAGTACCGCAGGCAAACCCTCATAAGGATGTACCCGGTACATACAAAATTCCCGGAAATACTCCCTGTATTTCCCTCGCAGTTCCTCATAACGCGTATATTCCGTATCGCCGTTATGATAAAGCATCCTTCTCACAAGCTCGCGCGCTCCGTCACCGACAAATTGCTTATAACGTTCTGTCTCATAGGGCGGCATCCCAATCGCCCGAAGTGCAAGATTAGCGCTGTAGGCGATTGACTCCAAGGAGTCGGACAGCGTCCCGTCCAAATCAAAAATAACTGCTTTCATCATAATATTATTCCCAGTTCCTTTATCTCTTTCATTGTCTTTGCTATCGGAAACCCGACAACATTATTATATTCTCCGTGTATTTCCTTAATATAGACAGCACACCGCCCCTGAATGGCATAAGCTCCCGCCTTATCCATCGGCTCGCCGGTTTGGACATATGCTTCAATTTCAGCGTCGGTCATCGGAACCATCACGACATCTGTCACCGCATAAAACGTATGAATATGCGCCGGTTCCCGCTTTCTCAGCCCATCCGTAAATGACCCCTCTTCAGCAGAACTTCCCTCATCATAGACAAACGTTACCCCTGTATAGACCTGATGCGTATTTCCCTGCAGAAGCTTCAACATCCGCCTTGCATCCGCCGCATCTTTCGGCTTTCCGAACTTCATTCCCTGAAAAGCCACAATCGTATCTGCACCGATGATGAGATAATCCTTTTGGTTTGTGAGCTGCTCCTTAATATCCAACGCCTTCATGCGCGACAGCTCCTCCACCGCTTCCTGCGGTACTTCCTTCGTGATGTTTTCTTCCTTATCGCTGACGCAAACTGTAAAAGCAATACCTGCCTGCTCTAAAATATCCTTTCGGCGCGGGGAACCTGATGCTAAAATAATTGTCTTCATATCGCCTCCTCCGGGATGAATACCCGTCCATTACCCGTCTCTTTTTTTTGCACCGCTTCCCCAACAGCCTCCTCACAAAACGTTTCCTGACAGTTCACAAGCACCTTGCCACGCTTATCAATTTTCTCGTATCTGCCGTCCGGCTGCATAATATTTGCTTTGACATTATCTCCAAGCATCACCTCTAAAATGTGATACATCTTCGCCTTCAAACGTTCTGCTTCAACAGGAAACAGAATTTCCACGCGCCGCTCCAGATTTCTCGGCATCCAGTCCGCAGAGCTGCAGTAAACTTCAGATCGTCCCGCGTTTTCAAAATAGAACATGCGGCTATGCTCTAAAAAATTACCGACAATCGAACGAACACTGATGTTCTCGCTGATTCCAGGAAGCCCTACCTTAATACAGCAAATGCCTCGTACGATCAAATCGATCCGAACGCCCGCCATCGATGCCTCATAAAGCGCCTCCATAATATCCGTATCACAGAGAGAATTAACCTTTGCAATGATCCTTGCCGGCTTTTTCTGCAGTGCGTTGTTTTTCTCCCGTATAATCAGCTCCAAAAAGCGATCCTTCAGCCACAGCGGCGCCAAAGACAACCTGTTCCAGGAAACGGGCTCCGAATAGCCGGAAAGCATGTTGAATACAGCCGTTGCGTCCTCACCGACCGGCTCGGCGCACGTCAAAAGGCCGATGTCGGTATAAAGCTTTGCCGTCGCATCATTGTAATTGCCCGTACCAAGATGGACGTAACGGCGAATGCCATCCTCTTCCCGCCTGACAACGAGCGTAATCTTGCTGTGCGTCTTCAATCCAACAAGCCCGTAAATAACATGGCAGCCCGCTTTCTCCAGCATCTTCGCCCATACAATATTATTTTCCTCGTCAAATCTGGCTTTCAGCTCCACAAGCACCGATACCTGCTTGCCGTTCTCCGCAGCAAGCGCAAGCGCCGCAATAATCGGCGAATTACCGCTGACACGGTATAACGTCTGCTTAATCGCAAGCACATCGGGATCCTTTGCTGCCTGCCTGATAAAATCAACGATTGGCTGAAATGTTTGGTAGGGATGGTGCAAAAGGATATCCTGTCTGCGAATCTGTGCAAAAATATCCTGATCAGAAATAAGCTCTCCAATCGGCTGCGGAATATAGGGCAGCTTCTTTAAATGGTCAAAACCCTCCATGCCATACATTTTCATCAGAAATGTCAAGTCAAGCGGTCCGTTAATGCGGTAAAGCTCTTCGTCGCCGATATCAAGCTCTTTACGCAGGATTTTTAGAAGATGCGTATCAATATCGTCAGCAACCTCCAAACGAATGACTTCTCCCCACTGGCGCTTTTTTAATTGCCGCTCGATTTCCTTCAGCAGATCGGCCGCCTCATCCTCGTCAATCGTCAGATCCGCATTCCGCATAATACGGAACGGATGCGCACAAACCACATCATAGTTTAAAAACAGCTTATGAATATTTCGCTCGATAATTTCCTCCAAAAGGAGCAGCGTTGTCTGACCTTCCAAACCCGGCACCCTTACAATGCGCGGCAGCACGGCAGGCACCTGCACCGTCGCAAACTCCGGTTCATCTATGCTTCCCTTTTTCACAAGCAATGCTCCAATATTAAGCGTCTTGTTGCGAATCAGCGGAAAAGGGCGAGACGAGTCAACCGCCATCGGCGTCAGCACCGGATATACATTTTCTTCGAAATAGCGATCCACATAGACGGACTGCTCTTTCGTCAGCTCCTCGTGAGCCGACATAAACAAAATTCTCTCCTGCTCCATAAGAGGAAGTAAAGAGCGGTTGTATGTAGAATACTGTAAATTTACAAGTTCATGAGTCGCTTTATTCAGCTTTTTTAGCTGCATTTCAGGTGTCAAACCGGCAAGATCGACTCCCTGATAGCCCACATTAACCATATCCTTTAAAGAAGCAACCCGAATCATAAAAAACTCATCCAAATTGGACGCAGTGATGCTCAAAAATTTTATACGCTCGAACAACGGGTTTGTTTTATCCCTGGCCTCCCCGAGCACCCGCTCGTTAAATAAAAGCCAGCTTAACTCTCTGTTATAATAGTATTTCGGATTTTTCAAATCGATTTTTTCCACAACGCAGCCTCCTATATCGTGCTCAGCTTCTTTTTATATCTCAGGACAGGCCGAATACTAAACACCTCTTCAAAAAACGCGGCCTTTCTTGCAAAAAAGCCCTGCTCCAAAGTCATGTCCTCCGTCGTATCGACGGTAATGATAAGCTCTCCGGGCTTCTGCTGCAATTTGATCCCCTGCAGCTTTGTACGGTAACTTCGGCAAATACCGTCAGCAACCCGAAAGATTGCGGTCAGCTTTGCAATTTTCAAATACGTGTCCCTCTCGATTGCGGACGACGAAACAAGCTCTTCATAATATTCAAAGCGAGCCTTGTTGAATTTTACGATATTGGCGACAATTTCCCGCTCCGCATGGGAAAGTCCGATCATCTCCGTTGCCATAATGATGCTGTAGGAGCACTCCGCCCCCTCTTCCAAACTCATATATTTTCCGCAGTCGCCAAGCAGTGCCGCTATTCTAATAAGCAGCCGCTCGCGCCTGCCCATTCCATGTATTTTTTTCGTGCCGTCAAACAACTCGACAGCTACCTTTTCTAAAAGCTTGTTTCGCTCCGCATTACCCATGTATCGCTTACTCATAATGCCCGCACACGCGAGGATATCATTTTCAAAGTCGTGTGCGCTGTGGATCAGCTTTTCCTTTTCCCCATATTCATAAGCAATGCCGTCGCTCAAGCTGACACCCGGCGCCCACAAAAGCTCCGCCTTGGTAAGCTTTAGAATCCGTTTGATCAGGCTCGCGGACGGCGGCAGCAAAGAAGCGCTTTCCTCTGCCATTCCGAGCGATTTCGCGATTCGCTCCGGCGTCTTTGTATGGAGGATCTCTTCAAACGCGTTAAACTGCTCCGCCGTGATCGTATCCCTGTCCCCACCGATTTTCTGCATGATATAAGAAATATAATCATCCACAATGATAATATTCTGAATGTCCCTGCCCTTTAAATAAATCCGCTTGAACGAACCTAGCTGGTTATCAATCAACTCCTCCAAAAGCTGTTCGTAATTATTCGTGCGCGGCTTCAGATCGACGAGCATGTCCCGCATGCGCAAAATTCCCAGACGGACGTTCTGTGTCGTCACGAGCCGTTCCTTATCGAACAGAGAAATCTGGATACTTCCGCCGCCGACATCCACGATCGCGCACCCCTTTTTGATCACCTCGCTGAATTTTTCACCGCGCGACGCGACCGCCTTATAATGCAAAAACCGCTGCTCCGAATTGCTTAGCACCTCAACCTTTAATCCTGTGCGCAGCTTAATTTGCTCGACGATGATCATTGTATTTTCCGTCTCACGGATCGCGCTCGTGCCATATGCTTTGTAGGCATCTACTTTATAGGATTTCATCATTGCAGCAAATTCATTCAAAATAAGACATAGCTCGTCCACGCGCTCATGGCCGATTTTTCCGGTCATGTAGGTATCCGTTCCAAGCTCGATCCGATGACGGACATGGTCAATTTCCTTCATCCCGTTTTTCGTTGAGAATTCAAAAATCTTCATCGCCAGTTCATAGGAACCCACATCAACTGCCGCAAATGTCTTTACCGCCATATCGCCGCTCCTTCTCCTATTTTCCCAACAGGTAATCGATAAACTGCTGTGCGGTTCTGCCCGACAGACCGCCATGTGACAGTTCCCACTTATTTGCCTCGAAAAGCATCTCCTCCTCAGGCATCCGCACCTGATAGCGCTCGGCGAGCACCTTTACGATATTCGCAAACTCCTTTTTATCTGGCGCGCAGAAGAAAATGGAAACGCCAAAACGCGATACGAGAGAAAGCTTTTCCTGCACCGTATCGCTGCTGTGCAGGTCATCTCTGCGCTCTTCCTTGTCGGTAAACTTTTCCCTGACAAGATGCCGTCTGTTGGATGTCGCGTAAATTAAAATGTTATCAGGCTTCTTTTCGAGCCCGCCCTCAATGACTGCCTTTAAATATTTATATTCGATTTCGAAATCTTCAAATGACAGATCATCCATATAGATAATGAATTTGTAGTTTCTATTTTTGATCTGTGCAATGACCTCGTTTAAATCCTGAAACTGGTGTTTATAGATTTCGATAATGCGCAGACCCCTGTCATAATATTGATTTAGAATGCCCTTGATGCTGCTAGACTTTCCTGTCCCCGCATCGCCGAACAGCAGGCAGTTGTTGGCTCGCTTGCCGTTAATAAAAGCCTCCGTATTGGCGATGAGCTTCTGCTTTGGAATCTCATAGCCGACAAGGTCGTCAAGATACACATGGGCAATATTCGTAATTGGCTTGATATTGACCTCCTCGCCGATATGCTCGACGCGGAATGCTTTATGTAAACCAAATTTGCCGACACCAAAATCCTTATAAAAGCCTGTCACAATTTTTTTAAACTCCTGCGCATCCTGCGCATTCGCAAGCTGCACGCTCAAATCACAGATCCTGTCACGGATCCGTTTATTGAACATTTTACTCCGCTCATCCACATTGCGATATGAAAGGATCATTGTAATACAGTTCGTATGCAGACGAACATCTAACTGACTCATATCAAAATCAAAAAATTCTTTAAAAATAATAAAGTCATGCAATGCAATTTCATTGATGCTGCCCTCCACCTCTCCTCTGATTTCTGAGGCGGCGGAAAATGCATTTTCATTATTGGCAAGCAGATAGGTCAGATAGGCATGCCACAAGTTCCCCTTGTAGCCGTGACTCCCCGCAAGCTCCACAAGGCGGTGTGTTACATCAAAGAGCTTATCCCGCATCTGCTCTTCAAGCGCAGCGTTTTTCACATCCTTGCTGTTTTTCGCAAGCCACGACACATCCTCCAAAATATCCCCGTGCTTAAAATGTTTGTATAAAATTAATTCTCTCTCTCTCATGATTACATCCTGTCCGTCTTCACTCAATAATTGCCGAGTATTTTTAAATATCTGGCTTCCTCACGCAGACCGGCCAACGCATTCTTTACCGCCATATCGGAAAGATTCCCCTCAAAATCCACAAAGAAACGATATTCCCAGTTCCGATCCTTGATCGGGCGGCTCTCGATCTTCGTCATATTCAGTCCGTTATAGATAAAATGGGAAAGAATGTGGTACAATGAGCCTGCCGCATGCATAACCTCAAAGCAGATGCTGATTTTCCCGGCATCCTCTCTGTAAATCTTTCTGCCGGCCACGATAATGAAACGCGTGGAATTTCCGCTTTCGTCACTGATCGTTTCCTCAAGCACCGAAAGACCGTACAGCTTTGCCGCATATACGCTCGCAATCGCCGCCTTAGACATATCCTGCTCATCCAGAATTTTTTTAGCCGCCATCGCAGTATTCTGGCAGCTGATCTGCTGCCAGGAAGCATGCTCTCTCAAATATCCCGCGCACTGCATCAGCGCCTGCGGATGGGAATATACTTCTTTGATCCGTCCACTGTCGCTCCCCTTCAGACCGAGCAGTGCATGATTGATCCGGATGATCTGTTCGCCGACAATATAATTTTCAAATTCTACGAGTAAGTCATAAATCTCGTCCACAACCCCGGCTGTCGAATTTTCGATCGGAAGCACGGCGAAGTCCGCCCTGCCCTCCTCGATCGCAAACATCGCTTCGCGAAAGCTGTCCACATGAAAATTGTCCGAATTTCCACCAAAATAGGTGTCCATCGCCGCTTGAGAATAAGCGCCCTCCGTCCCTTGAAAAACAACTCTGGGCCGTCCCTCACATAGCGTTTTCACCGGAATAAAATTTGCCTTCTTAAGCATCCCCTTTTCCTGCAGCATCTGGTATTGCAGCTTTCGGCTGATGGCCATGATCTGACCAAACAGTTCCTCAACTCCCCTCGCGTTAAAAGCATTGGAGGTAAGTTCCCTGACTGCCGCTTTTTTTTGCTCCTCGCGCTGCCTGTCCATCACGGGTTTTCCGCTGGATATTTTATACTCCGCTACCTGCTCGCTGACACGCATCCGTTTTTCAAATGAGGCGACAAGCTCTTCGTCGATCTCATCCAGTTGTTTTCTTAATTCTGAAATATCCATTTTTCCAACCCTCTTCAGTCCTTCTATGTAATGATTATACCCTAACCGGTAAAGCAAATACAAGTAAAACGAAAGCACATAAATAACACTTTGCACATTGCAAATTTTTTGACCTTCTATTATACTGAAAAAAAGGAGAACCATCCATGCAAAAGAAAAATGCGATAACCATTATTATCATTGCTCTTCTGTTAATCAGCCTTCTCATCGGTACACAGCTTCTCGCTGCGATTCCGGACAACCCCTCCGGTACAATAGGAAACAGCGCCGGCAACCTAAACAACCGGGGATTGTTTTGTGAGGATGGGAACAAGATCTATTTCAGCAATCCCTATGACGGTGACCGACTTTATTCGATGAATGCAGATGGCACCGGTAAAAAGCTGCTGCTCCGCGTTCCCGTGGAATACATTAACTCAGGGGGCGATTACCTATATTTTTACCAGAAAAACTCCGACGAAAAGGCTGTATTTGGCGTCCTCAGCAATAATAACGGCATCTACCAGCTGAAAAAGAACGGCAAAAAAGCTGCCAATTGTTTGGACCGTACCGCTTCCGGCATTGTCAGCCTCATCGACAGCTATGTCTATTACCAGCATTATGATAATGAGGATGGTATGACGCTATACCGCACAAAAATCAACAGTGCTGAAAAAGAACTGATCAGTAAATCTGAAATCAATCCGGCCTGCGTCATAGGCGGCGGCATCTATTACCCTGATATGGATAACGCTTTTTATTTATCCGTTTTTAATACAAGCAGTCTGACCACCGGGATACTGATCAATGAAAGGGTATACAATCCGGTCTATGAAGACGGCTATCTGTATTACATGAATATTCCCGATCACTATTCTCTGTACCGCTGCAATCTATCCGATCGGACAAGCCAAAAGCTCACTGATGACCGGATTGATTTGTTCAACGTGCATGGCGACTATATCTATTACCAAAAAAATGATGCGCAAAATCCTTCCCTGATTCGCATGGCGACGGACGGCTCCAACCCTGAGATTGTTGCAAAAGGGAACTATTCGAATATCAACATCACTTCCAAATATACGTATTTTCAGGAGTTTGGCGCTCCTACGCCGCTTTATCAGACACCGACAAACGGCGAAATTAATGTAACAGCGTTTGATCCTAACTAGAATTTTCTTGCCTTCTCCAACTCATTCCTAAGCTGTCCGACGGTTTTATTCAGTACCGGATGGCGCAGTGCCGGAGCAATCTCCATGAGCGGAATCAATACGAAATCGCGGTTCTGCATGTCCACATGGGGAATGACGAGCTGTTCCGTATCAAGCACAAGCGCGTCATACATAATGATGTCTAAATCAAGCACGCGCGGACCCCAACGCACCGAGCGCTCCCTTCCCGCCTCCTCTTCAATCTCATGAATGACGCTCAATAGCTCCTCAGGTGTCAAAAGCGTCTTTAATTCCAACATTCCGTTTAAAAACCTGTCCTGTTCAAGATAGCCGTAAGGCTCTGTCTCCATGAATTTGGAAATGCGCTCAACACTTGTCTCAACAAGGGCATCCAATGTCTGCACCGCCGCCTGTAAATGCGCCTCCCGTTCTCCCATATTCGACCCAATCGAAACATAGACCGTATGCCAACCGCGTGTTAATTTTATGGAAACCTCCTCCAAAGGGAGTCCGATCGGCGCCCATGGCTTTTTAATTTCCAGATCCAGCATTTTAATATGCTTAAAATGTAACAACAGCTCCTGTGCCAAATGCTCCGCAGCTGCCTCGATCAGTCGATAAGTTCGCTCTTTCATGAATTCGTCGATAAAACGACAAACCTGTCCATAATGCACCGATTCCGCCAAATCATCATCCATTCCCGCCTGTCTCGTATCCAGATAAAGCTGTGCAGATACGGAAAACTTCTGTCCAAGCTTGTTTTCCTCTTCAAAAACACCATGTTTCCCAAATACCTCTAAGTTTTTAATGCTAATACAGTCCATACTTATACGCCTCCTATTGATCTATTGTTTTGAGCATTCGGATCGCCCGTTTATTTTCTTTGATATCGTGCACCCTGACAAACGTATAGCCTGCCTGCACAGCAAGCATTGTCGTAACAAGCGTCCCCTCCACACGTTCCTCCTTAGGCAGATCAAGTGTCAGTCCGATCACAGATTTGCGCGAGGCACCAAGCAGCATCGGAAATCCAATTTCCTGAAAGAACCGCAGATTTTTAAGAACCAATAGGTTCTGCTCATAAGATTTTGCAAAGCCGATCCCAGGATCCAAAAGGATGCGCTCCTTTGCAATTCCTGCACAAAGCGCAAGCGATACTGATTGTGTCAGATCCTCACGCACTTCCGGCAGGAAATCCCTATAAACCGGATTTTCACGGTTATGCATCAGGCAGCAAGCCGCATCATAGCTTTTAATAGCGGTTGCTATTTTATCATCATGCCGCAGTCCCCAAATATCATTCACGAGATCGGCTCCCACCGCCAACGCCGCTTCTGCGACAGTCCCTTTATAGGTATCAATCGAAACAGGAATATCAAAGCGAGTCTTGATTTTTTCAATTACGGGTGTTACTCTTTTGATCTCCTCATCATCACTGACAGGCGTATAGCCAGGTCTTGTTGACTCTCCTCCCACATCGATGAGATCGGCTCCCTCGGCAATCATCTGCTCCACCCTAAAAAGCGCTTCATCCACTGTCTGATAGCTTCCTCCGTCCGAAAAGGAGTCTGGGGTCAGATTCAAAATGCCGGCAATATACACCTCATTATTTACATCAAATTCTTTGTTGCCTATTTTCATTCGCATCATCCTCAATAATCAATCTGCAGCGTCCTTGATGCAAACGGCTTATCACATTCATCCTTTGCCTTGCAGCAGAAGCATTCACGCGAAAGCTTGTCCGCACGATACAAAAGACCTCTCAAATCCGCATTCCCTGCACTTTCCGAGTTTCTGTGTCCGATAATTGCCTGCAGAATTTCAGATATTTCCTGTTCGTCAAAGAGGCATTCCGCCAAGATTTCCAACGCTATTTTAGCGCTCGCCTGTTCATGCGGCGTGCCGGTTTGATATTGTATGCCTCTACCGATATCATGCAGTAGCGCAGCGGCATAGATCAGCTCCTTTTCTATGGAAAGTCCTTCCTCCTCCATAATGAGCATCGCAATCCTGGCAACGCTTAAGAAGTGTCCCATCTGATGCCTACAGAAAATCCGCCCCTGCTCCAGCTCTTCGATTTCCATCAAATACGCCTGATATTTTTCATGGTTCACGATCCGGCCGATTCGTTCCATTCCTTTCACCTATCCTTCGCACCAAGCATATAATAAAATTCTTCTTTTAACTCTTTGTTCTTCTCAAAGACACCACGCGTAATAACAGTCACTGTCTGGCTGCCGGGCTTTTTGATCCCACGCATCGTCATGCACATATGTTCGGCCGTAAGCATCACCATGACACCCTTTGGCTGCAAATATTCCATCAGCGCATCCGCAATTTGTGCAGTCAGCTTTTCCTGAATCTGCGGACGCCTTGCGTACACGTCTACCGTTCTAGCCAGCTTGCTTAAGCCTACGACCTTCCCGTCCGGCACATAGGCCACATGTGCTTTTCCATAAAAAGGCATCAGGTGATGCTCACACGTGGAATAAAAGACAATGTCCCGTTCCAAAATCATTTCGTTGTTTTCCGCTTGAAACGTTTTCTTCAGATACGTCCGCGCATCCCCGGAAAGTCCTCCATAAATTTCCTCGTACATTTTGGCAATACGCTCCGGCGTTTCCTTCAAGCCTTCTCGTGACGCTTCTTCACCGATCCCTTCCAATATAAGCCTAATCCCCTGTTCAATTTTCAACCTATCCATCCCTGCTGTCACTCCTGCTTTCAACTTTTAATAGATTAACCAATGAGGCTAAATAAGAAAGAGAACCAAATGCCACAATAACCGGACACCGCTCTTTTAAGCGCTCCGCTCTCGCAAGGCTCATCTTCACTGCCTCCCGTATACTTCCCGCAGCCTCGGCGTTGGGATTGTACCTCCGAACCGTGTCTCTTAATGTTATGGCCGATAAAGCACGCTCTGAATCGGGCGTCTGTACGGTAACGATATACACCGGTATATCGGCTGTTATTTTACATATTTCCTTATAGGCCTTATCCTTAAATATGCCCATGATAAAAATCAGCGGACGGCCGCTAAAGTAAAGCAGCAATGATTCCATTAGTTTTGCCGCCGCATCGGGATTGTGGGCACCATCCACAAGAAACAGCGGTTCACTCAGAACCTGTTCCATGCGAAAAGGCCAACGCGCACTTTTCATTCCCGCCCGGATACAGGCGGCCGAAACCGGAATCCCGACATTCCTTAAACACCAAAATGCCTCGATCGCCAGAGCCGCATTCATAACCTGATGCGTCCCGCCGAGCATAATCTGCACGTTGGCAAATTGATAATAAGAAAATTTCTGAACAGAAAACCCATATGTTATATCATAGAGCTTTTCCGCCTCAGCAATATGAAGCTCCGCATCCATTTCCTTGCATTTTTCTCTTATAACACTCGTTATTGTTCTGCTGTTTTCCATCAAAGCAACGGGTATATGAGGCTTAATGATACCCGCCTTCTGCTCCGCGATTTTCTCCGGTGTATCGCCGAGTATGGAACAATGATCCATACTAATCGTGGTAATTACCGCCAGGACTGTCGTCTTAACAATATTTGTCGCATCCTGTGCTCCGCCAAGTCCTGTTTCCAACACGACGATATCACAGTTGTTTTCTTTAAAGTAGCAGAAGGCCAGCGCCGTCTCCAACTCAAAAGAGGTCGGTGGCTCTTCTCCCGCTTCCTGCATTTTCAAAACGGCCTGCTGCAGCTTTCTTACGCATTCTGCGTATTGATTTTTACTGATTATCGTCCCATTGATTTGGTATGGATCACGGATGCCTGACACCGCCGGCGAAGAATAACTCCCTGTCTTATAACCCGCCGTTCGTAAAACAGCAGCAATATAAGTGAGCACGGAGCCTTTGCCGTTCGTTCCCGCAATATGAACAAAACGAAGCGCGTCCTGCGGATTATCAAGCAACCGCATCAGTTCCCGCATACGCGCAAGACCCAGCCTGCTCCCATATTTACGGGCGTCCTCCATATATTGAACGGCATCCTCAAATCTCATCC
>CAZMIX010000009.1:4835-35081 GCA_964566545.1 uncultured Lachnospiraceae bacterium | reverse complement strand
CTCTGCTCCCCTTAACTGTTCCATCGTGCTCTATTTATCATATAACAACTTCTTAAAATTTACAACAAAGGAATGTATTTGGGGTTGTGCATTTTGCCAGGATGTATAATTTTATTTATTTTCCGAATACTAATCCTATGAAAAAAATATTAAAATGCACACTGCTGTGCGGGGTATTAGGCTGGTGCCTCGAAATCATATTTACAGCCTTTGATTCCTTTCGAAGGCGCGAATGGAAGCTGCGCGGTATTACCTCAATCTGGATGTTTCCTATTTATGCCCTCGGTATTTTGATAATGCCCCTGTCCGGAATTTTAAAAAATAAAACAGTATGGCTACGCGGGGCGGTTTATATGACTGCAATTTATCTCGTGGAGTTTTTAAGTGGCCTTTTTCTGAAAAAAAGAGGCGCATGTCCATGGGATTACAGCCGCGCCAAGCTGAACATACTCGGTATCGTCCGCTTCGATTATGCTCCTTGCTGGTTCATCACAGGACTTCTTTTTGAAAAACTCCTAAAAAAAATAAAATAATGCATCCGGCTTTTCGTCTGATGCATTATTGAATGCGCTATTACCGTTCGCCCTTTATTGAAACTATCCTCATGTGCAGCTCGATACCGCAATATACCTACTACAAATCAGAGTCATCGATTTCAGACATGCCCTCTGTCAGGTTTAATGTATTTAATGTCCTTCTCCTCTTACGCATTTCTTCAGAGGCCATAAGAATAAAATCTTTAATTGGCTTTGAATTTTTGATATGTTCAATCCGCAGCACCTGATCCGTTACGTCTCCGGTATAGCAGACAATCGTCCCAAGGCCTGCGATACGCTCAAAAAACGTCGTTTCCAGCTTGATATCCAAAACTTTGTACATATAACAGGAATCCTCGACTGTCTTAAGCAGTCCGCGATTGATTGTCAGTATTTCCTCCCCAATCGTATACTCCGTAAATGTAAACGGAAGTCCTAAAAAGACCCATCGTTTTCTCTCAATAAATTCCATCCCGTTTCCCTTTCCGCCATACGTGACTGCATGGCTCTTATACGAACAGTATAAAACATTTAAGTAATTATTGCAAAACATTCTTGAATATATTATACTAGTTAAAGTGAGAAATGAGAGGTGCTTTATGCAGATATCAGGTCATGGATTTGGAGGTTTTGTGGACTTTTTTCATATCTCTGATGAGTTTTCATCAGGGAAGCTGCACTTTTCCAGAAACAGAATGCCTGCCGGTATTGTTTGTATCGGACACCCTGTAAGACCTCTTGAAATGGCAATGACGAAATTCTTATCCTATTTATTGTTCTATAAACGAAGATAACTGCTATCTTCGTTTTTTTATGTGCAGACGCACGTAAAATATTGTGACAGATACCAGCAGTTTATTGCCAGCCACGTAAATAATAGAAAAGAGGAAAACAACATGAGACATTTGATGAGTCCATTGGATTTTTCGGTAGAAGAACTGGATCGGCTTCTCGACCTCGCCGGAGACATCCAAAGCAATCCGGAAAAATATGCACACATCTGTGACGGAAAAATTCTTGCGACATGCTTTTACGAGCCAAGCACAAGAACACGACTGAGCTTTGAGTCGGCCATGATGCATCTTGGCGGGAATATTTTAGGTTTCGCCTCTGCGGATTCCTCTTCCGCGGCGAAGGGAGAAAGTGTCTCTGACACGATCCGCATGATTTCCTGTTATGCCGATATTTGCGCAATGCGCCACCCAAAAGAGGGCGCTCCGATGGTCGCCTCCTCTAAATCCTCCATCCCTGTCATCAATGCGGGCGACGGAGGACATCAGCATCCGACGCAGACTCTGACCGACCTGCTTACGATCCGCTCTTTAAAAGGGCGCCTGGATCATTTGACGATCGGGCTTTGCGGGGATCTGAAATTCGGCCGCACGGTCCATTCTCTGATCAACGCACTCATCCGCTATCCCGGCGTCTCCTTTATCTTTATTTCGCCGGAGGAACTGCGCATTCCCGATTATATCCGGGAGGATGTACTGGAAAATAATCATATCCCGTTTCAGGAGGTCATCCGTCTGGAAAATGTCATGCCAAAACTCGATCTTCTTTATATGACCCGGGTACAGAAGGAACGTTTCTTCAACGAGGAGGATTATGTCCGCCTGAAGGATTTCTACATACTGAACAAGGAAAAGATGGAGTCGGCGCGCAAGGATATGCTCGTCCTGCACCCGCTTCCGCGTGTCAACGAAATCTCCGTGGAAGTTGATGACGATCCACGTGCAGTCTATTTTAAGCAGGTAAAGTTCGGCGTCTATGTCCGGATGGCTTTGATTCTGACGCTGCTTGATTTGGCATAACCTGGCAAAAAAGCGCAGTTACCGCAAACTTGATTTTAATATAGAGGAGGAAGCAATATGTTAAATGTAGGAAAAATTGAAGAAGGCTTCGTGCTGGATCATATTCATGCCGGAAAAAGCCTATCCATTTATCATGATTTGAAGTTAGAAGAGCTCGACTGTACCGTTGCAATCATCAAAAATGCAAAAAGCAATAAAATGGGAAAAAAGGATATTTTGAAGGTCGAATGCGATATCGACATGCTCGATCTGGATATCCTCGGCTTCATCGATCATAATATCACAATCAACGTCATCAAAGACGGCGAAATCGTACAAAAAAAGGATCTGGTTCTTCCAAGGGAAATCCGCAACGTCATCAAATGTAAAAACCCGCGCTGCATTACTTCCATCGAGCAGGAGCTGACACATATTTTTGTGCTCACCGACACCCAAAAGGAAATTTACCGCTGCAAATATTGTGAAGAACAATACAATGGATGCGGATTGTAAGATATTAAAAATTAAAAATATACAAGGCTATCTCATGAGCCTTGTATATTTTTTGTCAATACTTTCAAACTATTTGATTTTACAGTCACGGCCGCACCTGGCCGGTACCGTATATTTTATATTTGATCGAGGTAAGCTCTTTTAAGCCCATGGGACCTCTTGCATGCATTTTCTGCGTACTGATGCCGATTTCGGCACCAAAGCCGAATTCAAAACCATCCGTGTAACGAGTAGAGGCATTCACATAAACCGCCGCCGCATCCACACCGTTTAAAAACTGTTCGGCGTTTTCCATATCATTTGTAATGATTGCTTCGGAATGGTGCGTCGAATACCGGTTAATATGCGCAATGGCCTCCTCCACACTCGAAACAATCTGCAAGGAAACGATCGCATCCAAGTATTCGGTTCCCCAATCCTCCTCGGTCGCGAGCTTCATGTCAGGGCAGGAGCCTGTACACATGGAAAATGCTTTTTCACCCGCGCGAATTTCCACCTGTTTTCCCGTTAAGCGCTCATAGATTGCCGGAATCGCTCTATCCGCAATTTTTTCATGAACGAGCAAGGATTCGCACGCATTGCAGACTCCCATGCGCTGTGTCTTTGCATTCTCAATAATGTCGACCGCCATCACAATGTCGGCTGTCTCATCCACAAAAATATGGCAGTTTCCCGTACCTGTCTCAATGACCGAAATCGTTGCATTTTCAAGCACGGAACGAATCAGCCCCGCACCGCCTCTCGGAATCAGCAAATCAACATATGCATTCAGCTTCATAAATTCCGCCGCAACTTTTCTGTCCGTGTTTTCGACCAAAAGCAGCGCATCCTGCGGAAACCCGGCAGCTTTTAGCGCATCCCGCATCACCTGTACGATCATAATATTCGAATGAATCGCATCACTTCCACCACGCAAAATAACCGCATTGCCCGATTTGAAGCAAAGTCCGAACGCATCTGCCGTCACATTTGGACGGGATTCATAAATAATGCCAAGCACACCCATCGGAACGCGCACTTTCTTAATCAGCAGCCCATTCGGCCTATGATCCTCACTCAAAATCTCTCCAATCGGATCGGGCAGCTTGACCACCTGCCTTAAGCCCTCTGCCATCCCGCACAGTCTTTCATGATTCAATTTCAACCGATCGATCATCGCCTCAGACGTTCCCGCCTTTACCGCACACTCCACATCAACCGCATTTTCCCGCATGATCAATTCTTCTTCATGAAGCAGCGCTTCCGCCACCTTTAAAAGCCCCTCGTTTTTCTGCCGCTCGGTCAATAAATTCATTGCCTCCGCGGCAACCTTGGCTCTCTTCCCCAGTTCATTTAAATACTCCATTCCTTTGCCTCCAATCCAAATCCCTACCAATCATCCTATGTAAATAAAAACGCGGTCTCTTAACGCGTTACATTTTAAATAATAGAAATAAAAACAAAAACAGGAGCGGAACGATAAGCCGGGTTCTGTTGGGGCACCAAAATGCCCCCGACAATCATCTATCTGGTACTGCCGTTACCGGCAGACTCAAGCGACCCACCTGAAAGCACGACGGGCAGCCGTATCGCTTTCTATTCGGTCTTGCTTCGGATGGGGTTTACATGTGCCCTCTTTGTTACCAAAGAGGCGGTAGTCTCTTACACTGCCCTTCCACCCTTACCTGCTTGAAGCAGGCGGTATATTTCTGTTGCACTGGCCTTGGAGTCACCTCCACCGGACGTTATCCGGCACCCTGCCCTATGAAGCCCGGACTTTCCTCGGCTACGGCCTTTCGGCGCTTGCAGCCGCGATTGTCTGTTCCACTCCCGTAATAGTTACAATTTCGCCCTCAAATGCAAATTTCACACATGAAAAATACTTCCTCCGACAAATTCCCGTAAAATCGAATTATTCGGAAGGTTCTCGCTTGTCACGCCAAGGAAATAATCCAAAAATTTCAGCAATCGTTTCGCCTCCTGGTATTCGGGATCATTTTTTTCGATGTTAAAAAGCAATGGCTCCGCAAACTGCTTCAATACGGAAAGCTCATAAACCAACGCGGAGTTAAACATCGCATCCGCCGATTCCTGATACGGAAAAATGTTTTCCTCCTCGCCCCTTCTAACCGACTGCCACATGGAAAGCGTCTTTTGCGCAGAAGCGCCGCGCGTACGATAATCGCGCACCATTCTACGAATCAGCCGTCCATCCGTTGTAGCAATCCGGTTGTGCTCATCAACATTGAGCGACGTCAGCGCGCTGATATAAATTTTGTACTTACTTTCCGCCGGAAGCGAATACGACATTTGTTCATTCAGACCATGGATGCCCTCAATAACAAGCACATCTTCCTCCCCGAGCGTCTTATAGTTTCCGCGGTATTCCCGCTTTCCCGTCTTAAAATTAAAGGCAGGGAGCTCGACGGTCTTTCCCGCAAGCAGCTCACACATATCCCTGTTAAAGCCCTCTACATCAATAGCTCCCAGGCATTCAAAATTATATTCGCCATTTTCATCCCGCGGCGTTTTTTCTCGCTCCACAAAATAATCGTCCACCGCAATCGGATGCGGCTTCAACCCGTGTGCTAACAGCTGGATCGACAGACGGTGAGAAAAGGTAGTCTTTCCCGAGGAGGACGGTCCTGCGATCATAATAAATTTCTTTCCGCCTCTTTTCACGATATCTGCCGCAATTTCGGAAATTTTGCTTTCCTGCAGCGCCTCCTGTACGAGGATCAGCTCCTGCAAGCCGCCGTCACAGATTCGGTCATTGAGAGCGCCCACCGTATCAATTCCAATTTTCTCGCCCCACTCGTTCGTTTCTTTCATCGTCTGATACAGCTTGTGCTGCGGTTCAAACGGCGGTATCTCTTCGGGATTTTTCCTTGTCGGCAGCTGCAGCACAAATCCCGTATCATAAAGGAACAGCTCATAATGTGTGATATAACCCGTGCTCGGCACCATATAGCCATAATAATAGTCCTGAAAATCACCGATACTGTATACATTGACTTTGGATGCCCGGCGGTATTTAAACAAACGCTCTTTATCCTTCATCCCGCGTTCCCTAAAAATCTGCAGCGCATCATCTACGGAATAGGACGTTTTCCAAATAGGAATATCCTCCTGTACCATTTCATCCATTCTCTGCTTTACGCGATCAAGAAACGCCTGATCAATCGTGAAATCACCATAAGCATTGCAGAAAATTCCCTTGCTGATGGAATACTCCACTTTGATTTTCCCCAACTTCTCTTCCCCGATCATGTCATGGATCGCTTTTATCATCAGCAGGCAGACACTCCTACGATAAGTCTTAAAGCCGGTTCTGTCCTTTACGGTCTTAAACTCAAGCGTACAGTCTTTACTCAGCCGTTTATGCAGCTCGTTCAGCTTTCCGTTTACGGAAACAAGAACAATTTGTGCATCATAATCATTCTGATAATCCTTTATGATTTCCTCATATGAAATCCCGACCTCATATTCCCTGACCACATCACCGATCGTTACCTTCACTGTTTTGTTTTCCATGTTCCCTCCGACTCTTCATAAAATAATCCCTTTAACCGTCTAGTAAATCACAAACGGCGGCTTCATGCAATAAGTAAATATTGTTAAATCCACAAACTCTCTTTTTAAAAATTCCTTCATATATGGGATAAAGATCTTTTCCAGACCAAAATGACCGGCATCAATCACTTGCAGACCCTGCGAATTCGCATCAATCCCGTCATGATGGTCAATATCTCCCGTAATAAAAACGTCTGCGCCGGCATCAACCGCATCTTGGATCATACTTTTTCCTGATCCGGGGCAAATGGCCGCCGTCTCAATCATCGCCTCCATATCGCCATACACCTTTACCTGTTCTATATGAAAACATTTCTTCACATATTCCGCACATTCCGCTAAACTCATAATATGGGGCAGCTTTCCTACCCTGCCAAAGCCTTCGTTTGCAATTTCATCAGAAAAAGTAATATCGAGCACTTCCCGCTTTTTAAGTCCGATTTCGTCCGCAGCCGCATCCGCCATCCCCATCACATCAAAATTGGAATGCATCGCATAATAGGCAATGTCATGCCTCGCAAGACGCAGCACCCTGCGTCCGATAAAATGATCTGCATTCATTTTTTTGAGCGGGGAAAAAATAAGAGGATGATGTGTTAAAAGCAGATCCGCCTGCAACTCAATCGCATTCTGGATCACTTCATCTGTTGCATCAAGTGCGATAAATACCTTCCTAACCTCTTTTTCTTTCCTGCCGACAAGAAGTCCTACGTTATCCCACTTTGCGGCATAAGAAGGCGGCGACAGTTCTTCAAGCTTTGCAATTATTTCATAACCTTTCATTGGGCTTCCCCCTTCACTTCAGTTCTCTAACAAACTCCATTGAGTTCTGTGCATCCAGCATGAGCATTGCTTCCTCCACAAGCCCTAACTCCTCCTCTACCTCTGCGAGTCTCTCTCTTACCCGCTCGGTCGGATCCTGACATGCCAGTTCCCGGTATAGGTTTGTATAATATTTCTTCTCCTGAAAAAGAAACTGATGAAGAATCGGATTCTCCTCATGAAGAAGAATTTTCCCGTATCTATAATAAATTTCTTTTTTTAAATACATTTCCCCATGAATCGCTTTCATCACCGGGTAATATTTCCCATCTTCATATACGATCGACTCCGAAATAATGCGAAAATGCGCTTCCTCAAGGAAATGTCTGACTCCGGCGACCTCCGACTGCGGCTGTAAAATGATTTCCCGCGCATGATCACAGACCGCTTTTCCTTCCGTCATAATGCGGATCATCAAACGTCCGCCCATGCCCGCCATGATCAGACAGTCAGCCTCGCCGGGTTTAATCTCTGCAAGCCCGTCCGAAAGCCTTGTCTCAATATATGTAGAAAGTCCCGCCGCCCGGATATGTTCCTTCGCCCTCATAAGCGGTCCCTGATTGATATCCGTCGCAATTGCATGAGCCGCAAGCTTTTTTTCCATCAAATATATCGGCAAATAGCCGTGGTCGCATCCGATATCCGCCACACAAAGTCCCGGCGTCACAAGCTCCGCGACATTTTGCAGCCGCTTAGAAAGTATCGTCATTCTTTTCACCGACCCTATATTAGTCCAGATAATCCTTGAGCTTTCTGCTTCTGCTCGGATGTCTCAGCTTTCTCAACGCTTTTGCTTCGATCTGCCGAATACGCTCACGCGTTACATTGAATTCCTTACCTACCTCCTCCAGCGTACGCGCACGCCCATCATCCAGTCCGAAACGAAGGCGTAGAACTTTCTGCTCCCGCTCGGTCAATGTGCTGAGCACCTCTACAAGCTGCTCCTTTAACAGCGTAAAGGCGGCGGCGTCAGCCGGCACCGGCACATTGTCGTCCTGAATAAAATCGCCAAGGTGACTGTCCTCTTCCTCACCGATCGGCGTTTCCAAAGAAACCGGCTCCTGTGAAATCTTTAAGATTTCACGCACGCGCTCTACCGGAAGGTTCATTTCTACGGCAATCTCATCCGGGGTCGGTTCCCTGCCGAGTTCCTGCAGCAACTGTCTGCTGACGCGGATCAGCTTATTGATCGTTTCCACCATGTGCACCGGAATACGGATCGTTCTGGCCTGATCCGCAATCGCACGCGTGATTGCCTGACGAATCCACCATGTCGCATACGTACTGAATTTATAGCCCTTTCTGTAGTCAAACTTCTCTACCGCCTTGATCAAGCCAAGGTTTCCTTCTTGAATCAGGTCAAGAAACAGCATTCCACGTCCGACATAACGCTTCGCAATGCTGACAACAAGACGAAGATTTGCTTCCGCCAGACGCTTCTTTGCTTCCGTGTCGCCCATCTCCATTTTCTTTGCCAGATCAATTTCCTCATCCGCATTTAAAAGAGGTACCTTGCCGATCTCTTTTAAATACATTCGCACAGGGTCTTCGATACTGATGCCGTCAGGAACAGAAAGGTCTATATTTTCCACATCAACCTCGTCCTCTTCCGTTAGGATAACTTCTTCGTCCTCCTCGTCCTCCTCCGTCATCCTAAGTACATCAATACCGTTTTGCTCCAAAAACTCAAAAATACGCTCGTAATGCTCTTCCGATAATTCCATCTCAGAAAAGCACTCCGTAATTTCCTGATTTTCCAAAACATTTTTTCTCTTTTTGGCAATGTCTAATAATTCCTTCAGCTTCTCCTCAAACCTTGCCTGTGTGTTCTCATCCATTGTCGTAAAAACCTCCATATTTTGTTTTCCTATCAACGATTCCTAATTCATTGCATATCTTTTACCTTAATTAAGAGAAATATGCAATTTGTTCAATTCTTCAATCTTCTTACGATTCTCTATCATGCGCGTCAAAGCGTCCATGTTGTCCGGCGAATCCTCCTTTGCGTTCTTTTCAAGACTATTTGTTTTGATCTTGATCAAGAGCTCACGCAGCGCTTTTTCACGCTCCGATCTAGACTCGACCTCCTCGAACCTCGTATTAAACAGGGACGCAACCTCCCTCTGTTCCTCCTCGTTCGTAAAGCAGCTCACGATTCTTGCCGGGTTCGGCGCCTGCTCATCAAGCTGCTTAAACAGCATTTCCGCCACCTTTTGATAGATTTCCTCCATAAAGTCAGAAACGGCAATGTGCTTTCTGATCAACGGATAAATCTGCGGCTCCTCAGTCAGCCACGTGAGTAGCAGGCGCTGCGCCTTCAGATTTCCTTCCTCCGGGCTTTTTTTGCTGTTGATGCCGGATTTCGGTCTTTCGTACTGCTTGATGCCTTCGCCCTGCATCGCATATTTTACGACGAGCTTCCGCAGCCCTTCAAAGCTTATGTGATAGTTGGCAGCGATACCTTCTATATAATTGTCGCGTTCGATATCCTCGGTAAAGCGCAGCAGCTTTTGAGCGACCTGCGCGCTGAATTTTGTTTTGCTTTCCGGATCGTTCAGATTATAATCAGCCTCCAACATCCGAATTTCATAATAAAAACTGTTCTCCGCTGCCGCGATCCGTTCTTCAAATGCGGCGGCTCCCATATTTTTGATAAACTCATCCGGATCCTTATAGGGACGCATGTCAATAATCTTTGCGGTAAGTCCGGCTTCCTTTAAAATCGGGATCGCGCGCAGCGCCGCTTTTACCCCCGCGCCGTCGCTGTCATATGTCAAAAACACTTCTTCCGTATACCGTCTGAGCAGATTAGCCTGTCCTGATGTAAATGCCGTGCCTAGCGAAGCAACAGCCTGATTGAATCCCGCCTGATGCAGCGCAATCACATCCATGTAGCCCTCACATAGGAGTATGTTTTTCTTGCGCGACGTACGCGCATGGTTTAGTCCGTACAAGTTCCTGCCCTTATCAAAAACTGCCGTCTCAGGCGAATTTAGGTATTTTGGCTCTCCCGCGCCCATCACCCTTCCGCCGAAGCCGATGATCCGGTGGTTGACATCCATAATCGGAAAAATGACGCGGTTCCAGAACTTGTCCATCATGCCATGACGCTCGTCTGCGTTGAAAATGCCACATTGCCGCAGAAGCTCGTCCTGATATCCCTTACTTCGCAAATACTGATAAACCGTATCTTTTCCTGTTTTTGCAAACCCTAACCCGAATTTTCTAATTGTTTCCTCTAAAAGTCCCCTTCCGGTCAGATAAGCATATGCCGCCCTGCCGCCTTCGGTGCGAAGCTGATAATAATAATATTTGCCTGCCTCCCTATTCACCTCGAGGATTCTGGCTTTCAGATCGTCTTTCTTCCTTGCTTCTTCAGAATAGCTGATCTCAGGCAGACTCATGCCCGCCCGATCCGCAAGGAATTTCAACGCCTCGGCAAATGTGTAATTTTCGTATTCCATAATAAACGTTAGAACATTGCCGCCCGCGCCGCATCCAAAACAGTAATACATCTGCTTTGCGGCACTTACGGAAAAGGAAGGTGATTTTTCATTATGAAAGGGACAAAGCCCAAAATGATTGCTGCCCTTTTTTTGAAGCCGTACATACGAGGAGATCACTTCCACGATATCGCTCCTCGTGCGCACTTCCTCAACAAGCTCATCAGGATAATACATTTCATAACCCCTTTTACTAATCCTTCCATGAATCAGGAAGATAAATATCGTTAAATACTCCTATGGCAAACCGATCCGACATTGCGGATACATAATCACATACGATCCGCTCTCTGCTCTCGCCGCTCTCCCTCATAAAACTTAAATATTCCTTAGGCAGCTGCTCGTAATGCTCCAGGTAATATTGATAGAGTGCTTCTACAAGCCGTTCCGCCTTACCTTCTTCTCCTTTTGCCTTTGGATTCTGATATACATTTTCAAACATAAACGCTCGCAGCTCCTGCATGGCCTGCCCGCTCTCCGCAGACATGCAGATATCGTCTCTTTCTGCGCTTTCCGTGATAATATCATGAATAAAATGATCCAAACGCTGCGTCGTCGTGAATCCAAGCGTACTGCGCAAATTCTTTGGAATATCCTCCTCACATAAGATTCTGCCGCGAATGGCATCATCCATATCATGATGAATATATGCTATTTTGTCGGAGAGACGCACAATTTTTCCTTCCAACGTAGACGGCATACAGGATGTCTGGTGATTCAAAATGCCGTCACGAACCTCGACGGTTAAGTTCAGACCCTTCCCATCCTTTTCAAGCACCTCTACTACCCTGACACTCTGTTCATTATGGCAAAAGCCCATCGGACAAATCCTGTCCAGCGCCCGCTCTCCCGCATGTCCAAACGGCGTATGCCCCAGATCATGTCCAAGCGCGATCGCCTCAACCAGATCCTCATTCAGCCGAAGCGCCTTTGCGATCGTCCTGGCATTCTGCGACACTTCCAATGTGTGCGTCAGACGGGTCCGGTAATGGTCACCCTCCGGTGTCAAAAACACCTGCGTCTTATCCTTTAAGCGTCTGAATGACTTGCTATGTAGGATCCGGTCCCGGTCCCTCTGATAGACCGGACGGATATCGCACTGCTCCTCCTCCACATCCCTGCCCTTAGAATTCATGCTCAGGGACGCGTAAGGACTTAAATATTCACTTTCTCGTTTTTCCAGCCCTTCCCGAATTGTCATCCATCTCACCGCCTAACTATCAGCATCCGCCTTTCATTACAAACGACTGCCTTATTATATATATTCTGCATGAAGCGCCAAATTCCTTTTTCTATCTAACAGGATTATCTTACCGGCAAATTTCATAAATAAAGTCGGACGCCTCCCGAACCGCATCAAAAGAGCGTTTAAACGGAGCCATCTGGAACACATGCCACATCCCTTCATACTCCTCCAGCCTGACAAGCACCTTATCCGCAAGGAGCTTTTCATAAAGCCGCTTAGAATCGTCAAGCAAGATTTCATTTTCACCGACTTGAATATAAGTCGGCGGAAAGCCAATAAAATCTGCAAACAACGGAGACAACCCGACATCGTCAAGCTCCATGTCCGGTGCATAGCAGCCAATCATCTTTTCCATATAATTTTTTTCAAGCACCGGGTCGATTTCCGCCTTTTCCTGATGGGAAGCGCCCGATGAGGTCATATCCGTCCACGGAGAAAACAGGACGAGCGCCTTTGGCAGCCGGCGTTCCTGCTTTTTCAGCGCCAACACAAGTTCCAGCGCCAGATTGCCTCCGGCCGAATCCCCGATCACAATTACATCTTCCGCTCCGACGCCCTGCTTCATAAAATGATCCCATAAAAGCTTTGCATCCTCGATTGCCGCTGGATATGGGTGCTCCGGCGCAAGGCGGTAGTTGAATGCGATAACCGGAAGTCCCGTCGCAACAGCAAGCTTTGCCGTGATACTACGCGCATACCGGCAGCTCCCCGTCACATAACCGCCGCCGTGGCAGTATAAAATCATTCGCCTTGTGCTGCCGGGATGCCGGTGCCTTGTCCACTCCGCAGAAAGCCCTTCGATTTTCACCTGTTCAAATTCAATCGCCGGATGCGTGCCAAACAGCGCGCCAAAATTATCCTGCGAGTGACGCTGCTTATCCAAATCCACATTTTCCACAACGCTGTGCATTTTTTTGATCGTCGCCATCAGCCTTTGATTGCTTCGAATTGTGTTTTTATCTTCTGGCTGCACGCTCCTGTTTCCGAGCTTGTCAAATTTTACATTTATAAATGCCATTGAGATCTCCTTTTATACTTTCATTGATTTTATCTTATCACGAAATACACCTGTTATACAACCAACACTTGATAATCTACCGGTCTGCGTAGTATACTATAACAATAAACCATGCAATTAGCGGAAAGGATTCTTTATGCCTAAAATCAGTACCGACCGTACAACCTGGTACAAACTGGATTTATCCGCCAATGTCTATCCGACGCTGCAGCGGCGTAATTTTTCCTCCGTATACCGGCTCTCCATCCTGTTAAAGGAAGAAATCGATCCGATTTTTTTGCAAAAAGCAGTCGATTTGACTCTGCCGCGGTTCCCCTCTTTTAAAGTCGCGCTGCGCAGAGGACTATTCTGGCGTTATTTGGAACCAAACAATCGCCCCGGACCTTTTGTGGAGGAGGACATTATCAATCCTTGTATGCCGATCGATTTTAAGGCAAATAATCGGTATCTGATCCGGATCTACTATTACGGCTGCCGGATATCGCTCGAAGCCCACCATTCGCTTGCGGACGGCAGCGGAGGCATGTGCCTTCTGCAAACGATTACAGCTGTCTATCTGCGCCTTTGCGGCCATACGATCTCCAATGAGGGCTATGTGCTTAACATCAGCGAAGAACCGGAGTCATGCGAACTAGAGGATGCCTATTTAAAATATGCAAACTCCAAAGTACGCCCTTCAAGATCACAGGAGAAAGCATACCGCGTTCACGGTACAAGAGAAAATTTTTATACACTCAATATTATTTGTGGAATTATGTCAACCAGTCAGGCAATTTCCATTGCCAAAAAAAATGGTGCCTCCCTGACAGAATATCTGAATTCTGTTCTGCTCTATGCGCTGCTCGAAAAGCAAAAGCAGGAGCGCCCTTATAGGGAACATCCGGTGAAGCTTGCCATGCCGGTTAATCTGCGGCGTTTCTTTCCTTCAAAGACGCTGCGCAACTTCATTACGATGGTTTATCCGGCAATCGATCCAAGGCTCGGTGATTATACGTTTGAGGAAATTCTCCTGCAGGTACATCACTACATGCGTTATTATATCAACCCGAAATTTTTAAATGGAGACATCACGACAAATGTAGCAACGCAGCAAAACCCGATCGGCAGAATTATTCCGCTATTTTTAAAGGACTTTATTATCAAGCAGTTTTATACCCGTGTGCAGGATCGCCAGTCCTCCGCCGGACTGACCAACATGGGAAGCCTCCCCGTTCCAAAGGATATGGAGCCTTATGTGGAACGCTTCGATATTTACATGGGACAACCCTTTTCGGCAAGAACGAACTGTGCCATTGTCAGCTACAAGGATGTCCTCACAATCAATTTTGCAAGCAGTATTATTGAGGCCGATGTGGAGGAACTGTTTTTCAGGAAGCTTGTTCGAGACGGCATTCACGTAAAAATAGAATCTAACAGAAATATGGAGGAAATATAGCGATGTCTTATTGTGTTCATTGTGGCATAGAATTAGATAAAACAGCGCATAGCTGCCCGCTGTGCAATACACCGGTTTTAAATCCAAGGCAGCCTGCAGACAAGGAATTCAAAAAACCTTTTCCCCAAAAACGTGGTCAGGTCGAGCGCGTTAAGCATCTCGACCTTGCTCTCCTAATATCTACCGTGCTGGCTTCCACAGCTTTTTCCTGCGGGATGTTGAACATGCTTGTTTATAAAGCAACCAATTGGTCGCTCTATATCATTGCGGCCTGCGTTTTAATCTGGGTCTTTTTTATTCCTGTCATGCTTTACACGAAGCTGTCCATCTACCTATCCATCACCTTTGATGCACTTGCCGTCAGCTTTTATTTGTTTGTTATCGCCTACCAATTTCCCGGAAATGGCTGGTTCCTGCTGATGGCAGTCCCAATCATGGGGCTTTTGGCCGTGCTCGTTTTACTCTTTACATTTTTACTGCACAATTTCAGTAGCTCGATCCTTGCAACGGCAATTTATTTATTTTCCGGAATCTCCGTATTCTGTATCGGGTTGGAGTTGATTATCAGAAACTACTTATCCTCCAAGCTGCAGCTTACCTGGTCCTCCGTAGTTTTCGTTTGCTGCGCGGTCATCATCACTGCCCTTCTCACGATCATTACCCGTACCCGGCTGCGTGAAGCCGTTCGCCGAAGGATGCATATGTGATTATCAAAGCTTCGGGGGATACTTCAATAGCAAAGACTGAATTTATCTGTCAGGAAAATCCAAAATATCGAAGAAGCCCTAAGTAAATGCCATAGGCAAATCCGTATTGATTATTACGCAATTTATCCGCATCGGAAGGATTACTTAAATACGCCAATTCGACAAGATTTGATGTCATATTTGTATTTCTTAACACGTATAAGGAAGGGTTTTCCCAAATTCCATTATCTCTCGTTCCAGTTACCTGAGTTACCCCGCTCATGATCTGCTGCGCCAGCCATTGTGCCTGTGTGGCGTACTGATAAATATATACTTCTGTCCCATTGTAGGCAGGATTCGGGTTGTAGTTACAATGAATACTGATAAAATAGTCTGCGGGCCAATCATTGGCCATACGGACTCTTTCTGCCAGACTGGTGGTGTTGTTTGTCCCTAATACGGTACCCGGTTCGGGTCTGGACACACGAACCTCAAACCTTGGATCACTGCTCAACAGGTTCCGCAAATAAATTCCCACCTGATAATTGATTTCCGATTCATTCAAACCATTTGCTTGGGCACCGCTGTTGAAAGATCCGCTGGGATTATGACCCTGATCAATAAATATTCTAATAGCCATATCAGAATTTCCTTTCCTTATTAGCTATTATCAATATATTCCGGACTCTCTCGATTGCTACATTTTAAATGCAAAACAATATCTATATAAAAAAAGGAAGTATATTCTTCATATACTCCCAATCTGCCATTTTATAATGAGATTATAAGTCCTTAGCCGCACTTGCTAAACGCTGTGCTCAACCCCCTCTATTATTGGCTTTTAAAGTGCAGGAAAAGAGACTTGAACTCTCATGATATTACTATCACACGGACCTGAACCGTGCGCGTCTGCCAATTCCGCCATTCCTGCATATACAGTTCGCCAAGTGACAAACCGTACGAATGATATTTTATAATGTTTTTTCTTATTTGTCAATAAGAACCGTCATAAATATTTCCGACTGAATCAGTTGCCAAATAAGCGCCGCTTGCCGTATAGCTGTTCAGCTTATTATTTTCGTAAGCAGCCCTATAGGAAATATTGGATGCCTTTGTCGCAATGCTGTACGCATAGGAGCCGACTCCGCTGAAAAGTGACTTCAGATCATTCATATTGGCCTTTTTAACCGTCTCCTCACCAACTGACAACGTATTGTCCTCATTGATCGTAATGCCGACAGCCCCTAACAAATCCTTATTTTCCTTTGTCATCTTTGTCATCGACAGCGTATTTCTGAGGACTGAATTATTTTCAGACTCTCCGCCGGATTTGATGACGCTGTTGTAGTCATCCACAAAAGATTTTAATGCCTTGTAAATCTTCTCATAGTCATAATCCGCCGTCTTGTTCCCATCTTGATCCGTCTTCTCTACTTTATTAGAAAACAATGTCTTACTTTCCACAAGGGCATTGGAGGAGGATTTCAGCGCATCCGCATTTGTCTTTACCTCGCTGTTTGATTTTATCTTCTCTGTAGCCTTTTCCTTTGTAACTGTGCTGCTGCCGGAGGTCTTTCCGTAATATGCCTTGGTAAGCTTCGCATAGCTTCCATTCTTAATACTTGCATAATCAGCAAGAAAGTTGCTGGAGGAGCTGCCCTCAGATGATTTTGTTGATAGGCTGTCAAAAAGCTCCGAATAGTCAGTCGTTCCTAGATTAATACCTGATATTGATGCCATATATATCACTCCTTTGAATTTGGCGGCGTCCATGCCTATGGTGAGTAAAGTTTCAAAATATATAAAAACAAATGTACAGAATCTGCTATATATATTCTAACAAAAAATATCTATTTTCGCAATCTCTCATTTATAATATCGGTCAAATTAGCCAGAACTTAACTGCTCGCTCCCCCTGAAAATTCCCAAGCTGCACAGCACGTTTTTCATTTATCACTTTTCATAGAAAACAAGCGTCAGTTTATCGTTTATCCTCTCCCTTTTTTCCATTAAATGATATCCCATCTTTTCATATAAATAACAGTTCCCTTTTTCCTGAAAAATCGTAGCCAACTCCCAACTATCGGAACCATGAAGCTCTTCTGCTATCCGGATTGCCCGTTGAGCGGTTCCTCGGTTTCTATATTCCGGTATTACGAATATTGGAGAAATTCTTTTCTTCTGACCGGCCTCTTTTTTATCCACGATACGAATTGCGCCGACCTTTACATCGTCCATATAAATAAAATAAAAATATGTAAAATGCTGATTTAATCTCATCCTTACTTTTTCAACCGGCTCATTTCCCGGGTTTGTATCAAAATCCTGATACTGCTTCAGCAAGCCGGAAAACGCATCTATTTGCATTCTCCATAATTCTTCTGCGTCACTGGCAGATACGCGCACAAGCGATATTTCCATGATTGCTCCTTTTGGCAAAGCTATTTTGTAATATTAGGGTTTATTCCTATCAGATTGATTTTTAAACAGCAAAGCTTTTTTTCGTGTTCAGCTGCGTATATTAATGAAATATGGGAATTTTGGAATTTTTTTATATAATAACAAAAACCCTCGAATTAATCAAGGGTTTGATGTTAAAAGTATTCGTGCGGAAGATGGGACTTGAACCCACACAAGCGCATTGCTTACAAGATCCTTAGTCTTGCTCGTCTGCCAGTTCCGACACTTCCGCATGTCATCGCGACTTTGATATAATAACATTTTCTTTTACAAAAAGCAATCCCCAATTTTAAAAAACCAGAAATCTCTGCCCGGCTTTATTTAACCTGTTTGACTCCCACTGTTTGACTCCCAATTCACTTATCTATTTCTAAATTGTTTCGTTTATAGTATAATACTATAATACTGAAAGAAAATATGGAGATAACCAATGAGAAATGGTAACTATTATCTATCAGGATTGAAAGGAAAATTGATGTTTCAATACGATAAAAAGCGGCCGCGGATATGGATAACTGCTGCATTAGTTCTGAATGTATTTTTCTTTTTATGTACAGCTGTTTCCGTACGTGCCGATGTTGCTTTTACCAAGGAGGAGCTGACCTATATCGACGAAAAAAAGGTTGTTAAAGCGATCTCCATTCGGGGTATCGCACCTATTATCTATCAGGATGAGAATGGCGATATGCAGGGCGTTTCTCCGCTCCTGCTGAAAGAAATCTCAGTTCTAACCGGACTGACGTTTGAATATGAGCTGTACGATTCGCTTTCCGAAGCACTTGAAAGTGATTATGATATTTTTTTAGGTGCGGAACGTGTCTATGCCCCAAAAGATATGCTGCTGTCCGACCCCTATCTGGAAAGTAAAACCATTCTATGCCTGAATTCTTCGATAAAACCGGACGACTTAAGCGGACGGATCTTTGCCGCTGTCAGGGGTGGTTCTCTTCCTGACGGAGTAAAAGAGGAAAATACAATTTATTATAGTACGAGAGAGGAATGTCTGGATGCCGTCAATAGCGGCAAAGCAGATTACAGCTACGGCAACTCCTTTTCTGTATTATTTTACACACTTCATAAAAACTATAATAATATCGTTATGGTGCCAATTGAAAAAGAATCCCGAAATTATTGTATTGGTATCTCGCAGGGAAACAGTCTTCTGCTTTCAATTATCAATAAATCACTGAATGATATTGACAAAATTCAAATGGAAAAGCTGACTTTGGAGGCGATGGCATATACTGATCGCAATATAAACCCTTCCATGCTGATCGAAATTTATGGCGGAGAACTGTTCGCGGCTGCTGCTGTCATTTTTTCTACCCTGCTCTTCCTGACTGCCTCTTATATAAAAGCGAACAAAAAGCTTAAAACGCAAAATCTTCGCTATGAGCAGCTGTCCAGCCTTTCTAATGAGTATTTATATGAGTATTTTGAAGATACGGATTGCCTTAACCTATCCGAAAAATGTATTGCTCTGTTTCAGACACCACATGCGCGGCAGGACTCCGAAACGGCGCTTAAGGAAATGCTTCTGCATGTCAAAGACGACGGCTATTCTCAGGAAATCATCCTGCCTCTTTCGGAAAATGAGGAGGGGGTCTTCAGGGCTGTCAACTCCTGTATCTTTAAAAAAAATGGAGAACCTGACATCATCATTGGAAAGCTGCTTGATATCAGCGCAGAGACGGCAGAAAAAGAACGACTGCTCTTCAAATCACAGGCGGACGGATTAACCGGCTTGTACAATGCCGCAACTACAAAGGAGTTTATTTCTAAAAGCATGCAGCACAAATCTCCCCTTACAACAGACGCATTCCTTCTTCTGGATTGCGATAACTTTAAAAACATTAATGATACTTATGGGCATCTGGCAGGTGACCAAATGCTTATTCACTTAAGTGACAGTTTAAGACATACATTCCGAAGCTCCGATATACTCGGCCGTATCGGAGGTGACGAATTTATTGCCTATTTAAAGGATATCCCTTCCACTGATTTTGTCCGTCAAAAATGCAGCCAGCTCAACCGGCTGATTAAAAAATCGCCGACCGGTATTTCTGCAACCGTCTGCATTGGGATTGTATTTGTAACATCGGAAACTACCTATGACACTATATTCCAAATGGCCGATCATGTGCTTTATCAGGCCAAGAGCGGCGGAAAGAACCAGTTTATCATCTATAATAATTAACGGGTGCTTCTTTTCGGCCGGGTTTACCGCCTGCTTTTTTTCCGTTCCATAAGCATCTTATATGCTGGCTTCAGCGCGTGCTCCCTGATAATTTTAAAAACCAGCTTTAACAGCATCGAGGATACCCACGCCAAAAGAAAGCTTAACGGCACCGTTACAAAGAACCACCAGAAGAAATCCTCCGTTTCCCAAACAATTTTCTTTAAATAGTAAAATACAATCGCATCATATACACCCGTAAATAAATAAATTTCCAGAGAGACTTCCGATATTTTTTGAAATACTCTCCTGATCCAGCCCGTCTTTACTTCCACATCGTAAAAAAGCAAAAATACCGAGGCGGCGCAAATAACTACGGTAATCGTCGAATATCCGCTGTCCACCGGTCCAAGCACATTCCAAATAAAGCTTTTTCCGTCCGCAAGAACAAAAGAGGTGACCGCCTCCCCCATTACAATGACAAACGTGAGGAGCACAAGCCATAGCTTTTTCACCTTCGGTCGGTATTCTTTAAAATAAACGCCAAGATAATAATAGACAAATGGATAAAGCATCTGCCAATAAGAGGGTACAATATAAAGAAATACCGGATACAATGTAGATACAAATGCCAGAGAGCCGATTAGAAGCTGTTTTTCTTTCTTTGATACGAGCGCCTTCCAAAGCCGATTTAAAAACGGAATCAGCGCCATCACTGATAAATACATACCGACATACCATGCAATCTGATAATTTGCAATATTCTTAAGTGCGATTTCAAACGTATAAACCTTGCCATATACATAATTGCTCGCAAAGACCTTAATAACAGATATTACAATATAAGAAGCAAGAACAGGAAGCAGACTCTTATAATGCACCATGCTCAATGTTTTTTCCGATTTAAAATAGCCGGTCAATATCATAAACAGCGGTACACAGATTAAGAACAGCCATCTGGATATCGTCATTAGAAACAGAACACCGCCCTGCAGCGGTGTCGAATAGTAGCCGCAGTTTAAATAGAAGTGGACGGCAACAACAAATACGGCAGCGATCGTCCTGACGATATCCGGCCCCGTCTGCCGCAATTTCTGCTGCTCCTCATACTTAATTATTTGATTGTCATTTTCCATATTTTCATTATCGAAATCCATCATATTTTACGGATTCCTCCTCCTTCTCCCATCTATTGTAACGAAATATTCCTGATCCGTAAACAAAAATTACATTTGTAATGCAATTTCATGACATCCGTATTTTTACATTACAAAAATTTTCTGCTATACTTACTTTATTAACAATACTATTTTTATGAAGGGGATTGAAACATGAAAAAAAACTTGCGCCTTACAATGGCAGTGCTGCTTACGGCAGCCGCAGCTATACTTCTCGTACCACATACATCCGTAAAAGCAGAGGAACCCGCAGCACTTATTGATACCGATTATACCGACAGTGTCGGAAACAGGTTCTATTCGGGCGAAGCCACAACAATGAATGATACAGAAGTCAAAAAAGATATTTATATGGCCGGGAACAACTGCCAAATCATCGGCTCCATCATTGATCAGGATGTCCTGGTTGCCGGTTATCTTCTTTCTGTCAGCGACACCGCAATTGCGGGCAGCCTGCGCGCCGCAGGCTACTCGATCGACGTCGCCGGCACATCCGTTGACAATAACATCACAGCTGCCGGCAATTCCATCAACATTGGCCATGACGTTACCGCCGATGCGGCGATCCTGTTCGCACAGAGTGTTTCCTTTAACGGCACCTGCGGCGATTTAAAAGTTTTTTCCGAAAATGTGACGATTGATGGAACAGTCACAGGAGACGCTCTGATTTCTGCCGGAAAAGTGACGATCGGACCGAATGCAGTTATCGAAGGCACGCTGACTGTCCAATCTACAAAAGAGCCCAGCGTAGATGAAGATGCCTCAATTATCAACCTGAATTTTGAAAAGCAGACAGATTTGGAAAATGCCGCAGAAAAAATATCGATCGGCGCAAAAATAGCTCATAAGCTTCTTTCACGATTATATTGGATCCCGGCACTTGTGCTCATCGCCTTTATTTTCTGTCTTGTATTCGGCAAAGCGCTCGACGGCTCCGGTACAATGCTGATGGCCAATCCGGCAGTCATGCTTGGCTCCGGCGCGATTACGCTCGTTGCCCTTCCGGTTGCCATCCTCCTGCTCTGCATCACCTACATTGGATTGCCGTTCGCGGGGCTGCTGACCCTGCTCATCCTTCCGATCCTGTTCTTTTCCGTTACTTTTACGGGCGCTGCAGTCGGAAGAATTGTATTTAAAACGCTGCATCCGTGGCTTGCTTCACTACTCGGAACCGCAATCCTTGTATTTCTCAAAATTGTTCCTTTCCTGGGCGGACTTCTGACTTTTGCCTGCATCATCTTTACGCTTGGCTATCTCATTCAGCTATGCTATGCAGGAATCAAAAACTCGCAGCCAAAGAAACTGCCTGCCGAGTAACGGCAACCCCCATTTGCCCGACGTCCTCCCCTTTAGTAGGTGCGGAGTGTGCATTTAATGAAGAAATTTAATTTTATCCCTAAACTTTTGGGTATTTTCCGCATATTTTTCTTCCTAACTGCGCACTCTATCCCTGAAAGGATGGTACGCGATGAATCAAGATAATTTAACTGCCACACAAAAAAATAAACAGTCGGCGGATAAGGATCTATATGACGACGGTAATATTCCGAAAGAAGATTTGCCGAAAGATGTCATCCCTGATGAAGTTCCCCGTAAGGATGGCCCCGGCGGGGAGTAACAGCTTTCAATTCAATACAGCTGAAGAACAAATAAAAAATCCTCACAAATGCCATTTTATCAGCATTTATGAGGATTTCTTATAGTCGGAGTGACGTGATTCGAACACGCGGCCTCTACCTCCCTAAGATAGCGCTCTAGCCAAACTGAGCCACACCCCGGTTTGCGGAAAATCTATTTCAGTAAGCTTACCAGCATTTTGTATTCTAAAGGAAAAAAGAAAACTTGTCAAGTAGTTAGGGGATCCAAATATGCAAAATTACTCCTGCAGTTTTACACGAATAATCTCCGGCGGGAAATCGGAAAGATCCTGTGCGCAAACCGCAAGGGAATAGCCTGCTTCCATTTCATAAAGCTTTCCAAAATAGGCGTGGTCGTTAACCTGATGCACATAAGTAGCCGGCTTCTCTTTGCCGTTCAGTATCACCGAAAAGGAATTCATTGGGAGGCTTAACCCCTGTCCCACCGCCTTCAAAAAGCTCTCCTTTAACGTCCAGTAGAGATAAAAGCGCTCGTCATCCGTAATATCCTCGCATTCGCCGCGTGTAAAAAACCGTCTTGCGACGCCGGCATTATCACTCTTGTGCCGCTCAATATCGATACCGACGGGCACGGGAGCGATTGCACAAGCCGCATAGCTGCCGGAATGAGAAAGGCTGAACTCAATTCGATCAGGCTCAAAGCTCTGCGTCCGGTCAAAAAAAGAAAGTAGGTGCGGCTTCTCGTGCACATCCTTTTCAAGCTTGACCGGAACAGACAAAAATGGATAGGTTTCCTGCAAAGCATAGTTAAGCAGCACCTCCACACCCAAAGACCGGCGGCGGTCAATTTCCGCCTTATATTTTCTGCTTCGTTCGATTCTGTCAGCAGAAACATGTGCCTCTAAATATTCCAGTTCCGCAATTGTAATATCCGCCACATAAATTTTCATAACTACTTATTCCCCACATTCCTCTCCAAAATCAGACTACAGACAGCTTTTCATCTTTCGTACTGTCTCCTCGGACACCAAATCATTTCCATACCTCGCTTCTTCATAAACTGCTGTGGCTTCCAGAATATCCTCGCCCCGGCTTTCATACACATCCGCCGCCCGCTCCATTGGCGTATCAGAGCGGTTGATCCGGTACCCACTGCGCTCCAGCGCACGAATCTTCTTTTTATATAATCTCCGAATCTTTTCCGCGCCGGAAAGACGCCCAAACAGGTGTTTATCCGTCTGCTCCTTTTTTTCTGAAATCCATTCCCTCTTCTCACTCATGTCCTGATAGAACAGCAAGTGCTCCTCTCTTCCATTTCGGAGCAGGTAAGTTCTGAAAAAGCGGTACACGCCTCTGAGCGAAATAAAAATCAGGAAACCGACAATAGCTGCGCTAATAAACATTTCTAAAAGCCGGATAAGCATTTGCACCCAGTACGGAGGCGCATCCGCTGCAAAAAACAGCTCCTCCGGCAATTCAGATATCGCTATATTTGCTCCTTTTATGCGCGGCAATATGGAAATAAGCCAATTGATAAAATAAATAATTTTCTCCACAATCAACCTAAGTACCGTCAGCAGGAAATCAGCAAGTGTTTTAGACTGAATAAGGAACATGCACACTACAAAAATTCCGACAAGCGGCAGGATCAGCTTTACGCTCTGCGCATACATCTGCTTAAGCGGCACTTCTTCATTCATCTGTTTCTCCTTTGAAAACTTGATTCCGTTTTCAAAATACAGCCGCAGGAAATACAGACCCAAAAATAAAATGCCCATAACATATGCCGCACTCTGCATTTCCTGTGCGTCCTTGTAACCTCCGTAAGCATATGCCATTAAAAAAAACAGACAACAGGATACATGGACATAATAAAATCCGTGCAGCGTCGCATCCGTCCAAAACGCAAAATCGGTGATGGTAAAAACAATGAGAAACGCAATCAGTTCAGCCGCGGCGATAACTGGCAGCGGAAGAGTAAAAAGAACTGCGAACAGCACGACATGCAATGCGATATATAAAAACAAATTTTTCACATACAGTCTGAGCAGATAAAGGAGCACGAGCAGCACGGCCATCCCTGCGGCCGCTTCCGCATAAAAGGATCCGCTTATTCCAACCACGCAGCACCAGGAAATGATGACGCTCAGCAGAAAAAGCATAAGTAAATTTAATAAATCCGCACAAATAACATATTTTTTAGTGATCATCCTTTACCGTCCATTTCACAATTCCCTCTGCCGCCGTTAGGAAATCCTCCAAAGAAACCGCCTTAAACTCAGGGATTAAAAGCTTCACAGAATACCCCTGCTTTTTTAGAGCGGCATATTTTTCGCACAAATCCTTTTTCCGGTAATTTGAAATCAGAAGATACTCCACTGAATCGCACTCAGGCTTAATATATCTGTCAAGCAACTCCAAATAAGACGACGGCTTCTGTCCAATATCGATCCGAGCCAGCGCGATCTCGATATTTCTAACGTGCAGACCGTCCGATCCCGCCTCGATCCGGCAGGGCTCCTTCGTAATAAGATCCTTGCCGTTTGTATAAAAAGCAACCGGTATTTTTTCGTGAATCAATTGAGCCGCAAGTGAAGCCGCAATTCGGATGCCCTCTTCCTGCAGTTCGTCTGCATGAGCCATCGCATTGCAGTCCAAATTCAGAAGAAGAACGAGTTTCTTTGAAAAGGTTGTGTGAAACGTATTGACCTGAAGGCTCCCCATCCGAGCCGTACTTTTCCAGTTAATACTATGCATGCTGTCATATGGCTGATATTCACGAATCCCCGCAAACTCAAACGGATCCTCATTCCGGTGAATCTGTTTGACAAGCTCGCCTAACAGATGTTCCGCCTCTGTCGGTATTTCAAGCTGTCTTAATCTTCTTGGGAGCACATAAATTACGGATGGATGTGTCAGGGATTTTAGCATCATACGCGTCATAAAAAAATCCTTGCAGATGACATCCATGCCTGTCATCTGAAAACAGCCGCGACGGCTGCAGATAAACGGATAAGTGCGCGTAATTTTTTGATAAGGCATAGCCGAAAAAAACTCATTCCGGTAATACTGGTCCGTAACCGCCGTATTTTTTTGTTTTGGAAAAAGGAATGTGCGCGTAATCGCAAATTTGATCTGCAAAACCGGAAGCGGCAGAAATTTTTTATTACTGATCGTCTCAATCAGCGCTGTCGCACAACCCTCCCTGACCACGTCATCCGCAAAGCTGACCGTGATTACCAGACCCTTCTCCCAGAAATATTTGTACAGATAGCCTTGTAAAAAATACAACAATGCGCCGCATGCAAATGCGATCAGCAGCTTCATCTTCTACCCCATTCCTCGCTCGGCACTTCTATGGAAGCAAGTATCTCTGACAGCGGAGCTGTTTTCTGCTTCATCCCTTCACCCGTATAATAAATCATCCGGTGTGCAAGCACCGGAACCGCCAGCTTCTTGATATCCTCCGGCAGCACATAATCCCGTCCTTTAACAAGCGCATAAGCCTGCGCCGCATGCAAAAGCGCCAATGTCCCCCTCGGACTGACACCAAGGGCGATCGCCGGATGCTTCCTTGTAGCCTGTATGAGCTGTACAATATATTCCTTTAGCTGCGCATGTACAAAAATCTCGCGCACCTGTGCACGCAGCTTCAAAATGTCTTCCTTACTCAAGACAGCGGAAAGCCTTTCAAGCGGCTGCTCCTTTTGAAAACGGTCAATTAACTTAAGCTCCTCTTCAGCTGTCAGAAACTCCATGGAAAGCTGCATTATAAACCGATCAAGCTGCGCCTCCGGCAAGGGAAAGGTTCCGGCAGTTTCGATCGGATTCTGGGTCGCAATAACAACAAATGGCTCGGCCAATTTCCTTGTCATTGCATCAACCGTAACCTGCCTCTCCTCCATTGCCTCCAGCAACGCTGACTGTGTCCTTGGCGTCGCCCGGTTTATTTCGTCCGCCAAAAGGATATTCGTCATCACAGGCCCCTCTACAAACTGAAACCGGCCTTCCTTTTGATTATAAATATTCAGCCCGGTGATATCCGCAGGTAATAAATCAGGCGTAAACTGAATTCTCGAAAAGTCCGCATCAATTGAGCCCGCCAGCGTCTTTGCCAGCATCGTCTTGCCCGTCCCCGGCGTGTCCTCCAAAAGCACATGCCCGCCCGCAAGCAGCGCTGTCAAAATCAGCTCGATTGTGTCTTCTTTCCCAATAATAACCTTTTGAATATTCTCTTGTATTGCCAGTAACTTCTCGTAATCTTCCCGAATCTCCATACCACCCTCCTCATAGGTCTACAAAGTAACGTCCGTCACCCTCTATTTACCTTTATTATACGCAACAGAATACGATCTGACAAGCCGCTGTATCTATAAATAATTGGCCACAATCAATACAGTTGCCGGAGGACACGCAGACAATTGAACGGCAAACAAAAAACAAGACGGCATAGCTTTTCGCTATGCCGTCTTGCCAGAAACTTTTTACTTCCTTATCAGCCCTCGCCTAAAGGATCATACTGCTTTTTTCAAGTGAATACTTTATGCAATTTTGCTCTTCGCAAGTTCTGCAAGTGTAGTAAAGCCTTCCGCGTCATTTACAGCCATCTCCGCCAGCATCTTTCTGTTGATATCCACACCGGCTTCCTTTAAGCCATAAATCATCTTGCTGTAAGACAAGCCGTTCATCCTTGCAGCCGCATTGATACGTGCAATCCAAAGCTGTCTGAACTGACGCTTTTTCTCTTTTCTACCTACAAATGAAGAAGCCAAAGCCCGCATAACGGACTGCTTTGCCACTCTGTACTGCTTGGAACGTGCTCCTCTATAACCCTTTGCCAGCTTTAATACTTTATTATGCTTTCTTCTAGCGTTCATTCCGCCTTTAATTCTTGCCATTTTTTATTCCTCCTTAAGCGCTTCTTATAAATATGGGCAGATTTTCTTCATATTTGCTACGTTCGTAGCGTCCGTAATCGTTGCCTGTCTGAGATTTCTCTTAGTCTTAGCGGACTTCTTTGTTAAGATGTGGCGCTTGTAGGCTTTATTTCTCTTTAATTTTCCCGTTCCGGTAACCTTGAAACGCTTTGCTGCTGATCTGTTTGTTTTAATTTTTGGCATAACATTAAATCCTCCTGATTTCGAAAATTTACATGTATCCGCTCGATGTCCTTACGGATACGTTTATTTTAACTGCACGGCTTGCAAACCATCTGTCTGTATTATTAGCTGCGCTTTTCAGTTAAAAACATTGTCATCGTCCTGCCCTCAACCTTTGGCGGCTTCTCAATAACCGCGATATCGATAAGCGCTTCTGCAAAATTATCCAAAATATATCTATGGCTGTGCATATGTGCCATTTCACGTCCCCGAAAACGAAGCGTTACCTTGACTCTGTCACCTTTCTGGATGAATTTTCTTGCAGCATTGATTTTCGTATTCAAATCATTGGTATCTATGTTCGGTGACATACGCACTTCCTTAATATCAATGACCTTTTGTTTCTTCTTTGCTTCCTTATCCCTGCGCGTCTGCTCATACTTGAACTTCCCGTAATCTACAATTTTGCAGACGGGCGGCTTTGCTGTCGGCGCAATCTTCACAAGATCAAGACCTGCATCCTCCGCGAGCTTCTGGGCATCCTTTGCAGACATAATACCCAACTGTTCTCCTTCTTCCCCTACCACACGAACTTCCTTATCCCTAATCTGTTCGTTAATCATTAAATCGCTAATAACCTTACACCTCCATAATTGAAATAAAAAGTGGATAGCCATAGACTATCCACATACATTCATAAACAGAACCCATGCGCATCTTTGCGCATGAAGCATTTTTTTATGAACACCCGGTAACATCTTCTCAAGTCCCGGGGTGAGAGTGGATACTCTACTTGTATTTGCGTGTCAACAAGACACCTAATAAATCTAACACATCCCTTATCTAATGTCAAGCGAAGAAAAATTTTTTTCCTACAAGAAAAAATTTTCTTTTCCTGTCCACACAATATTTTTATTATACCGGAAACCAACTTGAATTTGCAACTATTAAACATAATTTTCGACGCTTTCTATTGCACAACCAATTGCCATCTTTTATAATATAGTTTAATTAGAAACTGCTTTTCAAACTTCTGATTAAGGCGCATTCCAGCCGGAAGGAGGCTCAATGGAGGATAACATACGTGTAATTAACCGGGCATTTGACCTTCTTGAATTGCTGGCCCGCACCGACCACCCGATGTCCCTGACCGAAATCACGGCGGAAAGCGGCATCAGCAAGACGACCGTTTACCGGCTTCTGCATACGATGCACGAGCGGCATTATGTGGAAAAGGATCGGAACAATTGCTATACGATCGGCATCCAACTGATCGAAACAGTCAGCAGCCATATCAATGGCCTGGAATTGCAGACAGAATCCAAGCCGATTCTTGCCACGCTCAGAGAGGATCTGAATCTGACCGCCCATCTCGGCATTCTGGACGGAATAGACGTCATTTATGTGGAAAAGCTCGATCTGTATCCGACAACGCGGCTTTACACGCAGATCGGCTATCGTTCCCCCGCTTATTGTTCCTCGATGGGAAAATGTATGCTCGCCTGTCTGTCCGGCGATGAACTCGATGAAATTCTCTACCGCCTAAAGTTTGAGAAATTCACGCCCAATACGATCATATCCGCCAGAGAACTAAAGCAGCATCTGAAAAAAGTGCGCGCGCAGGGCTATGCGATCGACAATCAGGAGTATATGACCGGACACCGCTGCGTAGGTGCGCCCATATTTGACTACCGCGGCGACGCAATCGCCTCCATCAGCGCAAGCGGCCCCATTTCCCAAGTGACGGACGAAAAGCTGTCATTTGTGATCAGCGAAGTCAAAAAAGCGGCCTGTGAAATATCAAAACGTATGGGATATACAACATAAAGGGTTCATGGTTTTACCATGAACCCTTTATGTTGTATATTATTTGTTGTATAGTATGCGCACCCACATTACTCACAGGGAATAACGGCGTATATTTTTTCACCCGGGATCCAGCAGTCGGAATTAAGCTAAAATATTTTTTAAAACCACGGATTTGGTTCTCGTCATCTCATTAAAGGTCGACATGACACCCTCCGTCCCGATTCCTGAGAATTTATAGCCGCCAAACGGCATTTCAAAGCTTCTGAAGAAGCTCGCGCCATTAATGACCGCTCCGCCGCATTCGAGCGCATTAGCCACGGCAAACGCTTTCTTCATATCTTTTGAAAATACGCAGCCGCAAAGACCGAACTTCGACGCATTTGCAATTTCAACCGCTTCCTCTGTCGTCTCAAAGGCGACGATGGGGACAACCGGTCCGAAAATTTCCACATCTTTTGCCACATCCGCGCTCTTGGGTACATTCGCAATAACGGTCGGTTCGTAGAAAGCGCCGTTTCTCTTGCCGCCGAGCACGATCGTGCCGCCCTGCTCCACCACGCGGTTGACCTGCGCTTCCACGCCGATTGCAGCCTTTTCGCTGATCAGGCACCCCATCTGGGAAGCTTCATCAGAAGGCATCCCGCATTTGATCGCGCTTATTTTCGCGACGGCCTTTGTCGTAAACTCCTCCACACGGCTTTTATGTACGAGGAACCGCTTGGACGCGCAGCATACCTGCCCTGTATTATACATACGTCCCCACAAGAGCTCATCGGTCGCAAGATCCACATCCGCATCCTCCAGCACAATAAACGCATCGTTTCC
>CAZMIX010000009.1:0-4825 GCA_964566545.1 uncultured Lachnospiraceae bacterium | reverse complement strand
GGCCTTTGCCGTTTCGATGCCGACCTCGGTAGAGCCTGTCAGCGTCACGAGATGGACATCCGGATGAGAACACAGCGGCGTCCCGATCACGGAGCCTCTTCCCGTCAAAACCTCAATCGCGCCCGGCGTCACGCCCGCCTCGTTCATGAGCGCTGTGAGTTTACATAACGTCAACGGATTATCCGTCGACGGCTTGACAATTGCCGCATTTCCGGCAAGCAGCGCCGGCGCTACCTTTTGGTCAAACAAGTCACACGGGAAGTTAAAGGGAATCACGCAGACGACTACTCCGATCGGCTCCCTTTGCGTAAAGAGGATATTTTTATCCTGCCCCGCTTCAAGTCCTGCCGGAACCACCTCGCCGTACAGATGCTTCGCTTTTTCAGAGAACGCTTTAAAAGCGATGGAAATGTTACCGATTTCCGCTCTGGCTTCCTTGATCGGCTTTCCCGTCTCGTCCGATAACGTCCGCGCGAGCGTTTCCTTATCCTGTTCCACGAGCGAGATGAATTTCATCATGATCTCTACGCGTTCATATACCGGCACCTTCGCCCATATTTTCTGTGCCGCCTTCGCCGCCGCCACCGCGTTTTCCAAATCCTCCGCGGTCGCCTCCGGAACCGTATCGATCACCTTCCCCGTTGCCGGATTTAGCACCTCTATTACCTTGTTGTCGGAAGCATCCACCGCTTTTCCGTCAATTATCATTTTCATATAGCATCACCTCCGTATTCCTGTTATCCGCAAAATGCAGTATAAGACAGCATCAGGCCGCCGCACGTATTATTGCTGTCGCTGACAAAGCCGTATTCCCCGAACGTAAACTCAACGATGAAAGGAATATCCCCTGCTGCCGCTTTGATCCCGCTTACGATCTCTCCGATCCTGTCTCCGATGCCGGCACGGCGTCCGCCGCAATGCACCAGATGCAGTGCCGCAGGTTTTTGATCGAGCTTCTCAAGCAACGCCGTTACCGTATCACCCGCAGATGCGATTAGTTCGTCCACGCTCGCCTCCATGCGAATGACACACGTTTTTTCCGAAAGGTTGTTTCCGACCGCCATGGAACCGTCATCATTTCCGTTCATCGGATGCCGGATAGCGATCAGATCACCGAGCCGGTCCTTAACTCCGAGCGGCGATGTGATCGTCGTCACAAGCAGATTTCCCCCGGTCACAGCTTCCTTAGAGCACCCCATCCACTGCGCGTACTTTTCCGTCGCAGGGATTCCGTCGATTTCCGCCAGCGTGCGGTTGCCAAGCACTTTCGTGATAACGCCGAAGTCCTCCGTTTCCCGGTAAGCCCCCGTAAACAGATTTTCGATCCTTGCGTCCGTATAGAAAAATGCCACAATCGCTCCATCCGCAAATACGCTGTCCTCCGCATACAGCTTCCATTCGCCGGCAATCGAATTATCCGCGGCGCTTCCGCCAAAGAACGGCACTCTTCCGATAACGGAGCTGATTCCCTTTAAATAGAATTCTTCCTCCGCCGGAGAAGCAGCCATATAGAAAAATGCAGGTGCGGTCGATTTTCCAGCCTTTTTCATCGCTTCCTGTGCAAGCTTTCTTCCGGTTTCAAACGGATCGGCGCCCCGTCCCATAGCCGCTGTCCCAACTGCCATGTTTTCATCGGAAAGCGCCATAATGCCGACAAAGCCATCGTCAGAAGCGACATAGCCGGAAGGCGTAATAACGCCGGTAAACGACGTGTTTCCAAGAATCGCCGCCCCGTCCAGCTCCTCTTTAACCCCCGCAAGCATCGACGAAATATCATATGTGCAGCTTCCATAGACAAAAGCCATTTTTACATACGCCAGACCTTTTTTCGCAATTGACGCCGCTTCCTTTCCTGCCGCCCTTGCATCCGCAAGTGTGCTCTGTCCTACATTCGCCTTTAACATACCCAAACCTCCTTTTGTATACATTATATAGTTTTCTTTACGTCCTTTATTATATTTTAGACACTTTGTTCTTACAATGTATGGATTCCGCTTATTGAAACCTTTGTTCCGCACAGTGGAACAGGAGGGGTGCACTACTTCCTTGTCATGGCGCTGCAAGCGGCGGCAAATGCACCAAAGCAGATGCCCACAACAGGAAAGACAATCCAGGAAATATACCAGCCATTGAAGGCTAATCCCCATACCAAAAATACAGCGGTCGTCAGCGGCCATACGACGGAGGCAACGATACCGATAATCTTATTTTCCTTTGCACGCTCTGGCGCATAACCCTCAATTCCAAGCAGCATCGTATAAATATCTCTTTTTGCGACAATTTTTATGAAAAGAACCACGGCGACTGCAACCATAACCAGCAAAATACACAGTCCGTACACTCCTCCATCATCGCCGGCAGGCATAGCCGCACCCATGATCAGGAATACTGCCACGCCTAAAATACAAAGCATCACACCGCTTGTCAATGCGAGAGTGCTCTTGGGCAAGTCTGCTTCCATTTCCTTCATAAGACGGCTTCTCGCGGATTCTTCAACCCACACGCCTTTTTCCATGTATTCATATTTTGAGAACCGCAAGCCGGAAGTGATAAAAATACCGACAGCCGCCGCTACGCATATTAACAGCACAACAATTGGAATTACATTGCCCATCTCCTCCGCCGAAGGATGCACAATAATTTTCGGAAGCAGATGCGCCAGCAAAATCATAGCTACGGTGCCCATAATAATAATGAATACGCCGATTGCTGTTTTCCCAAGCATATGCTGCTTCTCTTCCATATAATCGTCGACCTCCCGCTCGGTCACCTTTTTCAGTCGGACGCCGGACTTGCAAATCCCATTTTCATCCTCATAATCCGCTTCTTCCGCCCGTGCGGATCTCTGCGCCTCATGCGTTTCATCCGCCTGCTTTACGGCGCCAAGCTCCTTAAGCAGCTCCTCCACATTGCCGAATTCCGCAATGACCGTACCGATCGCCTCGTTCTCCGACTTACCCGCCGCCTTCAGCTCCCGGTATTTGTCCTCCATATTCGCAGCCAGGTCGGCCTTGATTTTTTCGATCTGTTCCGTCTTCTCAACCGATGCGAACATCACATCCAAATAATTATAAATCGTCTCCATTTTTCTTCCCTCTCATGATTTTGATTTGTTTTCGGTTTCTTTTTCACCAACGATAAATTGGTTGACAACCTCCTTTGTCAGCTCCCATTCCTCGCATTTCTCCTGATAGTAACTCCTGCCCGCCTCCGAAATGCGGTAGTAGGTTCGGCGGCGTCCCGCCTCGCTTTCCCTGCTGAAGGCTTCGATAAATCCGTTTCCTTCCAGCCTGTTAAAAGAGGAATACAGGGTCGTTTCTTTAATAATATACTTTTCCTTTGACAACTCCCTGATCTGTTTTGAAATTTCATAACCGTAAGATTCCCTTTCAAGCAGCAGGTACAAAATCAGGATATCATTGTACCCTCTTATCACATCACTGCTAATCAACCTACCACCTCCTTGTTTACTACGACTGTCGTAGTATGTCTGTCGTAGTAAAGAATAACATAAATAAAAGAATTCGTCAATATTTGAACCGGAAGTTGTCACAATTGTCATCCCTTTTTATAATGCGGGAACCAACAAACAAAAGACGCCGTTGAGAGATTGATAAAATGTCCCCTGCGGCGCCCTTTATTATAAAATGATTTTCATTTGATTCAGCCTAATCTTTCAGCGGTATACCCTTACCGTCCACATTGATACTGCCTGCAAGAATCATGACACCTTCAACCAGACCCCATATCGCGATGCCCATCACAATAAAAGCTCCAATCACAATGCAGCTTAACAGCAAACCAACAATGGTAACACATAGTTGTATAACGGCCTTCGTTGTGTAGCCAAGATAAAAATTATGTACGCCAAAGTACCCGAAAAGAATACCGAGAATGCCTGCAAGCGTTCTGGATTTTCGCGGATCATAGGCCTGCTGCTGGTATTGATACCGGCTTTGGTATTGATTCTCTTTTGCCTTTGATTCTCCCGCTGCCTCAGCGGAAAGCTCATTTATGATCTCCGCCGCCTCTTTTGCCTGCTTTTCCTCCGTATCTGCAGCGGATTTGATCTCAACTGCGGCTCCGCATTCCACACAAAATTTTGATTCCTCTGTTAATTCCTTTCCACATTGCCTACAAAATGCCATATTTGTATCCTCCTATTCTTTATTTTCATACTTCTGCTTTTTTTATTATCTTATTTATTATCATACATGCTTTTGAAGTGTTTTACACGTGTCAAATGTCATATTTTCATGTGTATTTCGCACTTTCTTGTCCTCACCGTAAACTCCCCTAACAAAAACCATGCCACTCAGGGGTCTTGCCCGAGTGGCACAAATACAGCATTAGCCGCGTCCGGCATTTTTCTTAGCGCTCTCTGAATGTGGAGCATTCTGTCTCTTCCTTGTCGCGCGCGCCATAGCCCGCGATTCCGACGCTTTTGGCGGTACACCGGAAATCACTGTTGTAAATACAATTGGCCGCCTCGCAGTTTATTCTAATTGTCTCGTTTGGATATACTGTCGCATTGGATGCGTTATCCCCGCTTCTCTTTTGATAGCTGCCGCAGCAGGTATCGCACATGGAACAGGCACGCAGACCCTTTACATTAATCTCGCCCCTACAGCATAGTTCTTCGCTGTTGTGTATGCAGCTATCCACACTGCAATCTAATTTTGCCATCGTATATTCCTCCTGTTATTTTTTGATGAAAACAGCTACGTATGAAATTTTGTTATAGGAAATTCGGAAGAATTTCTTATAATAATAAAAGCCATATGAGTTTCTCATATGGCTTAGTATTTGTTGATTCTTATATTTT
>CAZMIX010000008.1:0-65876 GCA_964566545.1 uncultured Lachnospiraceae bacterium | reverse complement strand
TCTGAGTTCGTGATAAAGCAATCATGCTTATCCTTGGCAACATCAATTCCTGCGTAAATCATAGCAATACTCCTTTGAAATGTATTTGACACTGTTTGGAATCCACTGGTACTCTCTGCGATTGTAACCTCGTTCTAAATAAACCGTCATGCGGTATCTAACTGATTAACAAATATACAAAGAGACTGTGGTTGGAGCCTTTCTTAAACCATCGAGTGGTAGGAAGGTGGAACCAATCCACAGTATCTCCAAAAGTATAGCATACAGTCCTTGGAGAGGGACTATAAACACTACTACTATATAATACGAGGAGCCAGTTATATGATTAGTTCAGTTAGAAACGAATCGTACTATCAGTACCAGAATGTCGGTTCTTATAGTGCCAAAGATGCATCCAATGCTTTTCAGGTCGATAGTTCCACGACAACCGAAGGTTGCGATAAGATGCCGCCTCCGCCTCCGGAGCCTGCTTCTTCAGAAACGCTGTCTTCTGCCGAGCATATGGAGATGATGTGCGGCGGCAAACCAATTCCGGAAATTTCGGAAACCTCTTCCGCTACTGTTGACGAAGAAACGCTGAGTGAGTATGATGTGGACGGAGACGGCGTATTGTCTGCAGAAGAGTACTCCGCCATGATGGAGGCAAAGCGTTTGGAGCAGATTTCTTCAGAGAGCGGCAGCACAGGCGGTATCGCCAGCTTTGACGCAGATTCGGACGGCACCATATCGGCCGATGAGTATGAGGAAATGATTTCGGAACTGGGAATCTCCAATGCGCTCACCGCGGATGAATTCTTTGCGCAATACGATGTAAACGGGGATGGTGAAATTTCCCAGGATGAAATGCCGGCACCGGGAACGGTAGGAGCGCCGGCAGAAGAAGTAACCGGTCAATATGGCGAAGAGGAAGACGAAGAAATAATGTTTGCGGAATATCAGAAGCTTCTTTTTAAAGCCTTGCAGGCCTATGGAAATCATTATGAATCTATGTTTGATACGGTGGAAGGAACCTTGAAGAGAAATCAGGCATAGTCTGCATTTTAGCAGGAAGGCAGAGGAATTTTTACGGATAAAAATTCTTGCTGCCTGTTTTCGTGTTATTTTCTTAACAATTCGTGTTCTTTATGTGAAATAACTGTGTATTTTCCGATTTTTGTGAAAAGATATGCTATACTACAAAAGATTTATTTACTGAACAATTCATTAAAGACAAACAGATACATAGCAGGTGTAACGATGCTTAGTAATCGTATAATTTTGCTTGCTGACGAAAATCAGGAAGCAAGGAGCAGGTTGAAAAATTTCCTGGAAGAAGAAGGAGCTGCTATATTAGAAGCATATGACGGAGCATGTGCGCTGGAAATATTTCAAGAAAAACAGAATAAAATTGATCTAATCATCATTGACGTGATTCTTCCTGTCTATGATGGCTGGACAGTATGCCGGGAAATTCGCAAACATTCGATGGCGCCTATTATCATTCTCACTTCCAGAAATGCGGATTTTGATGAAATTCATGGATTGGAGATAGGGGCTGACGATTACCTTAGAAAGTCCGTCAATATGGAAGTATTGTCTGCCAGAATAAAGGCGCTCCTTCGCAGAACTCAGCCGCAGGACTCTCATACCTATTATTTCGGCGGACTTACTATTGAACCCTCCTCACACAAAGTAAACGTAAATCAGCAGGAAATTAATCTCAGCCCGAAGGAGTATCAAATATTGGTTACACTTGCAAAAAATAAGGGAAGGATCATTTCCCGAGAGGAGCTTTTTCATAAGGTTTGGGGATATCAGTATTATGCGGGACTGAGAACAGTAGATACTCATATCAACCGGCTTCGCGAAAAGCTTCATGAATCAAGAGGGTATATTCATACAATACGCGGTTTCGGATATCGCTTTGACGGCGATACGAGAATAAAATAGAAAAGCATCATCAAAAATAAAAAGCACCTCTTGCATACAGAACAAACGTTTGCTATACTGTAGGCAGGAGGGATTTTTTAATGAAACAACTGTCTTTATTTGAGGAAAACAGGGTGCAGAGCGCGCCGCTTGCGAACAGACTGCGTCCGGAAAAGCTGGAGGAGTTTGTCGGACAGGAGCATCTGCTCGCAAAAGGGAAAATGCTGCGTCAGCTCATCGAGAAGGATCAAGTGTCCTCGATGATTTTCTGGGGTCCGCCCGGTGTCGGAAAGACGACGCTCGCCAGCATCATCGCGGGCAGGACGAAGGCGGATTTTATCAATTTTTCGGCAGTGACGAGCGGCATTAAGGAAATCAAGGATGTTATGAAGCAGGCGGATGAAGGCCGGCTGCTCGGGATCAGGACCGTCCTGTTCGTAGACGAGATCCACCGTTTCAACAAGGCGCAGCAGGATGCGTTTCTGCCGTATGTGGAAAAGGGCAGCATTATACTGATCGGCGCGACGACGGAAAACTTTTGAAATCAATTCCGCGCTGCTGTCCCGCTGCAAGGTGTTCGTGTTGAAGGCTCTGACCGAAGAGGATTTGTGCAGGCTGCTTCACAATGCGATGCAGAATCCGAAGGGCTACGGCGGACAGAATATTTTTATTACGCAGGACCAGCTTAAGGCTGTCGCGGCATTTGCAAACGGCGACGCGCGGGCGGCTTTAAACACGCTGGAAATGGCCGTTTTAAACGGAGAGCTGTCCAAGGAAGGCATTACGGTGACGAATGAAGGGCTGGAGCAGTGCATCAGCCGGAAGTCACTTTTATATGATAAAAACGGCGAGGAGCATTACAATCTGATTTCCGCGCTTCACAAATCGATGCGCAACAGCGATCCTGATGCGGCGATCTACTGGATGCTCAGGATGCTGCAGGGCGGCGAGTCTCCGCTCTATATCGCGAGGCGTCTCGTCCGTTTTGCGAGCGAGGATATCGGGATAGCGGACAGCCATGCCTTACAGGTGGCGGTGGCGGCTTATCAGGCATGCCATTTTCTCGGCGTGCCGGAATGCGATATCAATTTGACCCATGTGGTCACTTATTTATCGATGGCGCCTAAATCCAACGCGCTCTATACTGCCTGTGAACAATGCAAGAGCGATATCAGGAACCAACGGCTGGAGCCTGTGCCGCTGCCGCTTCGTAATGCGCCGACAAAGCTGATGGAAGAGCTTGACTACGGCAAGGGCTATGAGTACGCACACAATGCGGAAGAAAAGCTGACGAAAATGGAATGTCTGCCCGAGTCAATGAAGGGCACGGAATATTATCACCCCACCGAATCCGGTGAGGAGAAATCGGTGAAGGAACGTCTTTCTTCTATTAAAAAATGGAAACGGGAGACAGGGCAGTGCATTCCTGAAGGATTCGGGCGGATCGGAGAAAATAAAAATGAACGGTAACAGCGGGAACGAATTGATTTTAAACCTGGACAGGCTGCATACAACAGAGCTGGGAATCGAACGTATAAAAAGAAACCTTTGTCTGGAGGCGGGTGATGTCGTCGGATGGTGCAGGGAAAAAATCAAAGCTTCCGACAGCGGCATCACCAGAAAAGGGAAGAATTGGTATATCAGTACGGCCGGTTGCGTAATCACGGTAAATGCTTACAGCTATACAATTATTACGGCGCATCGGAAAAAGGGATAACCGGTATTTCGTATGCGGGATAGGCATGGTCACGGTGGTAGCCTAATTTCTCCGCTAATGCCAGAGAACTCATATTTTGGGCATCCCAGCTTGGATATAGATTTCTATCCAGACATTCTAAAATCAATTTTGCCCCGCAAAGATAGGCAAAGCCTTTTCTCCGATAACGCTCCTGCGTGTCGATTTCTATCTCGATGCCGTCCCTGTAACGGCAATAAGAGGATGCGCCGGATACGATTTCCCCATCCTTTAGGATGACAACGCCCAAACCAAGCCTGTGGTACAGCTCATAATTTTCAAACTGTGACACCAAATCCCGGCTCCAATCGACAGCCTTGCATTTCCGATAAATAGTTTCATCGATCATTTTTATTTCATATTCTTCAGGTAATGCCGACAGCGCGCTTTTCAGCCTTTTAGTATCAAACGCATGAGGTTCTTTTTTTACGGCGTATCGGATCACTTTTTTCGTTTTTTCTTTATAACATTGCTCGATCAGCTTTCCCCATTCGTCATGCTGGGGCACCATGATCGTAAAATCCTGTTTGTACCAATCCGGCCTATATGATACGAATTCCTTGTCTGGTACGCCTGCAAGGAAAATAAAATCTCCAAGTATCGCCATCGCTGATAATGGATCTTCGGAAGGCTTCGCATAAATTTCTCCCATAATCCCCTGCAAACATGACCGGATCATCGTTTTCTCCCAAACGCCAAATAGATGTTCCACCGTTTTTGTGTCCGTAACCCTTCGAATCACTGTCATTACTCCTGTCCATGCCGATCTTTTCAGGCGTTTAATTGCAAACTATCAGCAACAATTATAGGGCAGAGCGGGATAAAAATCAATAAACAGATTTGTGCTGCTTTCAGATAATTTTAAAATCAGGTATTGACATCTGTCGGTAATAGGAATAATATAGACATATGAACAGTTGCTCATATGAACAAACATTATCAGAAAAGGAGCGTTTAACGATGGCAGGAAATGATGTGGAATGTTGTGATACCTTTTGTTTGCACAAGGACTCATTAAAAATTGTAAATGAAAAAATGCCGGCAGAAGAGGAGCTTTACGATTTGGCGGAGCTGTTCAAGGTGTTCGGGGATTCGACGAGGATCCGCATTTTATTTGTGCTGTTTGAGGCAGATGTATGTGTATGCGATATTGCGGAGGCGCTGAACATGACGCAGTCCGCGATTTCACACCAGCTCAAAATATTAAAGCAGTCAAAGCTTGTGAGCAGCCGGCGCGAAGGAAAATCCGTTTTTTACTCTCTTGCCGACGGACATGTCCGTACAATTATTGCGCAGGGAAGAGAGCATATCGAAGAATGAGATGCGGCTGTAGAAGCATCAAAGCGGGACGCATATGATAAAAAGAGTAGAGAAGGGAGACGATATAAGATGAAAAAAAAATTTAAATTAGAGGATTTGGACTGTGCGAACTGTGCGGCAAAGATGGAGGACGCGATCAAAAAGCTGGACGGCGTCAGCAATGCGAGCGTGAGCTTTATGACACAAAAGCTTATGGTAGAAGCAGAAGAAGATAAATTCGATGAAATCATGCAGAAAATCATTTGCGTATGCGCGAAGGTGGAGCCGGACTGCAAGATATTGGTGTAATGGTGGGAGGAGCACACTTTTGTTTTAAAGACAGTAGTTTGACCGGATAAAATCTGACAGAAAAGAGGAGCTTTTTAAAATGACAAAAAAGCAGAAGCGGGTATTAGCCCGTATCATAGCCACATTTTTGGTTTTTTGCGGACTGCTTGCGGCGGAGTATACGGGCAGGCTTGAGGGCATGGAGGGTACCTGGTATTTATTTTTCCTGTATCTGATCCCTTACTTGCTGATCGGCTATGACATTATTTTCAAGGCGGTCAGAAATATCAGCCATGGTCAGGTGTTTGATGAAAATTTTCTGATGATGCTGGCGACGTTTGGTGCGTTTGGCATCAAGGAGTATTCCGAGGCCATTGCGGTCATGCTGTTTTATCAGGTCGGAGAGCTGTTTCAGGACTATGCGGTCGATAAGTCCCGCAAATCCATTTCCGATATGATGGATATCTGTCCGGAGTATGCGAACATTGAGGAGGACGGCAGGCTTAAGCAGGTGGATCCGGGGGAAGTGGCGGTAGACAGCGTTATCGTGATCAAGCCGGGCGAGCGTATTCCGCTTGACGGCATTGTGCTTCAAGGGGAATCGCTGATCGATACGGCGGCGCTGACAGGCGAGTCCGTTCCGAGGAAAGCGGCGGCAGGTGATGCGGTCATCAGCGGCTGTGTCAACGGCAGCGGCACCTTAAAGGTGAAGGCGACAAAGGAATTCGAGGATTCCACCGTTGCTAAAATATTGGAGCTTGTGGAAAATGCGAGCAGTAAGAAATCAAGGGCAGAGAATTTTATTACACGGTTTGCAAAATATTATACGCCTGTAGTGACGGTCGGAGCGGTGCTTTTGGCATTGCTGCCTCCGCTGATTTTTGGCGGCGGATGGGGCGAGTGGATCCAGAGAGCCTGCATTTTTCTCGTTATCTCCTGCCCGTGCGCACTTGTTATTTCCGTTCCGCTTGGCTTTTTCGGAGGAATCGGTGCGGCATCCAGGCTGGGCGTGCTTGTGAAGGGCAGCAATTATCTGGAAGCTGTAGCCGAAATGACGACGATCGTATTTGACAAGACGGGAACGCTGACAAAGGGTGAATTTAAAGTACAGGAAATTCTTCCGCAGGGCCGCACGAAGGAAGAGCTGTTAGAGCTGGCGGCTTTGGGAGAAAGCTACTCCAATCACCCGATTGCCGCTTCGATCTCGGAGGCCTACGGAAAGGAGCCGGACAGCAGCCGGGTTACGGATGCGGAGGAAATTGCCGGACATGGCGTCCGCGTGATGATCGATGGGAAAGAAGTGCTGCTTGGCAACGAAAAACTGATGAAGGAAGAGCGGATCGGCTATCTTCCATGTGAAAGCGGCGGCACGGTCGTCTATGCCGCAAGCGAAGGGACGTTTGCCGGCGCAATCATCATCGCGGATACGGTAAAGGAGGGCGCGAAGGAAGCTCTCGGACGCATGAAGCAACTCGGTGTCAGGAAGAGCGTCATGCTGACCGGAGATCGAAAAGAAGCCGCAGAAGCTGTGGCAAAAGACCTTAGCATCGATGAAGTGCATGCGGAGCTGCTGCCGGACGGCAAGGTAGCAAAGGTAGAAGAACTTTTGCAGAAGCAGAATATAAAGGAAAAGCTCGCGTTTGTCGGGGATGGCATCAACGACGCGCCAGTGCTGACGAGAGCGGATATCGGAATTGCCATGGGAAGCATGGGTTCCGACGCAGCCATCGAGGCTGCGGACGTCGTGCTGATGGACGACGATATCAGAAAAATTGCCTCTGTCGTACAAATATCGAGAAAAACACTGCGCATCGTAAAACAGAACATTACATTTGCGCTCGCAGTCAAAGCTCTCGTGCTGCTGCTGGGCGCAATCGGCCTCGCCAACATGTGGGAAGCCGTATTCGCCGACGTCGGCGTCTCGGTAATCGCGATCCTGAATTCGATGCGCGCGCTAAAAACAAAATAAAAGGGGAACAAGTATGAAACGAACTATTTTAATAAACACGGCCGCCCTCCTGCTTACAGCAGCCCTCCTGAACGGCTGCGGCGGGGCTGACAGCGCCGCAGACACAGCCTTGAGGGAGGAAGGCGCCGCCGTAGAAACTTCTGGATCCAACCCGACAACCATGCCGGAAGAAGCTTCTAAAGCCGAGGAAGCCACCGATAAACCGGACGAAGCAATCGCCGGAACCGCCTACACATGGGAGGAAGTCACCATAATTCTTCCGACGACATGGGACGACCGCTATATTGTCCAGGAAAATGAAAACGGATTTTCCTTTTTTCAAAAGTCCTCTTATGAAACATCGGAGGGAATGGGCTATCTCTGCGGCTTTTACCATACAGACGGTATGGTGCTTGAAGACGGCGGCCTGACGCAGCTCGCCTACACTGACGATACGATGTACTACATGTCGGAGCCGACGGATGTGCCATATGTGGTGGAGGATCAGGAAATAGCGGATGAATACAACGAAATGGCAGCCTATAACACCCGCATTGCAAAATCGCTGAAAATTGACAAGCCGAATGTCAAATATGATGCACAGGAATTCGTGCTGCCGATGAGCGCGGTGATGGTTCTTGAGGAAGACTATTTACTGGGTTTAAGTGATGATAAGCTTTCGCTTGCCCGCAATGAAATCTTTGCGAGGCATGGCAAGCTGTTTACCGATTATTATCTGCAGTGCCATTTTGATTCGTGCACATGGTATACCGGATCGGTCAATGAAATCGAAGACGGCGTGCTCAGCAAAACGGAAGAGGAAAATGTCACTTTGATCAAAAAGGCGGAGGCGAATTATAAAACATCGCATCCCTATCCAAAAGAATTCCCATGCCAAACCCCTGTAAATGAAACTCTTTCCGAAGAGGCAGGAAGCTGCACGGTCAATTATGAAGTTACGCCGGAAGACGAAGGCGTTCTTACGATCGACGGCAATTCCTTCAGGCTGTCTGATTTTGAGATCATTCTGGAAATTCCGGAAACGGAAATATTTTATATGACGGATATTTCTCCGTATTTCGACGGACTTGAAATCGCGATCGTGGATCATGGAAACAACGACTGCAGTGTAACTCACTTTTTCACATATACGGATACGCTCCATTATCTTGGTGAAGTGACAGGCCATCTGTTTTCAGAAGACGGCAAATGGAATAGCTTTGCGTATGAGGGCTGCGTATGGGGAACGGTGCGCACGGATTTGCTGGAAACAGCGCAGGTTTATCGGAGCTGGTGGTATGACTACGATGGTCAAACATTGCAGGAGCAGGATTACGGCGGCATGTACACGATGCTGCCGGAAAAGTTTCATGAGCTGTATGTGGATCTGCCTGTCTATTATGAGATGCAGGAAGGCGCCGATACGGTCGTGATCCCTGCACAAAAGCAAGTATTCTTTCTGGCGACGGATGGTCAGGAATGGATTTTGGTAAAAGGCAAGGACGGCACACAGGGGTATGTGCATGTCGACGACAAAATAATCACAAATATCGGCAAGGATGCGTCGGAAGTTTTTTCTGACTTGAATTTTGCCGGCTGATCTTACAAAGGAGTATGGAAATGGGCGTCTATACGGTAACACAATGGATGCTGTTCTTTTACATTTATTGCTTTATCGGCTGGGTATGGGAGACGGGCTATGTGTCGGTAAAAGAACACAAATGGGTAAACAGGGGCTTCATGCACGGGCCGTTTTTACCGATCTACGGCTTTGGCGCGATCGTGATCTTATTTGTGACGCTTCCGGTAAAAGACCACCTCGTACTTGTGTATATATTCGGTCTGTTGAGCGCGACCGTGCTGGAATACTGCACAGGCGCCTGCATGGAAAAGCTGTTTGAGGTCAGATATTGGGACTATGGCGATCAGCCGTTCAATTTAAACGGGCACATCTGTTTGTTTGTCTCGCTTGCATGGGGTATTTTTTCGGTTATTCTCGTGCGGTTTGGACATGTGCCGATAGAAGGGCTTGTGTTTTCGATACCCAAAACGGCGGCGGATATCGCGGCGTTCGCACTCACGATTTATGTGGCGGCTGACTTCACGCAGTCGTTCAACGAAGCCATAAATTTGCGGGAAATGCTTGCAAAGCTGAGTGAGAGCAATGAACAGATCAGACGCCTTGAGAAGCGCGTCGAAGTCATCTCCGCTATCGTGGACGATGAATGGCAGAAATATGAGGAGGGCAAGGCGCTTAAGAAACAGTCCCGGAAGGAATGGATTGAGGAGACGCTGAACGGAGTCCGCGAGAAAAATAACGGCCGTCTGCAGAAGCTTGAGGAGCAGGCAAAGATTTATTTCCGGAAAAACAAGCCGGACAGTCCGCAGGAGGAGCGTTATATGCAGGAGCTTGGGAAGATCCGTTTGCGGCTGCATATGCAGACCGATAAGGAGTACAAAAGTCTATGGCGTATTCTTGAAAGGAATCCCGGCGCGGTTTCCCGGCTGAGAAGCGATGCCTTGAAAGAAATCAAGGGAATGTTTCATATCAAGAAATAATAAATGGGTATTTTTCTTAAAAGAGAACCTAAAAATTAGTCACGAAAATAGAAGACAATCCATAGAAAGGATCACAGTAATAGATGGAAAATGAGCAGGGACAGCCATATTATTTTTCATATGGCGAAAAGGAGATGCAATATTTAAAGAAAAAAGATCCCGTGCTCGGTGCGGTCATTGACGAGCTTGGCATTCTAAAGCGTGCGGTTATACCGGATCTGTATGAAGCGCTGTTAAATTCGATAGCGGGGCAGCAGATTTCTTCAAAAGCGCTCGATACAGTATGGGGACGGATACAGGAGAAGTTTGCGCCGCTGACTCCGGCTCATCTGGCAGAAATCTCTGAGGAGGAGCTGCAGGGCTGCGGCATTTCAATGAGAAAAGCGCATTATATGAAAGAAATCACAGACCGGATACTCGATGGAAGCCTGAATTTGTCTGCGTTTGCAAGAATGTCTGATGAACAGGTGACGGATGTGCTCATCAAGCTGCCGGGCATCGGCGTATGGACAGCGGAAATGTTGTTGATTTTTTCAATGCAACGCCCCAATGTGTTAAGCTACGGCGATCTTGCGATCCAGCGCGGGATGCGGATGGTTTACCACCATAAGAATATTACCCCTGCTCTGTTTAAAAAATATAAAAAAAGATATACTCCTTATGCGACAGTGGCGGGTTTTTATTTATGGGCAGCGGCAGGCGGCGCGATCGGGGGCATGAAGGATCATGCGCCCAAAAAGAAGTGAAGTGAGAAGCACGGCTTTCAGAGTAAAAAATCAAAACGGAAGGAGATAAAAGAAAAGGGTTTGAAAGAAAAGGTATCAAAAGAAAACTAAAAAAGTAAACTAAAGAATGGGGAGATGCTATAAGGAGAAGAGTTAGTAAAGTATTTGTATTTCTATTGATCGTGGCGATGACAGCCGGAAACTGTTTTACAAGTGTGGCTGCCGACACCGAAAATTCATGGACCTATGTCGGAAACTCTAATTCCGTCGTCCTGGATATGAACAGGCTGAGCACAAGCAAGGGAATTCTGCTGTTTAGGCCTGACAACGGCGTGACGACCTCAGACTCGGACAGACAGACAATCAATTTGAAAAAGGCAGGTATCCCTACGGGCGTCGGCACAATCAGCGCAACGTCAATAGCCCCTGAGATGATTACCGGCGTGTCCAGTTCGATGGAATACATGAAGCAGGGAGCGTCCTCATGGACGAGCATTACGGGGAATACAATTTCCGTAGCGCCGGGTAATTATTGCGTGCGTGTCTCAGGCGCTTATACGACAAAGCTTGTCATCATGCAGGTACAGACCGCATTAAATGCGCTCGGATATAAAACGGGAACGCCGGATGGCATCCTTGGCAAGCAGACAAAGGCGGCAATCAGGAAATATCAGAAGGTAAACGGCCTGAAGGTGACCGGAACGGTTAACACCCGCCTTCATTTTATGCGCACTTTTGTTCTAACAGTAGAAAACGTTATCCTGACGATGCCGCAACAGTGCTTTCTGTCGGTTCCAAATCCCAAAAATCTGTTTGAATTTCCATATGTACGAGGTTTACAAACTTATCGTTAATCATATCAATCATATACTTCACAAGATCCGGATCAAATTGTTTTCCGGAATTGGCGGTCAGCTCCTCGATCGCCCGGTCTTTGCAAAATGGCTTTCGGTAGCAGCGACGGCTGCTCATCGCGTCATAGGAATCGGCGATACAGATGATTCGCGCGTAGAGAGGAATTTGGAGTCCTTTCAGTCCGGAAGGATAGCCTTGTCCATCAAAGCGCTCATGATGATAAAGTGCGCCATCCCGGATTCCGGGAATTGCAGTGAAATTCTTAAGGACATTTCCGCCAAGCAGCGTGTGGGACTGGATCATGTTCCGTTCTGCCACTGTCAAAGCGTCCGGCTTATTCAAAATCGCATCGGGAATACCAATTTTGCCGCAGTCATGCATGAGTGCAATATAGTATAGCGTGTTAATTTCTTCGGGACTCAGCTTCATGCGACGTGCAATTTCACCCGAATAAATGGCAACCCTTTTGGAATGACCCTGCGTATAGGAATCCTTCGCATCAATAAAGCCGGCAAATGTGTTCATGGACTGTGAAATGATTTTAGAGTCCTTTGCATGGCGTCTTAAAAATTTCCTCGTACGCAGATGAGTAATAATTTGGATAATCAGTGCGATGAGCCAGACAAGAAAAGCGATGACCAATCCCCAAAAGACGGGAGAGGAAAATTGTCTGATGACCTGATACCCACTTAACGATCCGGATTGAAAATCTAAGAAATTTTTTGAGTAAAGCACATATCCGAACGAGATCGATTCATTTGATGGTATTTGTTCATTATAATCGAGTGGGGTAATGATGATTTTGTCGTTTTCTAGTGCATAATCCCCATTCCAAAAACTGTCAATATAAGAGTCCTGAGGCAGATCAATTTCCAGTTTCCAATCGCGCAGCGCTTCCTGCGTATAGTTCGTAATTACGCCGTCATATTGTGCACCATTTGGCATTTCAGGATGTAGCGTCTCATCGATCCATTCTTTAGAAATAGAAATATCCATGGAAAAATCAGGAGCTGTTGCTTCTGTATTATTTAATCTATAAATAGAAGTATTTTCTGAATGATAAAATGTTTTTATTTGCAGTATGGCAAAGCCGATGAGAATGAGCAGGAAAGCCGTGGCATATCCCCCATAAAGTGCGATTGTTTTTTTGATTCTCATAGAAACCCCTCCGCTTTTGAAAATCGTAGTGCATAACTGTGGGAATAAAGATTAATCGATCAAGCTAATAAAATAAAATAAAGTGATATAGAAATATCACTGACAAAGTTACAATAACATTTACGTTTCTTTTTTGTAATATAAAATTGTAAAATAATTGTAAAATAATATAAGAATATGATTGACAGGAAAGACAAGAGATGATAAATTATATAAATCATACAATTCATACAAATGAAAGGAAGTATAGAGATGAGAAAACACGATTTGGACAATATTCGGTGGTCAGTTGTTGTTTTGGTTGTCATTTATCATGTTTGTTACAATTATAACAGCTCGGGTGTCATCAGAAACGTGGAGGCAAAAGGAATACCGCAGGCGGATGCGCTTCTGTCCTTTGTGTATCCGTGGTTTATGGCGCTTTTATTTTTGGTTGCCGGCATCAGCGCGCGGTATGCGCTTCTTGTTCGAACCAAAAAAGAATTTATGAGGGAGCGGGCGGTAAAATTACTGATTCCGTCTGTCAGTATTATAGTTCTGCTTGGCTGGTCAAGCAGTTGGGTCACTGCGCAGTATGTCGATATGTTTGGCGGATATGCCATACCGCGCGTATTAAAATATCTGATTTATGCGGCGACTGGAATCGGCCCTCTATGGTTTTTGCATGAATTGTTTTTGGCATCGGCAATTCTTGTACTGCTGTTAGGTATCGACAAAAAGGGATTTCTTGTAGGAATTGGAGAAAGAGTAAACCTTTGGGTCGCCTTTCTTCTATTCTTTACCGTCTGGGGCGCTTCCCAAATTTGCAATGCTCCCTTGATCACCGTGTACCGGGGTGTTTATGTGTGGGTGTTCCTGCTTGGATATTATGTATTTTCTAATGAAGGATTGCAGGAAGAATTGCGGAAGGCGCATTGGCCGCTGTTGCTTGTCACTGTTTTGACCGGTATCGTCTATACAATTATAAATTATGGGAAAAATTATGCCGAACCCGAAAACCTAAAAACATTTTTTACAAATAGTTATGCTTGGCTTGGAATTTTGACGATGCTTTCCTGCTACCGGCAGTGGTTTGGCTTTGAAACGCCCATTACGCGGTATATGAACAGAAAAAGCTATTCCATTTATGTACTGCATGGACCTCTCATGGTGCTGATTGTGTATGTTTTAACCGAGTATGTCCATTTCCCGACAGCTTTGAATTACATCCTTACGCTGATAGGGACGTTTGCAGCAGTTTATCTGCTGGACACCGTCATACAAAAAGTGCCGCTTTTGCGTTTTCTTGTGCTGGGACAGCGTACCTGATTCTAGTTGACTTTCTTCCCCAAAAAAAATATAATGGACGCAGGCAATCGCATGTGCAATTGACGGGAAGGATGGAAATAGAATGGCAATTGATTTATTTACGATAGGAAGGTTTACGGTGCACGGCTACGGCTTGATGATAGGATTGGGTTTTTTGCTTGCGGTGCTCGTAGGCTGTTACCGTGCAAAGCGTTATGGACTCAGCGATGATGAGCTGATCAATCTTGCAATCTGCGTTTTGATATTCGGCTTTTTAGGCGGAAAGCTGATGTTTATTATTGTAGAATTCAAATCGTTTCTTCAGGAGCCGCTTGCGGTGCTCGGATCAGAGGGATTTGTTGTTTACGGTGGGATCATTACGGGAATCCTCACAATTTATGTTTATTGCAAATTTAAAAAGTTACCATTTTTGAGTTATTTTGATATACTGGCTCCTTCGGTTGCGTTGAATCAAGCGCTTGGAAGAGTCGGCTGCTTTTTGGCAGGCTGTTGCTACGGAAGGGAAACAGATTGTGCAATCGGTGTCGTATTTCCGGAAGGAGCACTTGCACCAGCCGGTGTGCCCTTGATTCCGACGCAGCTTTTTTCGGCGTGCGGGAACCTGTTGCTTGCGATTGGTCTGATCATCTATGCGAGACGCACTAAATACCGCGGTAATGTTTCTGCTTTTTATCTGCTGTTTTACAGCGTAGGCAGATATATCATTGAAATATTTAGAAATGACGAACGGGGGGCGGTAGGAGGGCTTTCCACCTCGCAGTTTATTTCGATCTTTATCTTCGCATTTGCGATCACGTTTTTCCTTTACAATCAAAAGAAAGCCATTCCGGCTGAGAAATATACAAGTCCCCGCGCTTAGGGGACTTTTTCTTTTCCATTAAATATTTTTTTCTTGACAAAAGCGACACCTATGTCGCATAATAAAAAACGACACAGGTGACGCAAAGAAACAGAAAGAAAAGATCAATGGGAGAAAAGGGAAGCCGTACGAGGGAAATAATAAAAAAGGCCGCTTACCGGTTGTTTGCGGATAAGGGCTTTAAAGAAGTGACGATGACGGATATTTGTGAGAAAACAGGGCTTAGTAGGGGCGGCTTATATCGGCATTACAATAGCACGGCGGAAATTTTCGAGGAGCTGTTTCGGGAAATGTCCGATCAGAGCATCGATGAGTTTGAAAGGCAGATGCAGGCCAAAATACCGGCAGCAATCATCTTAAAGGATACGCTTACTCTTTTAAGGGAGGAGATTAAGGATGCTCATAATTCGCTCAGCCTTGCGATTTATGAATATTCCAATGCGGTGAGTAACCGGTTGTTTCAAGAACTGAATGAGGCAGGTGTTGCGAAATGGCGGAATTTTCTCGCCTATGGGATCAATCGGGGAGAATTCAAGAAAGTCGATATCGCACAGGCGGTTGACATGATCCTTTATTCTTATCAGGGAGTGCGAATGTGGAGCCGCGTGATCCCGCTTAAAGAGGAGACGGCGGATCATGTGATTGATGCCATAACAGAGATGTTGATGGGAGAGAGCTTATGAAGAATAAAATTTTGTTATCGGTGATAACAGTTGTGGATTGGATTGTATTTTTGGCGGCCGCGGCGACTGTCACAGTCTTGTCGTATGAGGGACTGACGCTGACCGCATACCCGGAGGCGCTGACCGTACCCGTAATGCTCATGGATATGGCATTTTTAATCTCAGTGCTACTGCATTTACTAAATCGGGATAAAAACCGGTTTCTTCTATATAGCAATGTTTTTAATTTGTCGCTGATCATAACGGCCTATGTAATGAAGTTTGCCGGTATCAATTATGCGCCGTGGATGCTACTGTTCTGGGATATGTACGTGATGCTCTTTTATTATATGAGAAATATATGTTATCTAAGATACGAAAAGGAAGCACAAATACAGTTGGGAGGCAATGAAGATGGAGTTTCTTATTAGAAAATGGAAAAAAGATGATGTGGAGAGCGTTGCAAAATATGCAAATAATAAAAAGATTGCACAGAATTTAAGAAATGTTTTTCCTTATCCTTATACAACGGAGGATGCAAGGGCGTATGTGTTCGACTGCGTGGAGCGAGGGGACGAGAGGCGGCTCGTTAGGGCGATCGAAGTCGGCGGCGAGGCAGTTGGCAGCATCGGTATTTTTCTTGGAAACGATATTGCGGAAAAAAGCGCTGAGCTGGGCTACTGGCTTGCGGAAGAATATTGGCGCAAAGGAATTGTATCTTCTGCTGTCCTAAAGCTTTGCAAAGAGGCGTTTGAAACCTTTGATATCGTCCGAATCTATGCGGAGCCGTTCAGCTACAACGCAGGCTCCCGGGGCGTATTGGAAAAGGCGGGCTTTACCTTTGAAGGGACAATGCGCAGCAGCGTCTTTAAAAATGGCAAGGTTTTCGATCAGAGCATGTATTCTCTGCTGCGCGAATAGCGTGGGGTCAGTCCTCTAAAAATAAGAAAATTTTCTTATAGTAATCCTGTAACACCGCATCGGCGCTGTTATAGATTTCATGCTTACAATCGGCAACCTGCACGAGGGAAGCGGCAGGCGTATGCCTGATAAACTCATCGATCCCGCGCGCGTCCACATAATCGTCGTGCATGCATTGAAACAGCAGAACCGGAATCTCAATTTTAGCACAGCTTTTTTTGCTCCGCATGCTTTTTGTGGCGCGGGCAGATTCATAGATCCAGCGATAACTGGAGCCACTCACCTGAAACAGTGCGGTGGCTTCTTTTTTATCCTGATAGTAGCCAAAGCGCTCCTCGCAGGAGGAGGCGCTTTGTGAAAAAAGTTCGCCCGGAATAAAATCGTGCTGCCCGGGTGCGTAGGTATCCCCTTTACCCAGCAGTTTCATGCAAAAGGCGAGAAGCAGAGCGGCCGTTTCTGAAATTTGGCCAAAATTGATGCGCAGCATCGGCGAGTTGAAAACGGCTTTTTGAAATACATGTGGGTGAGCCTCCAAATACGCCGCGCCGATCGCGCCGCCCATGGAATGCGCGAACAGGTAAAGAGGCAGCTCCTGTGTCCGCGGCTTCACGATCCTTGTCAGGAATAGATGAAGATCGGATACATAATCAGAAAAATGCATCAGATGAATCCTGTTCGGGTGTGCGGTGTCGCGCAGGGAACGCCCGTGTCCGCGGTGATCGGCGAGATAGACCGCATAGCCGTTTTTCACCATGTAATAAATCACTTCTTTGTATTTTTCGATCGTTTCGCTGAAGCCGTGGCTGATGACGATCGCGCCTTTTGCATCGGGCGTCCGGTAAGCCTCGTAATACAGTCCTCTGGATTTAGGGCGTTCTTCAATGGGAAGATAGCCTGTCGTGATGATGCTTTGCAAAAAAGGCTCGCCCTCCTGTTCCAGAAAGCATTTCAACTCCGTTGCCGGAATAACGGCCAACTGCCGTTCGTTTTTTAAGTTCATGATGATCTCTCCTCTCTGCAATCAGGAATTCTTTTCGACAGGTGAAAGAGAGGCCACAACTCGTTTTTCATTGTAGAAAACAAAGAAGAGCCCGCCTGCGATACAGAAAACGGAGGAAAGGAACGCGACAAGGCGGTAGCCCTCGCCGGAGGCCATGCCGATCGTGGAAATGGCGGTAAACAGGAGCATGGAGACGCTTTGGCCGAGCTTGAACGCGAAGGTTCTGGCCGCATAGAACATCCCCTCCCTGTTTTCACCGGTGGAAAGCGCATCGCTTTGCGCGATATCCGCGACGACAGCCTGCGGCAGAATGCCGAAAATTGCCATCGGGAAAGCGGCGAGTACGACGAGGACTGCACCCTGTGCGACCGGCGGCAAAAAGGTCAGTTTTCCAAGAAAGCCCGTATAGAAATAAGCGATGCCAAAAAAGCCGAAGCCGGTCAGGATACAGCGTTTTTTGCCTAACGTCAGCGCAAATTTATTGATCGGCACATAGAATACGAGAGATAAGGCGGTCATGGCCACAAAGTAGAGCGTCGTCATGCTTTCGTTCAGGTGCAGCAGGCTTGTGACAAAAAAGGGCAGCCCCGTCTGAAACATCGTAAGCCCTATCCAATAGCTGATGTCGGAACAAACGAACATGCGAAAATCATGATTTTTAAATGTTTTCATCAGGGAAGAAAAAGCGGTCCCTTCGCATGGCTCGACGGAAATATAGTCCTTTTCGCGAATTGTAAAGACCGGTACAGTCAAGCAGACAAAAGCGATCAGGCAGAGAATAGCAAAGGTGATCCGCATAGCAGGGACTCTTCCTAAGGAAGGCTCCAGTGCGCCCCAAATGACGGGTGCGACGTAGGCAACCGCGGTGCCGGCAATAAACGTAAAGGAGATGATCGTGGAAATGTCCATACGCTGCTTCTGATTGTGTCCAAGCTCGGGGATCAGGGCGGTATAAGGCGTGCAATAACAGGTGATCGCCAGATAGTAGAGCAGCAGCATCAGGAATAAAAAGCCCGCGTTAAGCCAGCTCGTTTCGTTTACGGGAGAACAGAATACAAGAAATGTAAAAAGTGCCAGCGGCAGCGAGGCCCATTTCAAAAACGGGATCCGGCGGCCGTCTTTTGACTTGCATTTGTCCGAGAGAGAGGCAATAAGCGGGTCGGTAAATGCGTCAAAAATGCGCGAAAAGGCGGTAATGGCGCCGATGATCGTGGCAATGCCAAGAACCGCAAGCCCCTGCGGAATAAACAGCGTCTGTCCGGCTTCCTGTGCTATCGTGTCCGGCTGATAAAAATAAACGAGCCAATTGGAAATAATTCCGGAGAGCAGTGCCCACCCAAACTGTCCGATGGCAAAGCACCAGATCTTTTTTGTTGTGATTTCTTTCATGATACCTACCATTCCTTTCCTGAATGAGGTGTTGACGGGTTATTTGGAAAGTCCTTTTATCAGCAGGGTAACCAGCAGATCGAGCTGCGTTTTCCCGGATACCTGCAAATCCATGGTCAATAAGTCGCCCTGCACGGCAATTTTCTGCGTCGTGCTGAGCATACAGTGAAAAATCGTAAAATAAATCTCTTCGACCGATGCGGTAAAAAAGAGCGTATGATCCGACAGCCCCTTTTCAATTGCGGCTTCCGCATAGCCTTTCAGGGAACCGATCAAGCCCTCGTAATCAGAAAGATGCGCTTTCGCCATGCCGGAGCTTTGGATGTAGTTGTCAAAATCCATTAAAAAACGCAAAAAGTCCGGATGCTCCTCATAGATGGCAGGAAACAGCAATAAAATTTCCCGAAGCTGCTCCTTCCCGTTTAAAGAAGAAAATGCTTCCGTCATAAGGGAGGGAAGATATTGATGTTCCATATCCTTCCATAAAAGCAGTGCCGCCCCGGACGCCAGCTCCGCTTTTGTGGGAAAGTAGCGGTAAATCGTCGCGGAGCCGATGCCGGCCTTTGCGGAAACCTGCTCCATACTCACATTTTCAATTCCGCAGGCGGAAAACAGTTCCAGCGCGGCCCGCAGTATTTCCAGACGCTTCTTCGCCTTTGCCGTCTCCCGGACGCCTGCTTTACGTTTTAATTCTCTCTGTTGCATCGTTTCCTCCTTGAAACTATCCGATCAAAATCTAAAACTAAAATAGAAAATTATTTCTCTCATAAAACAATAATAAAATTATGATAGTAATACTATCATAATTTTTAATAAAAGAAAATAGAAATGGAGCTGTTTTTCAAAATTCGGAATAGTGCAATAAAAAAATGGATAGAAATTGGTAAAAATGACAGAAATTCTGTTGCCCGGCATAAAATCATGATATAATATTTGCAGACATTATATCGCGCCGAAGCGAAGTGCGCATCTTGTTTTGGATTACGCAGTAATCTACAATGCTATCAGAAAAAACAGAAAAGAATAGATCAAACGGAGTTTACGATGAAGATTGACAAAAAACATGTGTGTGAGACATTTGCGGCATATGTAAAAAATTATGATGACAACGATGAGAAAATCAAGTTAAAAATCGACCATACCTACCGGGTTAGCGAGCTGTGCCAGAAAATTGCAAAGGCAGAGGGCCTTTCTGCGCAGGATGAGGAGCTTTCTTGGCTCACCGGGATGCTGCATGACGTCGGCAGGTTCGAACAGCTCAGAAAATATAATACGTTTAACGATGCCGAATCTGTGGACCATGCGGGTTATGGGGCGGATATTTTATTTCGGGAAGGAAAAATCAGGGATTATATTGCCGACAGTTCGGCTGATTCGCTGTTGGAAAAGGTCATCCGGCTGCACAGCGTTTACCGCCTGCCTGAAACGCTGACGCAGCGGGAGCGCATGTTTGCCGAGCTGTTAAGGGATGCGGACAAAATCGATATCCTCAAGGTTAATGTGGAGGTTCCGATAGAGGAAATTTATAATGTGACGATAGAGGAGATTGTAAACTCGGAGGTGACGGAGTCCGTGATGCAGAGCTTTTATGAAAGGCATGCGATTTTGCGCAGCCTGAAGCGGACAGCGGTCGATCATCTTGTGGGTCATATTTCCCTCGTATATGAACTGGTCTATCCGATCAGCCTCAAGATCGTCATGGAACAGGGCTACTTGGAAAAAATGTTGAATTTCCGGTCTGAAAATAAAAAAACGCAGGCGCAGTTTGCGGAAATCAAACGACAAATAATAAATTATGTAAACTAAAAGGGGAAACAGGGAGGATGCCGGAATGCAGGTGATATTAGGGAAAACAGGTATTATAGTCAACAAAAATGGCTTTGGCGCATTGCCAATCCAGAGAATTTCCAAGGAAGCGGCGGTAAATTTAATACGGCAGGCTTATGACGGCGGTATCACTTTTTTTGACACGGCGCGTTTCTATACGGACAGCGAGGAAAAGCTCGGTGCCGCTTTAAAGGAAATTAGAAATCATGTGACGATCGCGACAAAGACTGCGGCCGTCACGCCGGAAGCTTTTTGGAAAGACTTAGAGACTTCGCTGCATAACCTGCAGACCGATCACGTGGACATTTACCAGTTCCACAATCCTTCCTTCTGTCCGAAGGCGGGCGATGAGAGCGGCGTTTACGAGGCAATGACAGAAGCGAAGAGGCAGGGAAAGCTTCTGCATATCGGTATCACGAATCACAGGCTTGCCGTCGCTAAGGAAGCGATCGCATCGGGACTGTATGAGACGCTGCAATTTCCGTTCTGCTATCTGGCTACCCAGAAGGATCTGGAAATTGTGGAAGCCTGCAGGCAGGCCGATATGGGATTCATTGCGATGAAGGCGCTTTCGGGCGGTCTGATTACGGACGCAAGGGTTGCCGCCGCTTTTATGAATGAATTTCCTCATGTGTTACCGATTTGGGGAGTGCAGCGGCAGGAGGAGCTTGCGCAGTTTTTGGAATTTGTCACAGAAGAGCCGCAGCTTGATGATGTGCTGCGCGCTTGCATAGAAAAAGAAAAACAGCAGCTTTCCGGCGAGTTCTGCCGCGGATGCGGCTATTGCATGCCGTGTCCCGTCGGGATCGAAATCAACAATTGCGCTCGGATGTCATTGCTTTTGCGACGTTCTCCGTCGGAACTGCAATTGACTCAGGAGGTACGGCAGAAAATGAAGAAAATCGAAGACTGTTTGCACTGCAACCAGTGCAAATCAAAATGCCCTTACGGGCTGGACACACCATCACTGCTTGAGAGAAACTACAAGGATTACCAAGAGGTGCTGGCAGGGAAGGCACTGTAAGGCGTGACGGCAAAATGAAAACAATAGAATGCAAATAGAAGGGGCGATCTATGAAAAAGAATAACAGTTATCTTGTGGTGACAGCGCTTGTGAGTATTTCGGCAGCACTTATTTTAGGAGGCTGCGGAAAAAAAGAGGCGGCTATATCGGACACGGCGGCAGTGGAAGCGGCTGCAAAAGAAACTTCTGAAGACGATACCGTGGCAAAAGAGGCCGCGGAGTCTGAAACCGGGCAGGAGGAAGAGAGCGTAAAGGAGCTGGATGTGACGAAGCTTCCTGAGGATCTACAAAAAATGGCGCATCTGATGGATTCGTTGAATATCAGTCTTGCGGGATATCAAAAGGATTACGACAAAGCGTCTGCGGAGGATGTATGGAGCAGTGTTGCGGTTGCCGCCGTCAATTCCGATTGGGAGGATTATGGATTTGAGGTTTCCGATGACGGAATGGGACTTTGCGTGCCCGCAGAAACAGCGGAGGCGATCGGGTTTGCGATGTTTGGGAATCTGACGGAGCTGCCCGACATACCGGAGAGCTATGCGGATACGGCCGAAGACAAGGGCATCCCGCCCGTTCGTGTTGATGAAAACGGCGATTATATTATGGTGCTGGGAGATCGGGGATTGAGCGCCCCTCTTGTGGAAAGCTGTATGGATAACGGCGACGGCACTTATTCGATGGAGGTTTCCTTAAACGGGGAAGGGGACGACTTGAATGAAATAGTCAGCTTTTTCTATACATTGCGGGAAAATACGCATAAGGCGGATACTATGCCGTTTGCCTACGAAATTATCGGCAGAGAGCCAGCCGATCAATTGACGGCGGACGCCATTGCCGGAGTGCCGTATTTGATTCCCTATATCTCCTATGGCTATGACTTATATGAAGAGAGCGATCCTCAATATTACCAAATTTTAGAGGTTCCTTATTTCAATAGTTTTAACTATGAGGATACGACCTTCGCTTCCCTGAACGACCGGATTCAGAAGGAACTTTGGGGTCCGGTGTACACGACGGATGATTCGGATGTGGAATGGCCGGATGTCCGGTCCTATTTCCTTACGGATGACGACTATCTGCAGGTGGTTTCGACGATCATCATCTATCCGAATTATGCGACAAAAGGGGATGTTTATTCCTATAATTATGATAAAACGAATCGGCGGGCGATGACAAACGAGGACGGTCTGAAAGCGGCGGGCATCACGGAGAAGGAGCTTTTGGACCGGGTGGCTTCGGCTTACACGGCAAAAGAGGAAAGCGAGGTCTATGACCTCGCGGAGCTTGGCGGATTTCGGATCAGGCAGGATGGGACCGTCGACTTTTATCTGAAGGTGTTCATCAATAACGATCTGGCCGATGATAATAGTGAAATCGCCGTTTATCAGATGTCGGACGGCAGCCTGACGTTCTATGACGGAGAAGAGCTGATAGACGCTTCCCAGACGGATATGCTGAATCCGTCTATGACACACGGAAAACAAGATTAGGCTGCCGCAGAACAGGCAGGCTTGTCAACCGTAAAATGCCGTATCACGTCGGCAATTGATTTTTCATAATTTATACAAAACTTTACCTCATTTTGATAGAACGTCCTTCTTTCTTTTTTTAGACTGAAAGAGAAAAACTATCGGGATGAGGTAATTTTATGGATTCAAAAATCGTGATAACCGGGGAGATCCTTGGCTATGAGGCGCTCAGCAGAAAGCGAAATTATTTTTAGAGGAGATCAAAGAGCTGATCCGCCTTCAGGTGCAGTATGGACAGGGCTACTATTTACAGCGGCCGAAAAAGGAGACGATTTGCAAGAGCAGAGAGACGACGACGCAGGATACGCGAATCGACGTTTTGTATGATTTTGTACAGCATAATCCTTCCATAACCGAGATCAGCGTGTTGGATGAGGAGCAGGGATTTTTTGGCCGTTGATTCCAGGACTTTAATTGAGATCGTTTCGAAAATGGCACTTGTCAGGCCGCAGGAGCACCTTTATGACGCGGTCGTCGTGACGCGGGATGAAAAATATCTGGGCGTCGTGACCGTAAAAGACCTGCTCGAAACAGCCGTTTCCATACAAGTGACCAGGGCGGTCGATGCCAGCCCTTTGACGGGGCTTCCCGGGAATAAGACGATCGAGAAGCGGATTCGCTGTTGTCTTAAGGCGGATATTCCGTTTACGGTCATTTATTTGGATCTGGATAATTTCAAAGCATATAACGACACCTATGGTTTCAATAACGGGGATGATTTTGTCATCATCACGGAGTATTGGAAGCGCGGCTTTATCGTATCGAAAAACCGCAACGGCTTTCGCGAGGAATTCCCGATCGCAACGCTATCGATCGCGGGAGTGTCCAATCAGGAGAGTCAGATCAGAGAAGTGGAACAGTTTTCGATGGAAATCGCAAATTTAAAGAAAAAATGCAAGCAGGTGGCCGGAAATTATTATTGCGTCGTGTGAGAGAACGCGGGCGATCTTTGAGCTATTTCCAATATTTTTTTATTTCATGTTTAGTGGGTCAACAAGTCCTATTCGCTTTCGTGCAGGCACAAAGCAGAATGACCTTTTGACCCTTGCATCATAAAAGGCGGAAAATAAATTTAGACCTTATGAAAAGACAGCCTTCATCCGATATCTATTGTATCGGGAGATACTGGGGAAATTATCTAAAAACAAGGATGTTGAATGATTACACACGGAGGCTGATGAAATGAAAGTTGATGAAAAGGGGTATAGCTTTTTTGCGGGGAATGCAGAGCGCATTGACCGCAGCGGAAAGGTGCGGGAGGAGACAGGAAAGGTAAAAAACGGAAGCCTATTTGCCGGTGATCTGAATCTGCCGGAGGACAAAATCGCAAAGAGAAAGCAGGAGGCGAGGGAGCAGGCCGCAAAGGTCGTCTTGGATGCGTTTGCAGGGGAACGGAAAATTGATGAGGACGTCGCAGAGCGTTATCAAAAAATAGCGGATAGCAAGGAGGACATGCAGTCCGCACAAAAGGGGATTCAGGAGATCGAAGGCTGGAAGGAGGAGTTGAAGGCTTCCTATGGTATTACTGCCGACAGTCAGGAGCAGAAGGATTTGGAGCTGCTTGAAAAAAGACGTGATTTCAAGAAGCCCGAAAGCGATATCACAATCACGGAGGATGAGTGGAAACGCCTTGAGGAAATCGATAAGCAGGGAATGACGGAATACCAGCAGAGATCGCTCGAATATGACAAGACAGGCGAGCCATACAGGGACACCATAAAAAAGGCAAAAGCTGTTATTGCGGAGGAAAGCGATGCGATCAGCACGATCAGAAATGAACGCCTGAAAAGCGCCCCGATCCTTGACGCGGCGAAATCAGCGGAAGAAATTTTGAAAAGCGCCTCCAAAGAAGCCATCGGTATGCTGATGGAGGAAGCAAAGGAGCTTTCGGACGAGAAGCGCGAGGAAGAACAGGAAGCTGTAAAGGAGCGCGAGAAGGAAAAAGAAGAATTCGAAGAACGGCTGGAAGACATCAAAGAAAAGAACGAGCAGCTAAAGCCGGATGAGGTGAAGGAAAACGAAGCCGGTCCTTCCGAAAATGACGGAGCCGGCCGCAGCAGCCAATCCGGAGATAAACAAACGGAGCAGATGCTATCCCTTTCAAGCATGCAGGAGGAAATCAAGAAGGAACTCGAAAAAATCATGGATGAGCTGCAGGTGACCCAGGAGGATTTAATGGGAATAGAAGTCGACACAAAATTGTAATGCAGTGATATTGTTTGAAATTTTTTAGAAGAGGCAGCAGGCCGCCCGCGCAAAAATAGCGGTGCGGCCTTTGTTTTTTATAGAGCTATTTTAAACGGCTTGCGGTATAATGGAGAAGGGGATTTACGAAAAGAAAAGGAACAGAATAAAGACACGTGGGAAACGGCGGTAAGAATAAAAATGAAAAAGTTAGCGGCAAATGCCGAAGAAAAAATGAAAACGATTGCGGAGCAGATCAATGTACTTGGGTACTTTTGCGGGCGCAGGGATGTTGCTAAGCTGACGCCTGAAAAGTTAAAAGAAGCATATGGGATCGGGCAGGCAGATATCATGGTGCTGTTTGGCGGCAGTATTTTGTGCGGCGCAGATGTGCTGGCGGAGGCGATGCGGCAAAAGGCCGCAAAAATCTATGTGATCGTCGGAGGAGCCGGACATACGACGGAAGCGCTGCGGGTGCGGATGCATGGGGAGTTTCCGGAAATTGAAACGGAAAATCTGCCGGAGGCAAGCGTATTTGCCGCCTATTTAAAGCATCGCCACGGGCTTGCGGCGGACTATCTCGAATGCGAATCCACAAACTGCGGGAATAACATCACCAATTTGCTGACACTGCTGAAAGAGCATAACATTTCATTTGAGTCCATCATTTTATGTCAGGATGCGACGATGCAGATGAGGATGGATGCGGGGCTGCGCAAATATGTGCCGAACGATACGGTAATCATTAACTATGCGGCATATCAGGCGGCAGTCATCGAGAAAGGCGGAGCGCTTTCCTTCGCTGAGCCTATTTGGGGAATGTGGGATATGGAGCGCTATCTTACTCTTTTGATGGGCGAGCTGCCAAGACTGTCCGATGACGCAAAGGGCTACGGTCCGAACGGAAAGGGCTACATCGCGCATGTCGATATTCCGGATGAAGTCAGAGCGGCTTTTGAAGCGCTGAAGGTTGACTACGGAAGTCTGGTCCGGGAAGCGAATCCGCTGTATGCGTCTTAGAAATTAAAAGCATCACTTAGGTAGATGATAGGTAACATCGAAAATAAATTGCTACAGGGAGGCCGGCCATGAAGCTCATGCATTTATCGGACCTGCATTTGGGGAAACGGATCTATGAAGCGGGTTTTATTGAGGAGCAGGAATATATCCTTGAGAAAATTAAAATAATCATACAAAAAGAAGCGGTGAACGGCATTCTGATCGCAGGGGATATTTATGATAAGGCGGTCCCGCCCGTGGAGGCGATTCGCCTGTTTGACGCCTTTTTGACTTTTTGCGCGGGACTTAAGCTGCCGGTCTGCATTATCAGCGGAAATCACGACTCGGCCGAGCGCATTTCCTTTGCGTCGGGCGTGCTTGATAAGCAGGGGATTTATTTTTCGCCGGTCTACGACGGGAATGTGCGCTGTGTGACGCTGAATGACCGCTATGGCGAGGTTTGCGTTCATATGCTGCCGTTTTTAAAGCCTGCGCATGTGAAGCACGTTTATCCGGAGGCGGAAATAGAAAATTACGAACAGGCGATGCGGACTGTTTTAGCGCATATGGAGGTGGATTTTGAAAAAAGAAATGTGCTGATGCTCCATCAGCTTGTGGCGGGAGCGGCGACGTGTGAATCGGAGGATTTACTCATCGGCGGCCTGGAGCAAATCCCGGCATCGCTGTTTGATGGTTTTGATTATGTGGCGCTCGGACATCTGCACGGCCCGCAGCGGATCGGCAGGGAAACGGTCCGATATTGCGGAACGCCGCTCAAATACTCCTTTTCGGAGGCTGCGCATCAAAAATCCGTGACGCTCGTGGAGCTTGCCGAAAAAGGGTCGGTTTTGGTACGGGCGGTTCCGCTTGTGCCGCTGCATGACATGCGGTGCATCAAGGGCAGCTATATGGAGCTGACGTCACGGGAAACTTATCTGGGGACGGCAGTAGAGGATTATTTGCAGATCACGCTGACCGACGAGGAGGACATTCCCGACGCGATTGGACGTCTTCGGGCGGTTTATCCGAATGTATTAAAGCTCACGTATGACAATACGCGGACGAGAACTCATGCGATGGTATCGGAAATCCCGGCTGAGCAGGCGGACAAGCGGACGCCGCTTGCGTTTTTGGAGGAATTATACCGGCTGCAGAATCACCAGGAAATGAGTGAGGAACAGAAGTGCTACAGCAAGGTTTTGTTTGAGAAAATATGGGAGGAAAGCGATGAAGCCAGATAAATTGACGCTTTGCGCGTTTGGACCTTATGCGGCGGAAATTACGATCGATTTTACGCAGCTTGGCGGGCAGGGTCTATATCTGATCGCGGGAGATACCGGTGCGGGCAAGACGATGATCTTTGATGCGATCGCGTTCGCGATGTTTGGAGCGGCGAGCGGAGAATTCAGGGAACCGGCGATGTTTCGGAGCCAATACGCCGCCGCGGATTGTCCGACGTATGTAGAGCTTTTGTTCACCTATGCGGGAAAAGAATACCGCGTTGTCAGAAATCCGGAGTATGTGCGGCCTGCCAAAAAGGGCGGCGGAGAGACGAAGCAGAAGGCCGAAGCTGCGCTGTATCTGCCGGATGGAAGCATCGTCACCGGCTACGCGGCCGTTACAAAGCGGGTGGAGGAGCTGATCGGCTTAAGCAGCAGCCAGTTCACGCAAATTTGTATGCTGGCACAGGGGGAATTCAGAAAGCTTTTATTTGCGCCGACGGAGGAACGAAGCCGGATTTTCAGGCGGTTGTTTCGGACAACGCCATATCAGACCTTTCAGAACTATTTGAAATCCGAGTCGTCGGACTTAAGGGAGCAGTACGAAAATTATGACAGGAGCATCCGGCAGTATACCGCGGGCATTCTTTACAGAGATGTGGAAATGAAGGAACAGCTCGACGAAGCAGTACGAACAGAAGATCGGGAGCGGCTGTTGTCGCTGCTGAAAGAATATTTAAAACGTGGTGAGACGGATCTGCAGGAAATGAATGCTCAAATTGAGCGATTTGAGGAGGAACTAGAGGAAAAAAACAGACTGGCCGGAAGACAGGAAAATATCCTGCGTTTGCAGAGGGCGCTTGCGGAGGCCGAAAAACGAGTGGAGCAATGCGAGGAAACACTGCGCCAATCTCAGGAGCGCTGCCAGAAAGAGCGGGGAATGGAAGCGGTTATTCAAAAGCTGTTTGTTGAGCAGGAGCTTGAGGAATTGCGCAGGCATGCGCAAGAAAGTCAGAGGAGCTATCAGGCGGCTTCTGTGAAAAGTAAGCAGACTTTGATTAACTATGCAAGTCATCAAAAACAATTTTTGGATGAGCAGGCGGGCGTTTTAGCGGCGGTCTTAAAGGACGGTGAGCCGTGTCCGGTCTGCGGTTCGACGGAACATCCCCAGAAGGCCGCTTTGAGCGAAGGTGCGGATCGGACATTGACACGCGAAATGTTGGAGCGAGAAAAAACGAAATGTGACCAATATAGTCAAGAAGCGTCGGAGTTGAGTCTTCAAGCTAGACTTTTGGAGGAGCGGGTGGAAAACGCAAAAATCCGCCTTAAGGATATTGCGCATAAGACAGAGGAAGTGCTGGCAGACAGTCTTGAAAATAAAGAAGAGGAAATACGGATTGCGTTTCATGGCAAGAAAATCGCAAAAGGAGAATATGCAGAACGCCTCGCAAAAGCGGAGCGGCAGCAAAAGATCGCGGAACAGGCGGCGCTTGCGGAAAGGGTGGGCGTGGAAACGCTTACCGCGCAGCTTGTCGAAGCGGATTGTGAAACAAATCTCTTGGATGAAGCAGGAATTGAGGATTTAAAAGGCGCAATTCGCCGTTGTAAAGAAGCGCTCGAAGCACAGCGTGTCAAAAAGCAAAAGCTGCTGCTTTGGATGGAAGCGGACGAAAAAAGCTTAACTAACATCCAAAAGCAATGGGAGGCGCAGAAAAAGACGGAAGAACGGTGGAAATGGGTGCGTTCACTTTCCAATACGGTAAATGGAACCGTGTTGGGAAAAGAAAAAATTATGCTGGAAGCCTACGTCCAGATGGTCTGTTTTGATAGGATTATCGGCAGGGCAAACGCGCGCTTTATGATGATGAGCGGCGGGCAGTATGAGCTGAAACGCAGGGAACAGTCCGCCAACCGCCAAAGCCAGAGCGGCCTTGAACTGGACGTCATCGACCATTATAACGCGACATCCAGAAGTGTTAAGACGCTTTCCGGCGGGGAGTCTTTTATGGCTTCCTTAAGCCTTGCGCTGGGTCTTGCCGATGAAATCCAGTCAGCTTCGGGCGGCATCCGTTTGGATTCGATGTTCATCGATGAAGGGTTTGGCACGCTTGATGAGGAAGCGTTAGAACAGGCGATACGGGCGCTTCATAACTTGACGGAGGGGAATCGACTAGTTGGTATTATTTCTCATGTATCAGAACTGAGGGAGCGAATCGACAAGCAGATTATCGTCACAAAGGAGCGCAGCGGAGGCAGCGGTATTCGCCTTGAAACGTGACAAATGAAAGATGACAAATTAGGTTGTTATTTCTTTTCAAGGCAAATTGTGATACAATATTATCTGCGCGAAAGAGCGGTCAGGAGGGTAAAATGGATAAAAAATATGACGTGATTATTATTGGGGCAGGTCCCTCCGGAATTTTCTGTGCTTATGAGCTGATAGAGAAAAGTTCGGATATGAATATTTTAATGATAGAGAAGGGGCGTTCGATCGAACAGCGGAAATGCCCGAAGCGGGATACAAAAGCATGCGTCGGTTGTAAACCGTGTGCCATTACAACAGGCTTTGCAGGAGCGGGTGCCTTTTCGGACGGAAAGCTTTCGCTTTCGCCGGATGTGGGCGGCAATCTGCCCGATATTCTCGGTTACGACAAGGCAATTGAGCTAATTAATGAATCGGATAATATTTATCTGAAATTCGGTGCGGATACAAAGGTATACGGCCTTGATAAGGCGGCTGAAATCCGTGAAATTAGAAGAAAAGCGATCAATGCAAACTTAAAGCTTGTAGAATGTCCGATCCGCCATCTCGGAACGGAGGAGGGTTATAAAATCTATGCGAAGCTCCAGCAACATCTGGAAAAAAGCGGCGTAGAGCTGAAGTTCAACACGATGGTGCAGCAGGTATTGATTGAAAACGGCGAAGCAAAGGGTGTCGTGACCAATCAGGAGGAGACGATTCTGGCTGATGAAATTGTCGTGGCAGTCGGCCGGGAGGGCGCTGACTGGTTCAGTCATTTGTGTAGGGAAGCCGGCGTGGAAACACAGGTGGGTACAGTGGATATCGGCGTACGTGTGGAGGTGCGTGACGAGGTGATGCAGTTCCTCAATGAAAACTTATACGAAGCGAAGCTGATTTATCATACACCGACGTTTGACGATAAGGTGAGGACGTTCTGTACGAATCCATCCGGCGAGGTGGCGACCGAATATTATGAAAACGGGCTTGCCGTTGTCAACGGACACGCCTATAAATCCAAGGATCATAAGACAAACAATACAAATTTTGCAATACTTGTATCAAAAAATTTTACAAAACCGTTCAAGACACCGATCGAATACGGCAAGCAGATCGCCCAGCTTTCCAATATGCTTTGCGGCGGCCGCATCCTTGTGCAGACCTTCGGTGATTTTAAGCGGGGCAGAAGGACGACAGAGGAACGTCTTTGCAGAAATAATCTGATTTCGACGCTGAAGGATGCGGTTCCGGGCGATCTTTCGCTCGTATTTCCGCACAGGATTATGGTGGATATTGAGGAAATGATACTGGCTCTTGATAAGGTGACGCCGGGTCTGGCGAGTGACGAAACGCTGCTTTATGGCGTCGAGGTAAAATTCTATTCGAATAAGGTCGTTGTTAATACGGATTTTGAGACGAGCGTCAGAGGATTATTTGCAATTGGAGACGGTGCGGGTGTCACAAGAGGACTGCAGCAGGCATCCGCAAACGGGATCAGTGTAGCGCGCAGTATTTTGAAGAAAAGTGTCAATTAGTAATCAAAATTGGAAAGTGGAAGTCAGGATCAGAGGTAAGATGCAAAATAAAAAGAACAAAAAGACGCATGTACAGTTGTTGCCGCGCCGTCTGTTATTTCTCCTAATACTTTTTCTGCCGGCGGCACTCTGCGGCTGTAAAAAGGACAAAAAAACAGAAATTGTCCTGACAACAGATTTTGAACAGGACGAGGTGTTTCGCATTGAAAACAGCTCTTGTATGCTGCCGGAAATCATGGTATACCTCGTGAATTCGGAAAACCAGTATGACCAGATCTTCGGCTCCGAAATCTGGCAGGTACCGGTTAAAGACAAAACGATGGAGCAGGAATATAAGGAGACGATTATCGCCCGCATCGCGCAGATCAAAGTTATGAATTTGCTCGCACCGCAGTACGAGGTGGAGCTTAATCAGGAGGAAGAGGAAAAGGTTACGGCTGCAGCCATAGAATATTTTTCTTCGCTCAACAGCAGCGAAATTGCGCTGATGGGTGTGGATCAGGATACAATCTATCGGCTTTATCATGAATTTGCAGTCGCAGATAAGCTCTATCATGTAATCACCGACGAAGTGAATCCTGAAATCAGCGACGATGAGGCGCGCACGATTACGGTAAAAAGCATTCTGATCAAAACCTATTCAACGGATTCACAGGGAAAGAAAGTAGAATTTACGGAAAGCCAGAAGCAGAGTGCTTATGAGAGGATCCAGGAAGTTGTGCAGAGGGTGAATGAAGGGGAAGAATTCGAGATGCTCGCCGCCGATTATAATGAGGATACGGCGTCGGAATACAGCTTCGGGCGCGGTGTGATGCCTGCCGCCTACGAGGAAGCCGCATTTAATCTTGAAACAGGGCAGATCAGCGGTATTATTGAAACGGAATACGGATATCATGTACTGCAGTGTGTCAGTACATTTAACAAAGAGGAAACGGATGCGAACAAGCAGGTTATTGTGACGAAGCGGCGTCAGGAGGCGTTCAACCAGGTATATGATGCATATGTCAAGACGCTGACTTCGAATTTGAACGCGCCTCTTTGGGAATCGGTGACCTACCAGAAAAATGAAAATGTGAGCACGACGAGTTTCTTTGATATTTATGATAAGTATTTTGTAGTGGCGGCGGGATAGGTAAATAAAGTTAATTTATAAACAAATTATAAAGAAATCATAAATTATTAGCACTCGATCAAAATGAGTGCTAATTCTTCTTGACTTTTTTGCGGTCAACTATTAAACTTTTATATGATAACAAAAAACAGTATTTTATATTATTATTTAAGAAAGGGATGTATAAAAATGGCAGCAAAACAAGGAAACTTATCAATTAACAGTGATAATATTTTTCCAATTATCAAGAAATGGTTATATTCGGATCATGATATCTTTGTGAGGGAATTGATCTCTAACGGATGCGATGCGATCACAAAGCTGAAAAAGCTTGATATGATGGGCGAGTATTCGTTTCCGGACGGACATGAGAACAAAATCAGCGTAATTGTAAACCCGGAAGAAAAAACAATGAAGTTTATTGATACCGGTCTTGGAATGGATGCAGATGAGGTTGAGGAATATATTACGCAGATCGCTTTTTCCGGAGCGACCAGCTTTTTAGAAAAATATAAGGATAAGACAAATGAGGATCAGATCATCGGACATTTCGGCCTTGGCTTTTATTCTGCTTTCATGGTAGCGGATGATGTGCATATCGATACGCTTTCCTATAAAGAGGGCGCAAAACCGATTCATTGGGAATGCGACGGCGGCACGGAGTATACGCTTGACGAAGGCACCAAGACCGAAGTCGGTACGGAAATCACGCTTTACTTAAATGAAGCGAGTGTGGAGTTCTGCAACGAATATCGTGCACGCGAGGTGATTAAAAAATACTGTTCGTTTATGCCGGTGCCGATTTATTTGGAAAAAGCAAATGCCGAGACGGAATATGAGACGATTGACAAGGCAGACAAGACGGATAAAGACGTTGTAATCGAGGAAATTAAGGAAGAGGCAAAGTACGAGGAAAAAGAAAACGAGGACGGCGAAAAGGAGCAAGTGGAGATCTCCCCTGCGAAAGAAAAGCTGAAAATCGTAAAGCGTCCGGTCTCTCTTAATGATACGCATCCGCTTTGGACAAAGCATCCGAATGACTGTACAAAGGAAGAGTATTTGGATTTCTACAGAAAGGTATTCATGGATTATAAGGAGCCGTTGTTCTGGATTCATCTGAACGTGGACTATCCGTTTAATTTAAAAGGAATCCTTTACTTCCCGAAAATCAATATGGAGTATGAGTCGATTGAGGGAACGATCAAGCTGTATAATAATCAGGTGTTTATAGCGGACAACATTAAAGAAGTGATCCCCGAGTTCTTGATGCTTTTAAAGGGCGTGATCGATTGTCCGGATCTGCCGTTGAACGTATCGAGAAGTGCGCTGCAAAATGACGGTTTTGTAAAGAAGATTTCTGATTATATTTCCAAAAAGGTTGCCGACAAGCTTTCGGGAATGTGCAAGACCGAGAAAGAGGAGTACGAGAAATATTGGGATGATATCAGCCCATTCATCAAGTTCGGTTGTCTAAAGGATGATAAATTCTGTGATAAGATGACGGATTATATCTTATTTAAAAATCTTGACGGTAAATACTTGACCTTGCCGGAATGTCTGGAGATCGACAAGAAAAAAGAAGAAACCGCATCTGATGAAAGCGGCGAAAAGGTAGAGGCAGAGATTGTTGATGAGGAAAAAGAGGGTGATGAGATTGACGGCGAAGAGAAAGCACCGAGAAAGGTCATCTACTATGTGACGGATGAGAAGCAGCAGTCACAGTACATCAACATGTTCAAGGAGCAGGGGATTGATGCGGTTATTCTGACGCACAATATTGACCAGCCGTTCGTATCTCAGTTGGAATCTAAGAACGAGGATATTAAATTCCAGAGAATTGATGCGGATCTGACGGATTCGTTTAAGGAGGAAGTATCTGACGCAGACAAGGAAACAATTGCCGAAAAAACGACGACCCTTTCCGAGTTGTTTAAGAAGGCGCTGCATAAGGATAAATTAGAAGTTAAGGTGGAGAAGCTCAAAAATGAAAGAGTCTCTTCCATGCTGACAGTTTCGGAGGAAAGCCGCCGGATGCAGGATATGATGAAAATGTACAGCATGTCCGGCATGGATATGGGTATGTTCGGCGAGGAAGGCGAGACGCTCGTCCTGAACGCGGGGAACAAGCTTGTACAGTATATTTTTGAAAACAAGGACAGCGAAAATGTACCGATGATCTGTGAACAGCTTTATGATCTTGCAGTGCTTGCCAACAAGCCGTTGTCTCCCGAGGCCATGACGAAGTTTGTTGCAAGAAGCAATGAAATCATGTTGTTGCTGACGAAATAAATGAAGTTTGGCCGATCATAAATAATCGAAAATACGACGGGAAGGTCAGATGGAAAAAAAGATCCTTTATATTCAGGAAAATAAGGAGCTCGCGGAACGTTTTCAGAAACGGTTTGAAGAACGAGGCAGACAATTGCTTACTGCGGGCTCTGCATCTGGAGCGTTAGCGATTTTGAGCGAGCAGGAAATTGCCTTGCTTCTGATCGACTATAACCTGCCGGATATGAAGTTTGATGAGCTTATTGGGTGCTGCAGCCCGTATCCGGATATGGTATTTGCCGTTTGCATTGATGCGGATGATCCGCTGCTTGCAGCGACGCTTGTGAACCGACACCGGGTCAGAAAGCTGTTTCTTGTGCCGTGGGATATTGATGAGATCTTTGATGAAATTGAGGATGCTCTTATGCGCGCCAATCTTTTGATGGAGCGGGAAAAACAGGAAAGACTGCTTCATAAAGAAAAAGCGGAATTTGAAAAAATACTTGACGGCTTGATAGATGCGCTTAAAAAACAGCAGTATAGCTATTATAAGCTAAATGCGATTTCACAGATTTTACTGACACAGTTAAAAGAGATGCACTCATCGAATTTGCCGGATTTTGAGGAGCAGTATGGAATCATTGAGGACATTTTTACGACGATGTTAAAAATGCGAACGACCGGCACAACAACGATCGACGGGTTTGAAGCTCTGGTGCGCCATGATATGGAGAAAATCGAAAAGGAGCATCCCGGGTTTTATTTGGAGGAAGTCAATAGCTGTCTTGCAGGACGCATGAGGAAAGTCAAGGTCGTCAATATCCGCTTTGTTATTTGGCTTCTCGCAAAATATGGTGCAGCCGTGATGGAGGAATGCAGAATATCCGTCACCTCGAGGCTGATTACCCCAAGGCAGGCATTATTTGAAATAACCCTGAAGGGCATCGTGAAAAAGCGGTTTCCTGATTTGGCGCAGCAGCTTGTGGATGAGATGCTCGACGCACTTTCTGTTCACTGGAAGTCGGAAAAACAGGACGATGCGCTTTTATACCGGATAGAATTTAAGACGGCATCTGCCGGAGAAAATTAAAATTTTATGCGCAGCTACGCGCGCGGAACAAAAGCTGTGCTGTCAGAGTATTTGGCCGCGAGAGTGGGCGAAGCACACTTTTGTTCTTGTTTATTGCGAGATTACCGCATTCGAGTCTAGTGGAATTGACATATCCGGCGTTGCCGTGCCGGCATTGGGAATAGTCGTCGTATCCGAAGGGTTGACAATGAAATCCTCGATCGTCATGCCTTCCGGAATTGCGAAAAGCGGCACTCCGTTCAGATAGCTGTGGATACAATAAGGTGTGGAAGCATAGATGTCATCCTCGATATCTACGACAATGACACCCAGCGTCGCATAAGGACATGTATCACCCGCGCGCAGTCCGGTCAATGCGCAGACATTGCCGACGACATGTCTGTCACAGACTTCCGTGGGTACGGTGCCGGTAGCGAAGTACTCAGTGACGGCGCTGCCGTCTAAGGAGCATAGTCCGGCAACAGCGAGCTTGCCGGATTTCTTGCAGACCGTGGCGGTCGTAATCCCTTCCGGTGTCGTAAAGGATTTGTATTCCATCCCTTCGTGGATTCTTCCCATAACCGATTTCCACAGATTTTTTGCGACGCTTGTTTCCGAGCCGGACATATGAACGTTGTTATCATAGCCTGCCCACGTGGCGCAGGTATAGTAAGGTGTGTAGCCTGCAAACCAGACATCGACATTACTTGAGGTCGTGCCGGTCTTTCCGGCAATCGCCATGTTCCCGAAGTTGACCTTTGCGCCGGTACCCTTCGTAACGACATCCACCATCGCGTTTGTGAGCAAGAAGGCCGTTGTTTCTTTGATTACTTGACGCGTTTTTGGCGTATTATCAATCAGTACATTACCGTCGTGATCTACAATTTTCGTATAAAACATTGGCTTTGTGTAAGTTCCCTTGTTGGCAATAGCAGCATAGGCTGCGGTCAGCTCGAGGTTTGTCACACCATCGGTTACGCCTCCGAGCGCAAGTGCCTGTGTAATATCGGTGGAAATCGCACCGCTTGCTTCCGTACGGCGTTCCACGAGCGTTGTAAATCCGAAATTCAATAGATAGTCAAAGCCAAGCTGTGGCGTGATGTCTGTCAGTGTTTTGACCGCAACGATATTCAGCGACTGCTCGATGCCATAACGAACCGTGCAAATACCCTTGTAACCGGTGCTGTACCAGTTGGAAACAGGACGACCGTCCGCATAGTTGTAAGGCTCGTCAACCTGCGTAGAGGCGAGCGTAAAGCCGGCGCTGTCAAGCGCGGGCGCGTAAGCGGCGACCACCTTAAAGCAGGAACCCGGCTGACGTTTTGTATCCGTCGCCCGGTTGAGCGTCAGGCTGGCTGCTTTTTGTCCACGGCCTCCGACAATGGCGAGCACTTCACCGGTCGATTGATCCACGACGCTGATGGAGGCTTGCGGCTGCGGGGTCAGAGTAGCATTTTCCGCGATAAATTGATAGCCGGGCTCAGCTACCGCCGCTTTATATTCGGCAATTTTTTCTTCTGCCTCCTCTTCGCTCGAAAAGATCATGTTAAATTTTGAATTAGACTGTTTGAAGTAGGACTCAAAGTTCTGTGTACTGAAATTGACTGTTTCGCCGTTTGCATCTTCATAGGTCAGCTCATAATTTAAATAGAACTTCGTTTCTTCCGGATAGTTCTCGATATTGGCAAATTCCTCATCACAAATATTCTGGATATCGGGATCCTGCGTCGTAAAAATGCTCAGACCGCCGCTGTACAAGGAATTGTATGCCTGTGTATAGGAATACCCTTTTATTTCCTGCAATTCATCAATCACCTGATTGGTCAACTCGTCTACAAAATACGTATAAATCGTATTTTTCTGTGTTTGTTCATCTACGGTCTTGATGCGGGAATAGGCATCGTCAGAAAGCGCATCGTCATATTCCGCCTGCGAAATATAACCCTGATCACGCATCTTAACGAGTACAGATTTGCGGCGCTCGGCATTGTTTTCCGGATGGGAAATCGGATTCCATCGAGAAGGATTCTGCGTGATCGCGGCAATGACAGCAGATTCGGAAATTGTCAGCTCCGAGGCCGGCTTGCCAAAATAGCGCAGAGAGGCCGCCTGCACACCAAGAGTTCCCTGTCCTAAGTTGATCGTATTTAAATAGTTTTCAAGGATCGTATCCTTGTCCATTTCCTTTTCAAGCTGTACGGCACAATACTGCTCCTGAAATTTACGTTTGAAGCTTTCAATTTTGGAGGACTCAGCCGTCCATGAAGTAAAGACGTTGTTTTTTAGTAGCTGTTGCGTGATTGTACTGGCACCCTGTGATAAGTCTCCGGTCTGCAGCGCTTTGACGCCCGCACGCATAATACCCTGAATATCGATGCCGTTATGCGTGTAAAAACGCTCATCCTCAATAGCGACAAATGCATGCTGTAAATGCTCCGGAATTTTATCAATTGTAATATAAATTCTGTTAGAATTTTCGGCAACGAGCTTTGTGATTTGGTTTCCTTCGTTGTCATATACGGTTGTGGAAAAGCCGGCAGGAGATACGTCTATATTAGACACATCCGGTGCGGTGTCAATGACCCCCATGTAAAGGCCAATCCCTGCACACAAACCGATGACGCCGACCGATACAACGATAAAGACCAGTATCTTAAAAAGAGTAATGGCAAAAAATTTTCCTATTTTAGTAGTTTGTGAAGAAAGCTCCTTTTGCCTCTTTCTCGCACCGCGTCTACCATAATTCATGGGTATGGCCTCCTTAATTACTACTCAGCCAATTTGCTTCATAGATATCTTACGCCATTATAGCAGAGTTTCTTATGTAAATAAAGCAAAAATCAAATTATTAAGAAAAGATTTCGTTTCCTCATATGCAAAAACACGGATTGACGGGAGAATACAGCACTGGTATGATTGTATACAGATTTTAAGGATTTCATGCAAAAAGCCTTTAAAATATAAAATAGAGGAGAGGAGTCGCTTGTAAATGGATGGATACCGATGTTTGTATAAGGGCGGTGTGGGAGAGATCAAAGAAAAGGGATCCCGGTTTATTGCGACTGTGCGGCCTGTTATGACCGAGGAAGAGGCCGTCGCCTTTGTCAATGAAATGAAGAAGAATTATTGGGATGCGGCGCACAACTGCTCCGCATTTGTAATAGGAAGAAATGCCGGATTGACGCGCTGCTCTGATGACGGCGAGCCAAGTGGTACTGCGGGGCGTCCCATGTTAGAGGTTCTGTTGGGTGAGGAAATCAGAAATATTGCCATCGTGGTGACGCGTTATTTTGGCGGCACGCTGTTGGGCACCGGCGGTCTTGTACGCGCCTACCAAAGCGCGGTGAAGGAGGGGTTAAAAGACTGCCTTGTGATTGATAAGAAATTCGGCTTAAGACTTTTGGTCACGACGGATTATGCGGGGGTCGGAAAGCTGCAATACTTATTTGGCAGCAGTGGTTACTCCTTATTAAAATCGGATTATGCAGAAACGGTCGCCTTTGAGATTCTGCTTCCCAAATCTTCTTTGGAAAAGGCTGTTTTGGAAATTACCGAGGTAACAAGCGGACAGGCAGCGATTGAAAAGGGCGGGGAATGCTGCTACGCAGATGTAAAAGGAAGCCTTCTTTTGTTTGAGGAAGCATAAAAGCTTATCCCCGGATGAAGTGACGGTAACATTTTTTTCTTGACTAAAAAATTGCTGTTTGCTATAGTGAAACAGTACGAATGACATATCAAGTCCATGGCTTTAGCGGTATTGGTTTTATACTGCGAGCGGGCATAGTAGAAAGGTGGTGGTTTTTATGAAGAAGACAGGAAATAGCTCGTCATCAGATGTTCCCGGGCGATCGTCTTACATAAAAGCTACATATAAAGGAGAATACTACTATGTCTATATCTATGTCTATGGAAGAAATCCAGGAATTAATTGAGAACAGGCAGTATACCCGTTTGCGCCAGGAGCTTGTAGAATGGAATGGGGTCGATATTGCCGCAGTTTTAGAAGAGTTGCCGGGAAAGGAACTGATCAAGGTATTTCGCATTTTGCCCAAAACTATTGCGGCAGATATTTTTGCGTACTTGCCCATTGAAACGCAACAGATCATTATTACCTCGCTGACGGATAACGAAGCTGCAAATATTATTAACAATCTAATGGCGGATGATGCGACAGACTTAATGGAGGAGATGCCGGCCGGAGTCGTCAAGAAGTTGCTTGCATGTGCGAATTCGGAGACAAGGAGAGATATCAATCATCTGCTCCGGTACCCCGAATATTCGGCGGGAAGCATCATGACGGTCGAGTTTGTTGACCTAAAGGAAACGTTGACCATAGAGCAGGCGATTGAGCGTATTCGCAAAATCGGGATCGATAGTGAGACGATCAATATCTGCTATGTGCTCGATAAAGAGCGTCATCTGATCGGAACGGTTTCACTTCGGTATTTGCTGATTCATAAAGCCGATGAGGTCATCGGGGACATTATGGAAGAGAATATCATTTCGATCAATACCCTAACGGATCAGGAAGAGGCCGCAATGCTCTTTTCCAAATATGATTTTACAACAATGCCCGTTGTCGATAATGAAAACCGTCTTGTCGGTATCATCACGATCGACGATATTGTTGATATTATGCGTGATGAAGCGACGGAGGATATCGAACGAATGGCGGCTATTGTGCCGACCGACAAGCCATATATGAGAACCGGAGTATGGGAGATATGGAAAAAGCGCATTCCCTGGCTGCTGTTATTGATGATTTCCGCAACGGTGACAGGAAAGATCATCACACATTATGAAGAGGCGCTTGGTGCCTATCTTGTTTTGACCTCTTTCATTCCGATGCTAACCAGTACGGGCGGTAACGCCGGCGGACAAGTATCTGCGACGGTCATCCGCGGTCTGTCTCTGAACGAGATCGGATTTAAGGATATTTTCCGCATTGTCTGGAAGGAATCGCGAGTGGCGATTCTCTGCGGACTCACGCTTGCGGCCGCAAGTCTTGCAAAGGTCATGATTGTAGACCATGTGCCAATCATTGTCGGACTTGTTGTATGCCTGACGCTGTTTGTGACCGTATTTTTTGCCAAGATTGTAGGCTGTATGCTGCCGATGGTCACAAAACAGCTGGGCTTTGACCCTGCCGTGATGGCGAGTCCGTTTATTTCGACGATTATGGATGCGCTGTCTCTGATCATTTATTTCCAGATTGCGACGCATTTGTTGGAAATATAAATTACTCTTTCAAAAAAATGTTTAAAGCTACGTTCTTTTGAAGGAAGCCCGTTTCCTGAGCGTTGGGTCAAGAATCTTTTTTCGGATGCGCAGACTGCCCGGTGTGATTTCCAACAGCTCGTCGATGTCGATAAATTCAAGCGCCTGCTCCAGACTCAAAATCTTAGGAGGAGAGAGACGCAAAGCTTCATCCGAACCGGATGCACGTGTATTTGTCAGCTGCTTCTTTTTACATACATTGATCTCGACATCCTCCGGCTTGCCGCTCTGGCCGATGATCATGCCGGAATAGACCTTTTCACCCGCGCCGATAAACAAAATGCCTCGTTCCTGCGCGTTATAAAGCCCGTAGGTGATAGACTCCCCGGTCTCAAACGCGATGAGCGAGCCTTGCTTACGGAATTGAATTTCGCCCTTGTATGGTGCATATTCATCAAAAATTGTATTGATAATGCCATTTCCTTTCGTATCGGTCATAAATTCCCCGCGGTAACCGATCAGGCCTCGCGCAGGGATTGAGAATTCCAGCCTTGTGTAGCCGCCGGTAATCGGTGTCATGTTTTGCAGTTCGCCCTTTCTCTGACCAAGCTTTTCGATGACAACGCCGGTAAATTCCTCCGGCACATCGATATAGGCCAGCTCCATCGGCTCTGTTTTTCTACCCTTGGAATCGGTATGATAAAGAACCTCCGCTTTGCTGACCGCGAACTCATAGCCCTCACGGCGCATATTTTCGATGAGAACAGAAAGATGCAGCTCTCCGCGACCCGATACTTTAAAGCATTCAGTCGAGTCGGTTTCCTCGACGCGTAGGCTGACATCGGTGTTTAGCTCCCTAAATAAGCGATCCCTTAAATGGCGGGAAGTCACGTACTTGCCTTCCTGCCCGGCAAGAGGAGAATCGTTGACCATAAACTGCATCGCAATCGTCGGCTCCGATATTTTCTGGAACGGGATCGGCACGGGATGTTCCGGCGCGCAAATCGTATCTCCGATGTGAATATCGGAAATGCCTGAAATTGCAACGATGGAGCCGATGCCGGCGTCCTTGATATTAATCTTGTTCAGCCCATCATACTCATAAAGCGCGCTGACTTTTACCTTTTTCTGTTTTTCCGGCTCGTGTGCATTGACGATGACAGCATCTTGATTGATGCGGACAATTCCATTATCGACCTTGCCGACGCCGATTCTACCCACATATTCGTTATAATCAATCGTGCTGATGAGCACCTGCGTGCCGGCTTCGGGATCACCCTCAGGAGCCGGAATATAATCGAGGATTGCTTCAAACAGCGGCACCATATTCGACCCGATATTTTTGTAGTCAAGTCCGGCCTGACCGGTCTTTGCGGAAGCAAATACAAACGGACAATCAAGCTGTTCGTCTGAAGCATCCAAATCCATAAACAGCTCCAGCACCTCATCCACGACTTCTTCACAGCGCGCCTCCGGGCGATCGACCTTGTTGACGCAGACAATGACAGGAAGTTTCAAAGCAAGCGCCTTTTTCAGAACAAATTTCGTTTGCGGCATAGTGCCCTCAAACGAATCGACAACAAGCACCGCACCGTTCACCATTTTGAGAACGCGCTCCACCTCTCCGCCGAAGTCAGCATGTCCCGGCGTATCGATGATATTGATCTTTGTATTTTGATAATTTACAGCCGTATTTTTAGACAGAATTGTGATACCGCGTTCGCGCTCGATGTCATTGGAGTCCATAACACGCTCAACGACCTCCTGATTTTCGCGGAAAACGCCGCTTTGTCTCAACAACACGTCTACCAGTGTCGTTTTGCCGTGGTCAACATGGGCGATAATCGCAATATTACGAATATCCTCTCTTTTTATCAACATAAAATCTTCCTTCCTGATTGCTGTATTCTGCTTCCATCATTTTAAAATTCCAGCCGCAACTGGAAAAGTATGCTCAACCGTAATAGTATATCACATATTTTCCGGAAAACAAGAAAAATAATTAGATAGTGAAGCTTCTGCAAATTTTGTGGGAAAAACAATAAGCAAAAAGAAAAATGAAGATTAAGAAAGAATGGACCCGCAAAATTAGGGAAAAAGGAGAACGATTCTAGGTATTAAAGTATCATAAAGCAAAAATACTTTCATATATATAGTAATACCGAACTAGAAAAAATTCTGAAGCGGGGGTTACGGTGCCCTCCAGGAAGGGAGAACTAAAATGACAGATAAAGTAATTGAAAACAATCAGGTGACAATGATGGGAGAAATTATCGGTGATTTCACCTATAGCCATGAGGTGTTTGGAGAGGGCTTTTATATGATTGATCTTCTCGTGACTCGCTTGAGCGATTCGGCCGATGTGATTCCGCTTATGGTTTCGGAGCGCCTGATGAATGTGCAGGAGGACTATAAGGGCTGCAAAATTTCCGTTATCGGACAGTTTCGTTCCTATAACAGGCATGAGGAAAAGAAAAACCGGCTTGTTTTATCTGTATTTGTAAGAGAAGTATCCTACATAGACGAAATCGAGGAAAATCAGAAAACAAACCAGATCTTTTTGGACGGCTATATCTGCAAACCGCCTATTTACAGAAAGACGCCGCTTGGCAGGGAAATCACCGATCTGCTGCTGGCCGTAAACAGGCCGTATGGAAAGAGCGATTACATCCCGTGCATCTGCTGGGGCAGGAACGCCAGATTCGCGGCAAGCTTCGAGGTGGGGAAGCGGACAAAGGTGTACGGACGCATCCAAAGCAGGGAATATATGAAACGCGTATCCGAAGAGGAACTTGAAAAACGGGTGGCCTATGAGGTATCCGTAGGAAAATTGGAATATGAAGAATAGAAAACAGTTGATTTTGCCTGACGATAGTGATATGATATGCAACGTATCTTCAACAATGAGAGAAAGATTCCTTAAGAGGTGGCTTATGAGCGAGGGTTTGATTTACGTGTACTTCGGTGACGGGAAGGGCAAGACGACGGCTGCCGTCGGTCAGGCGATCCGTGCCGCAAGTCAGGGGAAAAGCGTGTTCATCGTACAGTTTTTAAAAGGGAAAAATCAGACAGAGCTTGATTTTATCAGGCGTCTTGAGCCGGAAATCAAGCTGTTCACATTTGAAAAATCCGACGAATTCTATTTTGATTTATCCGAAGAGGAAAAAAAAGAGGCGATCGCAAACATCCGCAACGGATTGAATTTTGCCAAAAAGGTGTTGGCTACCGGCGAGTGCGACTGCCTGATTCTGGATGAAGCATTGGGACTGATTGACAATCAAATTGTTACGATCGAAGATTTCAAGGCATTGATTGCCGCCAAGCCGGAGGACAAGAGCCTTATCATCACAGGCATTCAACTGCCCGACGAAATCCGCGAGCTGGCGGATGAGGTATCGAAGGTGGTTACTGTGAAATAAATAGCATGACAGAAAAAAGATGCGCTGTGCCGTGAGGACAGCGTATCTTTTTTTGTGTCTTGTAATTGCCTGCATTACGATGAATCAGTGGAACACATCATGTATTACAGCATGATAAAAAAACAACCGTCTATATCGTATAGGAAATACAATAATTGTAAAATCAAACCGGAACTTGGATAGCGTAAAGATTTTGTCAGTTGAATAAAGAAAATAAAAAATGAGATAATAACACGACAGGGCTCTTGACAAATTCTTTGTATCGAGTTATTATAACCTTGAGTTAGATAAAACTAACTAAAAAGGGAGGCGCCATGAGTCAGGAGTTATTTGAAATGATTCGTCAAATGGATTTGAAGGATACGGAGCTTCAATTGGCGCTTCAATGTGCGCCGCTGATTTCGGGTCTGAAGCTGTCTAACCTGCTTATCGTTCGGTCTGATCAGCTTAAGGAAGTAAACCATATTCTGCGGGGTACCAAGATCTGTTGTCAGGTTTTGCTTGTGACGGAAGAAAAGGCCACCGTTTTATTGTACGATCAGGAAAGGCTTAACGAGTATTTATCCGAAGCGAGAGTCGCAGAGCTATTAAGGAAAATGGGATATCAATCGCAGGACTTAAACGAAATACTCCCTATTTTTCGGCTGCGCTACCAGACGTATATGGAGGAAAAACGGGCGTTTCCTCATGAAATGGGCGTTCTCCTCGGCTATCCCATTGAGGATGTGGAGGGCTTCATAAAAAATAACGGGCAGGATTTTCTTTGCACCGGCTACTGGAAAGTATACGGAAATTTGCCGGCGAAGGAAAAGTTGTTTCAAAGGTTTGAGCAGGTAGAGGAAACGATGATCCAATTGATTTCCTGCGGAATGAGCGCTGTAGATATCATTGATATTTGCAGCGAAGGGAAAACGCAAAAAATAGCGGGATAGGAGGAAAATATGGATAAAATCAATGTAGTTTTTTGGACACAGACAGGAAATACACAGGAGATGGCAAAAGCGATCGGAGAGGGCATTGAGGAGGCCGGAAAGGAAGCGGCGGTTACAGCCGTATTCAACGCTTCCCTGGAAGAGTTAAAAAATGCGGAAGCATTTGCACTGGGGTGCCCGGCAATGGGTGCGGAGGTGCTGGAGGAAGGAGAAATGGAACCGTTTGTAGCAGAGGTGGAGGGCTTTGCGGCCGGCAAAACGATCGCACTGTTTGGCTCCTACGGATGGGGAGACGGCGAGTGGATGCGTGACTGGGCAGACCGGATGAGTGCTGCCGGCGCAAAAGTGTTAAACGGAGAGGGCCTGATCTGCCAGGATGCGCCCGGCGAGGATGCCCTTGCCGATTGCAAGGCGCTTGGAAAGCAGTTAGCGGCATTGTGATTTTGTGTCTTTGCCGTAAAAAGTTTATTCTTGCCAGCTTGTTTTCCATCTGCTATTCTGTCTGTAGAAGGCTTTTGGCAAAGGAGTAATCTTATGGCTGGGATCAAGGATGTTGCAAAGGCAGCGGGCGTATCGATTTCCACTGTTTCCAATGTGCTGAATAATAAAAAGAATGTAGGGGAAGAAACAAAAAAACGCGTGCTGCAAATCTGCAACGAGCTTGCTTATTTTCCGAATATTGCGGGAAAGGGCTTAAAAAGTGGAACGAGCAATACGATTCTTTTTAATTTCAGCGATTTTGACCGGTCGTTTTATTTGAAAATTATTAACGGTATCAGCGACTATGCGAACGAAAATGGCTATGATCTTTTGATCTGCACGTTTAAATCCTGTGAGAAATACATGCGCAGCAGCCTGACGGCGGGCTGCATCAGTCTCGACTCTCAAATGACGAACGAGTTTTTAAACCGGGTCGCGCGGGAACAATACCCCGTTGTGATTTTAGACAGGGTCGTAAATAATCCGCATGTGAAGAGTATTGTCGTCAACAATTACAAGCCGATGTGCGAACTTGTGCAGAGTGTCGTCGACAGGGGCTATCGCAGGTTTGGATTTATCGGCGGCCTGGAGGACACGACGGATAATATCGAACGCTATCAGGCGTTTTTGGATACGTTGGGGAAAAATCGCATTTCGTTCCACCGCGAGAACTATTTTTCAGGCAATTACCGGGAAAAAAGCGGATACCGTGCGGCAAAGATTATGATGCTCAGCGAGGGACTGCCCGAAGCTCTTATTTGTGCCAACGACAATATGGCCATCGGAGCGATCAAGGCATTTCGGGAAAACGGGATCCGGGTTCCCGAGGATGTTGCGGTGACGGGCTTTGATAACTGCGATCTGGCGGAGATTGTGGGGCTGACGACGGTGAGCATCCCCAATTATGAACGGGGGTATTTGGCCGCCCAATATCTGGCAGAAAATATCAATGGAAAGAAAAACGTGGAGCCTTTTAAGATTACGGCAAAGGTGAAGTGGAGAAAAACAGTTTTAGATAAAATAAAGTAGATTTTACAATTATATTTTACCTAATTTTACTAAAATGATTTATTAAGCTATGTGGAAATTGCTAAAAAAGCGATGGACACATAGCTTTTTTCTATTCATATTTTTGTGTTTTCTGCTGAACTTTGCTTTTCAAGGAAAATCCGGGGGGAATTCCGTTGACGAATAAACACAATTATCATAACATAAGGGTGTACAAAGTATAACGTTTTACATACGCTGCAGCGATCATGAAAAAGTATTTTTCAAAAATAAAATTGTGTTTTTCAAAAAGGAGGAAAACAATGAAAAAGGGATTTGGTTTAACATTAGCAGCGGTTTTGACCGTGGGAACTTTATTAAGCGGTTGTGGTAATGCTGCAACACAGGCTTCGCAGGACAGTGGAAGTGCACAGCAGGATAGCGCGGCTAAAGAGGAAGCCGTGAAAGCGGCGGGCAAAATCGTCATCTTCCAGTCCAAGGTGGAGATTTCGGACCAGCTTGAGGCGTGCGCGGCAGAATATCAAAAGGAAACCGGCGTAGAAGTTGAGGTATGGGGAACGACCGGCGATGATTATTTCCAGCAGTTAAAAACGAAGCTCGCAAACAATCAGGGACCGACCGTATTTTCTCTGGCTCCCGGTGCCGAGTCACAGCAAATGGCCGCTTATCTGGCGGATCTTTCCGATATGGAAATCGTGAGCAAGGTAGCGCCGGGCATGGCAAATGTCATTGAAGGCAGGACAGTTGGAATCCCTTATACGGTAGAAGGTTTTGGCATGGTATATAATAAGGCACTGATTCAAGAAGGCTCCGTGACGGACTATGATTCGTTTGTCAAGATGCTTCAGGATCAGAAGGCAAACGGGATCAACGGCTTTGGATTATCACAAGAGAGTTACTTTTTAATCGGACATATTTTAAATACGCCGTTTGCCCTGCAGGCGGATCCGCAGGCATTTGTACAGCAGGTGGTGAGCGGGGAAGTGAAATTATCCGAGGTGCCGGAGTTCCAGGAATTCGCCAAATTCTATGAGGCGATCCGCGACAATTCCTATAATCCGCTCGAGGTAAATTATGATAAGGAATGCGGCAACTTTGCGACGGGAAAGACCGCGGCAATCCACCAGGGCAATTGGAGCGCGGGCATGTTTACCGACTATGATGTGACGTTTGACATGGGCATGATGGCACTGCCGATTGGCGGTAACGACAAGCTGGCTGTTTCGGTTCCGGCGGCATGGTATGTGAATTCTCAGGCATCCGCGGGAGAAATTCAGGCCGGAAAGGATTTCGTCAACTGGCTGTATACTTCCGATACGGGAAAAAATTATCTGATGAATGAGTTTGGATTTATTCCGGTTGTGGAGGGGATGTCCAATGAAAACTTGGATGCTCTGTCACAGGAGGTGGCGCGCTTTACAGAGGAAGGCAAGACGATTTCCTGGCCGATGAGCAACTGGCCGGCAGGAATTGTGGATGTGTATTTAGTGCCGATCGCCGAACAATTCTTTACGACAGATATGACAGGTACGGATTTCCTGATCGCGTTGGAAAACGCATTTTTGGAAGCAGGAAAATAAAATTGCCGGTTGGACCGGACGGAGGGCCTTTTGCAGCCCGCTGTCCGGTCTGCGGTAAAAGAAAGGATCCGGGTGTATGATGAAGAAAAGAAAAAACATGGGGTGGTTCCTCCTGTTTACGGTGCCGTTACTCTTTATCTTTATAACGGTGGTGATTATCCCGTTTATCATCGGTATCAGCTATTCGTTTTTTTCATGGGATGGATTGCCGCTGAATCCAAAAATATTCACAGGGTTTGATAATTACATCAAGTTAGGCTCCGACACGCGTTTCCATTCGACAGCCTTCCATACGATTTTATTTACGCTGCTGGCGATTGTTTTCATCAATGTGCTCGGGCTGACGTTCGCGCTGATCGTGACAACAAAATTAAGGGTTCGCAATATCGCGCGGACGATGCTGTTTATGCCCTATCTGATCGGCGGACTGATTTTGGGATATATCTGGAAGTTTTTACTCGGCGAAGCGATGTCCAATATCGGAGAGATGACCGGCTGGGGAGGTATATTCAGAAATTGGCTTCTGGATCCGGGCTATGCGCTCGCAGCCCTGCTTGTTGTGGCGACCTGGCAGATGGCAGGCTATATTATGATCATCTATATCACGGGCATTCAGGCAATCCCGGAGGATGTCATAGAAGCGGCAAACGTCGACGGAGCGGGCTTCTGGCAGACTCTGTTTCGCATCAAATTTCCGCTGCTGATGCCGTCTTTTACGATTTGCCTGTTTATGACGCTGTCAAACTGCTTTAAAATATTTGACGTGAATTTTTCTCTGACAGGCGGAGGGCCGAACAATGCGACGGAAATGTTCGCCCTAAATATTTACAACGAAATTTTTCAGCTCAATAATTTCGGCTATGGACAGGCGAAGGCCATCGTATTTTTTGTTGTTGTGGCCGCGGTGACGCTCGTTCAGGTTTCCGTTACAAAAAAGAGGGAGGTGTCCATGTGATGAAGCGTTTGCAAAAGACCCTGATCAATGCATTTGCGATTCTTTTCTGCCTCGCTTACCTGTTTCCGATTTATATAATCATCGTAAACTCGTTTAAAAACAGATCTGAGCTGTATGAAAATATTCTGGCGCTTCCAAGCAGCATCGGCTTTACCTATTATGCGGATGCGATGCGCAAGATGGAATTTTTGAATGCGTTTAAAAATTCACTTATCGTAACACTCGTTTCTATTTTCTTTATTGTAATATTGTCGTCAATGACGGCGTGGATGCTTGTGCGTACGGAGCATGTGGTCAGCACGGTGCTGTTCAACCTGTTTATCGCGACGATGCTGATCCCGTTTCAAACACTGATGATGCCGCTCATGCAGGAAATGGGCTGGATTCGGGACACGCTGCATATCCCGATGATGGATACGCTCGGCGGCCTGATTTATATGAATATCGGGTTTGGAGCCAGCATGGCGGTATTTTTGTATCATGGGTTTGTCAAGTCGATCCCGGTGTCGTTAGAGGAAGCGGCGACGATAGACGGCTGCACGAGGCTGGGTGTTTTTTGGAAAATCGTCTTTCCGATGCTAAAGCCGACGACGGTGACCGTCATTATTCTCGATGTCATCTGGATATGGAACGATTACCTGCTTCCTTCGCTCGTCATTTCGGGAAAGGCAAACCGGACGATCCCGCTCTCCACGGCGTCCTTCTTCGGACAGTTTACGATTCAGTGGAATATGGCGATGGCGGGTCTGACCCTGACGATCATTCCGGTCATCCTGTTTTATCTTTGCGCACAGAAATACATCATCAAAGGAGTGGCAGCCGGCGCTGTAAAATAGACGCCGGTATCAAGAGGAGAATTCCCATGAAAAATAAATATATTTACCGGATGGGCGATCCGCCGTTAGACAACGATTCCCTGCTTTTGCAGGAAACGCTGTTTCACAACGCGAATGGTTATGTCGGGGTTCGCTCAAATTTCGAGGAAGGCTATGAAGATGGCATGCAGACGATCCGCGGCGCGTATATCAACGGGTTTTATGATTTCGCACCGATGAAGCAGGCGGAGAAGCTGTTCGGACTGATCGAGGAAAAGCAGACGATTTTGAATGTCGCGGATATTCAGGGAATCTGCTTGAAAATAGAACAGGAAAAGTTTTCCATATTTGACGGGCAGCTCATTGAGAGCGAGCGCTATTTGGATATGATGGCGGGAATAACGGTCCGCAGAGTCGTGTGGCGCTCTAAGAGCGGAAAAGAAGTGGAAATTTGCATCAAAAGAATGGCTTCCTTTTGGCAGCGTTCGCTGTTTACGATCGAATACTGCGTGACGGCCCTGAATTTTGACGGCTTTCTTTCCTTTACGTCAACACATGCCGGAGATGTGCAAAACTACTGCAATCCTGCCGATCCTCGCGTGGCCGGGGAAAACTTTGAGCATCTCGTGCCGGTGCGGGCGCAGTTGATCGATGAGATATCGTGCCTGGTGACGAAAACGGCCCAATCGGGTTTGAGCGTCTGCACGCTTGTCAGGAATGTGATGTCGAAGGAGTGTATGTCGGAGCAGAATCTCACGGGACACCGCAGCATTTATAAGGCAACTGCCGGTATTGCCAAAGGAGAGACGATTGTACTGAAAAAGTACTGTATTTTTTCCGATTCCCTCCGCTCACAGAACTGCGTGAATTATGCGTTCGGGGAAATGGATGACGCTCTGTCGGTTCCGCTTGAAACGCATTATGCGCGGCAAAAGGCGTATCTCGATCAATTTTGGAGACAGACCTCGTTGGATATCGATGGGGACGAGGAGCTGGCGCTTGCGATCCGCTATAACCTGTATCAGCTAATCCAGTCTGTAGGCAAGGATGAATACAGCAATATTGCCGCAAAAGGGCTTTCAGGGGAGGGCTATGAAGGACATTATTTTTGGGATACGGAAATGTATATCCAGCCGTTTTTTGTACTGACCAATCCGGCTATCGCAAAAAACCTGATATTCTTTCGTTACCGCACGCTGGAAGAAGCCCGTGAAAATGCCCGCCTGCTCGGACATCAGAGCGGCGCGCTCTATCCATGGCGGACGATTATGGGGAGGGAGTGCTCGGGCTATTTCCCATCCGGTACGGCGGCCTATCATATTAACGGTGACATCGCGTACGCCATTGTTTTATATTATTTGGCGACGAAAGATTTGAATATCATCGCACAGCAGGGCGCCGAAATTATTTTTGAAACCGCCCGTCTGTGGATCGATACGGGCAACGAATATAAAGGACGGTTTTATATCAATGAAGTGACCGGGCCGGACGAATATACGTGCATGGTGAATAACAATTATTTCACAAATGTCTCCGCGCAATATAACCTCCGCTGGGCGGTCAAGTTTTATGAGCTGCTGAAAAAGGCCGGAAAGCTTGCTTCGGTTGCGGAGAAAATTGGCCTGAAGGAAGAGGAAATCGCTTTGTTTGCGCATGCGGCGGATACAATGTATCTGCCTTATGATGAAACGCTGAAAATCAATCCGCAGGACGACTCTTTTCTGCAAAAAGAGGTATGGGATATTGCCGCGACGCCGAAGGAAAACTTTCCATTGCTGCTGCATTACCATCCGCTGTATTTGTATCGGTATCAGGTGTGCAAGCAGGCCGATACGGTGCTTTCGCATGTGATTTTTGAGGATGCACAGTCTGAGGAGACGATGCGCAATTCGTTTTTATACTACGAGAAAATTACGACGCATGATTCATCCCTTTCCACCGGCATTTTCAGCATTATGGCATCGCGGCTCAAAATGGCGAAGAAAGCGTATGATTATTTCGGGGATTCCGCCAAGCTGGATCTTTTCAATACACACCACAACACTAAGGATGGCATCCACACCGCCAACATGGGAAGCAGCTATATGGTCGTGGTATATGGCTTTGGGGGCCTTCGGCTTAAAGAAACCGGTTTGTATTTTTCGCCTTCGCTGCCTGAAAAATGGAACGGCTACCGATTTCGGATTTGCTATGAAGGCAGCCATATTCAAGTTGCGGTCAGCCGGAAGAGCGTAGAATTCACCCTGCTTGACGGAGCGGCCAAAAATCTGTTTGTATATGGAAAGTCTTATGAATTAAACGATACCATAACAGTTGCATTGGAGAAAGAAGATGAACTATAAAGGGATTTTATTCGATTTGGACGGTGTGCTCTGCCACACCGACCGGTATCATTATCAGGCATGGAAGGAGCTTGCCGACAGGCTTGGCGTGCCGTTTGATAAGATGATCAATCAGCGGCTGCGCGGAGTATCCAGACGGGAATGTCTGGAAATTATATTAGAGCAATATCCGGGCACGTTTTCTGAGGATGAAAAGCAGAAGTGCCTTACACAAAAAAATCAAAGCTATCAGAAGCTGCTTGACAAGATGAGTCCGATGGATTTAGATGAAGAGGTCTGTACGACTTTGCATGAGCTGCGCGCATGCGGACTTTTACTTGCTGTCGGCTCCTCCAGCAAGAACGCAAAATTGATTTTAAAAAAGCTCGGTCTGGGCGACTTCTTTGATGCCGTTTCGGACGGAAACAATATTACAAAGAGCAAGCCCGATCCGGAAGTGTTTCTGAAGGCGAGTTCGTATTTGGGACTCGCGCCAAAGGATTGCCTCGTCGTAGAGGATGCCGTCGCCGGTCTGGAAGCGGCAAAAGCGGCCGGAATGGACGCGGCCGCAATCGCCGATGCCGCTTTCTCCCCGCTTGCAGTCTACTCCCTCACCTGCTTTTCCGATCTCCTGCGAATTTCCTGATTCCTTCCTGCTGACTGGAGGATATTTCTTAGGAACAAAAGCATGCTTCGCCCACTCTCGCGACCATTTACTCCGGCAGCACAGCTTTTGTTCCGCGCGCGAAGCTGCGCATAAAAATGACACAAAAGCCCTTCTGAATAGAAGGGCTTTTCAAGTGAAACCGAAATGTGTTACACTTTATACAAAAGGCAGAGAACTCATTTGCTTCAAAGGTGGTGCCGCATGCTCAACGAATCCTTAAAAAATACAACCCTGTTTACACACACGGAAGAAAAGCTCGCCGCCCATATCCTGACAATGGGCGAGTCTCTTTTGCATCTGTCCATCCGAGAAGTGGCGGAATCGGCCTATGTATCCCAGGCGACGGTGACAAGGCTGTGCCGGAAGCTGGGTATAAGTGGCTTTCGCGAATTCAAAATACAATATGCGTCTGAGCTGCAAAAGGAGATGAACCGGACAATGGCGGTGGACGCCAATATTCCGTTTCAAGATTCGGATTCGAACCTGATAATTTCTAAAAAAATCAGCGAACTGACACAGAAGGCAGTCATTGAGAGCCAGAAGCGCTTGACGTCAGGGCAGCTGGAGCTTGCCGTACGCCTGATCAGAGAATCGGAGAGATGCTTTGTGTTTGCCAACGGAGACTCTTACATCGGTGCGCTCAGCTTTCAGAATAAAATGATAAAGATTAACAAAAACGTCATACTGACGCCGGTTCAGGGCGAACAGTGCACGCTGGCGGTATCGGCGGGCAGGAAGGACAGCGCGATACTGATTTCCTACAGCGGGCGTAAAAACTATATTGTAGAGGTAGCAAGACTGTTAAAGCAGAACGGCGCGAAGCTGATCGCCGTGACCGGTGATGCCGACAGCACGCTTGCAAGGTTTTCCGATGTTTGCTTCCATATTCCGTGCCAAGAGGACGAATACAGCAAGCTGACGCCATTTGCGTCCCAGACCGCCGCGGAATATGTGCTGAATGTCCTGTATGCCTGCCTGTTCAAAAAAGAATATAAGAAAAATCTGGAACGGCAGGCGATGTGCGCCGCGCGGCTGTCCGATATCGTCTGAATAGAAAGTTTGTTTCAGAATTTTAGGCTGAAATAAACGAATCATTGAAAGAAAGTAACTGATTGCGAAACGCCGGTTTACAGAAACCGCCGGTACTCCTACAATGAGGGGGAAAGGCGGGATGAGAGATGAAACGGCAGATAAAAAGAATTTCTATTACGATAGCGGGAATTTCGATCTCCCATTTGGGAGCGGCAGGCGCTGCCTGCGTCAATATCGGACAGGGACCGGTCAGCGCGTTTTGTCTGGCTGTCTCAGAATGGACGGGAACCCAGTTTGGAACGGTTTTGATTTTTTTTCAATACGCGTTTTTTGCCGGACAGATATTGCTGCTCAAAAGAAGTTTTCCATTAAACAGACTCATGCAGTTGTTGACCGTCGCATTAGGGGGTCTGTTGGTGAATTTTTTCCTGAATTTTATTTTTATAGGATTTGAAATTGCATATTATCCGGCACGGGTACTGACAGGAACGCTGTTTTATCTGTTAAACGCCGCAGGCGTTTCCCTTGTGCTCATGACGAATCTGATCGGTGTTCCGCTCGAAAGCTTTTTGTCAATCCTAAGCGAGCGCACTAAAATGCCTCTCGGAACGCTGAAGCGCATTGTGGATTGCGGTCTGATTTTGCTCAGCATCCTTTTGTGCCTGATCTGTCATTTGGACTTTACGATCCGCGAAGGAACGCTGATCAATGCCTTCGTGTTCGGTGGCATGCTGGAATTCATGAAAGTCCCGACAAGGCGCCTGAAAGAAAAACTGGCTATCTGACAGCATAGCTCGCGCACGCTTTGGCGTGACTAAAAAGTAATATTAAAATAAGATAAAGGTATGGTGGTTGTTTCTTTCAAATCGAACTGCCGCAAGAGGAGCATAAAATGAAAGTTCTGATCATCTACTGTCATCCGAGTGAGGACAGTTTTACCGCAGAGATCAAAAAATCTTTTGTGGAAGGGCTTGAAAAAGCGGGACATTCCCATGAAATATCGGATTTATATGCGATGGGGTTTAATCCCGTCTTTTCTGAAAACGAGTACCGGCGGGAGGCTTTCTATGACGGGGAGATGGAAATCCCGGCGGACGTGGCCGCAGAACAGCGCAAAATCGAATGGGCACAGGTCATCGTATTTATTTATCCGGTTTTCTGGACGGAGGCGCCGGCGATGCTGACCGGCTGGTTTCAGCGCGTATGGACTTATGGATACGCCTATGGGGATCCGGCAAGGATGAAACAGCTTGAAAAAGCCCTGTTTTTCGTTACGATGGGCGGAAGCAGCAAGGATGCGGTGAGGCAACGGCAAATCGAAGCGATGAAAACGGTCATGCTCGGCGATCGGATCCATGACCGGGCTAAGGAGTCCGAAATGCTCATCTTTGACGAGATGACCCGGGGATACGGAAATGATGGAAACAGGGAAGAGCGCTTTGAAAAATTTAAAGCCCAGGCTTTTCAAAAAGCCGCGCAGCTATCGTTATAGAGGGGAGCGCATCGGCGCAAGGAACCCTTACTCACTCAATAAGACAGCATAAAAACAGCCAAGCTTCTCATCGCTGAAAAGCCTGGCCTTTTTGTTTTATTATTTAATCTCAAGGTTTTTCCAGATATCATCTGGTACAAGCGCCACATAAGTTCTGCCTGTGTTCAGATTGATTTCTTTGCCATCCATATCATAGTATTTTGTAGGGGATAATTCATCCTCTTTCGACCATGTGATAGGGATCGCTTTTCCGTTTGTAATGTAGTAACCGTCGCGGTTGTAATCGATGGAATGGAACATCATGTAACCATTGTCATCAAACTCTACATAGCGGGCGTTCTGCAGCAGTAAGTTCTTGAAAGAAAGCTGTGCGTTGTTGTTGCCCGGATCTACGTGTGCGCTGCCATATTCTGAGTAGTAATACAGGCCGTCCTCGGCATTGTAATCAAGGTATGGCTTGTTATGCTTGTATGGCATCTGAACATGCGTACAATCCTTTGCGTCTGAGTTGGAAGCCAGGTCAACCGGTGAGGTTTCGCTCGTAAACTGGTAGTGTGCACCCGGATAGTAATCATTATAGGTCTCACTATAACCCTTGCTTGAAAAATTCTTTTCAAGATCGCCGGAAAGAATATACTCCGTAAATTCTCTTGACTTGCCGTTATCCACACGTGAGAAGGTGCCGCTGAAGTTTTCTACATAATCCTTTGCAAGATAGTCATCGATGTAGAACGGGCCGCCATCATGACAGACGACTGCATTCCATTCGGGAGCAAGCTGCAGATTGGTCGGTCTTACGCTTCGGATACTTCCGAGCTGCTCAATGCTTCCCCAGTCCTTTACGAGAACCATAAAACGGGTGATGCCGTCATTTGCGGTGCTATTTGTAATTTCGTAAACAACATCTGCCGTTGACATCCCATAATGCGGTAAAGCTGTTTTCTCGTTATCTACCATTGCCGCGATCGGTCTCTGGTCCTTTATTGATTCATCGATCCACTCATTTGTAAGTTCGCTTCTGTACATACCTTCACGGGATTCCTCTTCGGCAGGAGTCTCTTCAACAGGATCCTCCTTAACAACCTGAATAACAGGCTCTGCAACTGCTTCCTCAGCAGATGCTTCCTCTTCTTTTTTGCCGCATCCGGCAAATATAAGCGTTCCCGTCAACGCAAAAAGAAGAAGTAAAGTTCTTTTTTTCATCGGTACAATTCCTCCCTTATTAAAATGCGATTTTTTCACTTTTGTATCCGTCGTTGATTATAACACAAAATAAAATGTAAGTCACTGTTATTTTATACAAAATATTACGACTTTTTTACAAAAATGTTATAAAGTAATTAAATAAAAAATTAAACTGTGGCACAAAAAGAATTCTACATAATTAAGAAAAAAAAGTAAAGGGGTATTTGTGATTATTTAAGAATTCTTAAGAAAGTACAAACAAGCATCAGTTTGTCGAAAGAATATTTTTGTATTTTTCTTTCAAGTCTCGTGTAAAGGCGAGAGCCCCTTTCTCATTTAAATGGGAAGCGTCTCCAAAGAAATCGTTTCCATAAAATGTAATTGTATGATCAATGGAAAAAAAGGGATATTCTGTTTGTCTTTCTTCTATATAAATAGAGTATTCGGCGAGATAGCTTTTTTGAAGTTTTTTATAAGAGGATTCATTCATCGGCGGCTGTTCCACGATCGCATAAATATTATATTCGTCGCAAAGAGCGAGAAGCTTGTCAAAATACAGTGCAATCAATGCCGCGTCGCCGGAAGTTTTCATTTCGGTATAGTTGACTTCATAATTCAAATCAGACGAACCCTTGGCTGTACCAAACAGACCGTGACCGTTTTCGGCACACAGCTTTTGGTAGGAGGCATTATTTTCATCAAAGCGTTCATAGAGACGACTGTTGATAAGTGCCGGAAGATATTTATTTGGCAGCCGGAGAAGATAACTCAAGCTGTCGATCAGATGATGCTCCTGCAATACCGTTTCGGAAGAAACGGTTTTTGCATTTGCAAACACTTCAAGCATTTGAGGAACGCTTAAGTAATTAAAATAAACAGTGCGCTGCCAGAAATTATCTATATAAGAATAATGAAACGGCGCAAATAAAATGACTGCCGTGGAAGGGGCGTCATGACTGGAAAGATAATCCGAGAGCGTGTAGTACATCTCGATCGTCGTAGCACCTCCAAGCGCAAGGTTCTGTGCCGGGTTGCCAAGCTCGCTCGGAATAAGATCCGCCATCGCACGGGAATCGCCGAGAATCAGAACCATATCGGCTTCGTCGGCCGCATCGGTCGAGGCTGGTTGTTTTCCGCTTACAACTGCCCTTGTATAGGCCCACGAAGGATATTCGGCGTCCATATAGGCAAACGGAAATAATGCCGTATATCCGATAAGGAGAAGCAGCGGCAGCGATGCAAATATGCACTTGAAAAGAAATACTGCGGTTGGGTGGTTTGGTTTCATAGTTTGCCTCATTAAAATTGTAGGTATAAGAACTCCTGTGTGGAGAGATTGCAGGAGAGCAGGATCATGATAATTAGAAGGTAGTAGATTCCCCAGCGAAGGAGAAGCGGGGTGCACGTAAGCAAGCCGCTGATATCGCAGTTTTTGTGTTCACAAAGGAAATCAGCGACAAATAACAGAAACAGGGCGGCGAGGACAAAAAGGAAATTTGCGGTGCCGAGGCCAAGCGTAAAAACAGTGCCGTCAATAAAGTTTATAGGCTGTGTCGTCGTAATTATTTTATAAAGAATACCGCCTGCCTCCGCAATGGATGGTGCGCGGAAAAATATCCAGGTTAGGCTTATGAGCAGAAAGGTAAAAAGAGTTTGTAAAAGACGCAAAATAGCAGGCTGACGGCAAATTCCGGTCAGCTCGCACAACTGTTTTCGGAAGGGCTTTAAAAGGTCACCGATAATCTGGTAGAGACCGTTGAGCGCCCCCCAGACGACAAAAGTGACATTTGCACCATGCCAGATGCCGCTTGCGAGGAAGACAACCATGATATTTCCATATTTACGAAGCCTTGAACGGCGGTTTCCTCCAAGCGGGATATAAAGATAATCGCGAAACCAGGAGGAAAGGGAAATATGCCAGCGGCGCCAGAAATCCGCGATGCTCAGAGCCAGATAAGGCTGCCTGAAATTTTGCATGATCGAAAACCCCATGATCTTGGCGGCGCCGATCGCGATGCCGGAATAACCGGCAAAATCGCAATAAATCTGAAAGGTATAGCTGAGCGTTGCAATGATCAGCGGGACGCCGGTATAGCCGGTGTAATTGTCGTAAACCAAATCAGTTAAAATGGCGAGACGGGATACGATGACCATTTTCAGAAAATAGCCCCAGAGCATGAGCGTCAGCCCTTCTTTTGCCCGGACAGCATCAAACGTATGCACTTCTTCAAACTGCTTTAATAGATTTTTTGAACGCTCGATTGGACCCGATAAAATATTCGGAAAAAATGAGACAAACAGTGCGTATTTAAAAATATTTCGCTCCGGCTTTGTTTCTTTTCTGTAACAGTCTATTATATAGGTAAGCGACTGGAATGTATAAAAAGAAATGCCGACGGGAAGCAGCAGATTCAACTGCTTTTCACTGTCAAACAGCGACAGCAGAAAGCCGGCGTATTTAAAATAAATCAAAAAAGAAAGGTTCAGCAACACTCCGGTTGCCGCGATTCCGTTTTTTTTGCGCAAGGAATCCGCTTGATAAAGCAGATTTCCGGTTACCCATGTGATCAGGGTCGAGAGCATTAAAAAAATGACGTAGACGGGCTTCTGGCAAAAATAAAAAAAATAGCTCGCAAAAAGAAGCCATATATATCTGAGTTTGTGCGGAATCAGAAAATACAGCAGCACGACAACCGGGAAAAAAAATAAAAACTGCAGGGAGTTAAACAGCATCTTCATCCTCCGCGAACGCATATTTACAAACTTGTAATCTGTTTTTGATTGTACTATAATGGTAAAGCGATGTCAATTTGAGCCGTTTTAGATAAGTCTGTACCGTAAAGACACGGATAGTAACGCAACGGCGGAAAAAGGGGATACGGAATGCCTGAAAAAGAAGCAGAAAAAAAAGCAAAAAAAGAGTCTGTGAAAGCAGAAGTCATGGAATGGATCATTGTAGTAGAGGTGGCGATTATTCTCGCCGTGATTTTGAACATGTTTATTATTGTAAACGCGGTCATCCCGTCCGCTTCCATGGAGGCGACGATCATGACCGGCGACCGGATATTCGGCTACCGACTCGCTTATTTAAACGATGAGCCAAAGCGTGGGGACATCGTCATATTTAAATTTCCTGATGATGAAAAGCAATTATTTATTAAACGTGTCATCGGTCTGCCCGGTGAGACGCTGAAAATGCGTGACGGAAAGATATATATCGACGGTGGGGAAGAACCTCTTGAGGAGCCTTATCTGAATGTGGAACCGATGGGTGATTACGGGCCTGTCACAATTCCGGAGGATGCCTATTTCATGATGGGAGACAATCGAAACAACTCGGCAGACTCCAGATATTGGAATCAACCGTTTGTGTATAGCGATAAAATCTTGGGGGAAGCAATATTCCGCTATTTCCCACAATTCGGAAAGATTGAATAAAAACAAGTAAGGCTGTTTCTCAATGCAGGTTATTCCTGCTCCTGTTTATGAAATTGCCTCAGACATTGACGGCAATTGCCTTGTTCCCCAAGGTAAGCATATCCGACTTGACTATTTAAATAGTCGCCGGTCGTACCAAAAAAAGCGGCGGCTTGTGTGGAAAGATGAAGAATATGCGAAGCATTGTGGATAGCGCTGTGAATGTCATGGGAAACCATGAGGATTGTCATGCCGTCGTTGTTAAGCTCCTGAAGAATCTCATAAAATTCCTGTGTCGCGAGCGGATCGAGTGCGGCGGCCGGCTCATCCAACAGCAGCAGCTTGCCAGAAGCAAGCAGGGCACGGGCAAGCAGTACCCGTTTGCGTTGTCCGCCCGAAAGCTCTTGGAAGCTTTTACCAGAAAGATTTTCAATATGAAGCTTGGAAAGCGCTTGTTTTGCAAGCTTTTTTTCTTTTTTCGAATAAAAAGGAGACAAACCGTGCTTATTGAGGCAGCCGGAAAGGACAATTTCCATGACAGAAGCCGGAAAATCTTTGTTCATCTCGTCCTGCTGCGCCACATAGCCGATTTCCTTCTGGGTCATTTCTTTATCAAACAGTATAGAACCGCCTTGATTGGCCTTTAAGCCGAGGATGCATTTTAAAAGGGTGGATTTTCCTGTTCCATTGTCGCCGACGATGCAAAGATAATCGCCATAATTGACAGAGAAGCTTAAACCGGAAATCACAGTCGTATTTTCATATTTGATCAGCAGATCCTCACAGGTGAGCAGTGTCATAAAGACCTCCTTAAAATGACGCATCATAGTAATTTTTTTGTAAAAACTCTTCAAGTCCCCATTTTTCCCTGACAAGCGAGAAAGAACCGTCGTCTCTTTGTACAAAGACGGAGGGAAGATATTCAATAAACAGTGCATTAAAGCTCAATGTATACCCACCCGTCATGTCATAGAGCACATAATCGCCTTCCTTTAGCTCGGGCATCTGCTCAACAGACATGATTCGATCTGTTTCCATACAGGAAAAACCGCAGACAATCTGTTTTTTGTGAGCCGGGCGGGCGGTTAAAGCTTCTTGCGAGGATATGGTATTTTGCAAAGCAAGTCTTTTTCCGTCACCGTCATACAACTCGTACACATAGCCGGTCTTTCGCATAAACGGATCGATGTGCAGCCGTCCGCCGTCTGTGACGACGAAACGGTCACGGTGCGTATCTTTGACATCAAGAACCTTCGTCAGATATTGGATGGGCGTCGAAATGACGGCGGATCCGGGCTCGATCAAAAGCGCGGTATCCTTTGGATCAAACCAAGCAGAAAGCTCTTTGGCGATGACGCGCACATAATCGTCAAATGCCTGAAAGTCTCTTTTTTTTACAAAAAAACTACCGCCAATGTCAATGTAGGAAAGCTCCAGTCCGTATTCACGCGCAAGAAAGCATACCTGCCTGGAAAGCTCCTGAAATACGGTCAGAGAACGCGTTTTTGAATTTGTGTGCATATGCAGCCCCGTCACGTGTACGTTTTTTAGTGTTGCAATTTCGGAAAGGACAGCCTTGAATGTACCATTTTCCACATTAAAGCCGAATCGGTTGCCGCCCTTGTCCGTTAAAGATTCTTCCGGACAGACTGCCTCCAAATCAAAATTTACCCGCAGGCCGATATTGATTTCGTGATCAAGCGCCCACGCTTCCTTCAACCATTTTAATTCCCGCATAGAATCAATGTTGACGACGCTCTTGTTTTTTAAAGCATAAAGAAATTTTTCGCGGCTCTTGAGGGGGCCGTTAAAAATAATATCATGGGGAAGAAAGCCAATGTGTTCCGCAAGCTCATATTCCGTATCGGAGACAACTTCTGCCATGCAGCCGAATTTCTTTACATACGAAAGAAGCCACGGAAGCGAATTCGTTTTGACGGAGTAGCCGAAGCCGTAATGATTCCAGTATTTTTTGAGCGCTTGCTCGAATGCTTCCAAATTTTCTTTCAGCAGCGCTTCCTGAATGAGATAGCAGGGCGTCTGCTGTTTCACCTCTTCCAATGTCATGACTAAGCCTCCGGATTTAGATAGTTAGTGCCCTATGACAGTATAGCATTATAAAAATCCGGTGTAAACAAATTTGGAAGTCTTGAAAACACTTTGTTGTTGAAAAAAGGAAAAGTTGATATAATAAAATAGATTCGTATGTTTTCCGTTTGATTCATTCTTTTATGAAAGGGGTATGGGAGGCGATCGTACATGAAAAATATCACCGATTATGTAAAAGAATATGGAAAGTATTCTATAACAGAAGAGCCCTTCAATGAAGTAGACAGCCTTGTCCTTTCTCAGCTCTCCTATTTAAAATATGACGGCATGGTGTCTTTAGTCGGTGAAAACTGTCCTTCGGTCAAGCTTCAGGATTTGCCGGAGCATGTGGATTTTTTGCACTTATTTGATGACGAGCGTTATGAAAAGGTGAACAAGGCGCTTTTCAGGGCTGTGATCGAAAGCAGGCGATTTCAGAATATGCGACTGAATAATTATATGAATATTGTGGATGAGGGATGGGAGATTCAGTTTTCCGCTATCACCTGCCTGTTTGAGGAGGGTCTCGTTTATATTGCCTTCCGCGGAACAGACGAGTCGATCGTCGGCTGGAAGGAGGATTTCAACATGGCGTTTCAGACGCCGGTTCCCTCGCAGGAAAAGGCAGTGCAGTATTTAAACCTTGTAGCAGAGAATATTGCATGCCGCTTTTACGTCGGAGGCCATTCTAAGGGCGGCAATCTAGCGGTCTATTCGTCTATGAAATGCAAGGAAAACGTAAAGAAGCGCATTATACAAATATACAGCCATGATGGTCCGGGCTTTCGGCAGGAGGTGCTTGACAGCGGTGACTTTGACGAAATCAAGGATCGGGTTCACAAGCTGATTCCCCACTCTTCTCTTGTAGGGATGCTGCTGCAGTCACAGGAAAAGTATGAGGTCATTGAGTGCAGAAGCTTTGGCTTTTTACAGCATGATCCGTACAACTGGATCGTGGAGGGTGCGGAATTTAAAAAGGTGAGCGGTCTGTATAAGCATGTGGAAATGCGGGATGAATCCGTCAACCAATGGATTCGCGGTATGGATGTGGAGCAGCTGAAAGAGTTTGTTGAACAGCTTTTTGCGGTCATTAACGCGCCGGGTGCGGCGACACTCATTGATTTGAAAACGGACTGGAAAAAGAACACTACGGCGATTATGAACGCGATTGAGGAGATGGATACAGATTCCAAGGAGATGATGAAACTTGTCATCAAAGGACTTTTCAAAGAAATGTCAAAGCTCATTAAGCTGAAGGTCACAAAAAAGCCCCCATTAAATGATTAATACTGCAATTGTATATAAAATGAGCAGATGGAGCGGATAGAACAGATAAAAGACATATTTTATTTTCCATCCTCGTTTTCCGTTGTATAGATAAACCGGAATAAGTGCGAGCGGGGCAGGCAGCTCCCAACAGAAGGAGGCGGCGCCCGCAATTGCCTGACCGATCCGGTTGCGCCTAAAAAGATAGAGCACGGCGATGGAAAAAACACCGATAAAGCTGTAGTCGGTCTTTAGACAATAAGCGGCAAGCATTGAGACCGCAATCACCAAAAGGGATAAAAGGGCTTTGATGAACATCGGAAGCTGCAGGCGATCTTTAATGGCCTGCAGGCCGATCAGCATCAGCAGGCCGATCAACAGCGTAAAAAACACATTTTGAGAGCCGACATCAAAAATGCTGTCTCGAAACGCCAGATCAAACGGCACTTCGGAAATGATGGCAAACAATAACAGCCTGCCGGCATAGCGCCATACATTTCTTGTATGCAGAAAACCTTCGATGAGCAGGAAACAAAAAATTGGAAATGCAAACCTTCCGATATCCCGGAGTAGATCATAACATTCAGTCAGCCTGCGGACTGCCTCATAGCCGGCGGTTTCCAGGACAGAATCTGTGTAGGGACCAACAATGACGGCTCCGATATGGTCTATCAGCATTGAAATCATGGCGATGAGCTTCAGTGTACTTCCGGACAGGCCGAAACGGCTGGCGGCAGCAGGCTGTTCATTTAATAAAACCGGTTCTTTTGGCTGATACATTGGGTTGGCTCCTAAATATGTTTTCATACAGATTTTATTACGCCGTCAAGTATAACACGCAATATCGGAATTTACAACGGATTTCTGCAAAGCATCCCAAATGAACGGTTGATAATTTCTGATTTTTCACCTATACTAAGAAAGAACGGTGCGGCAGCAGGCTGTCGTGGGAGACGGGTGTTTTGATACAATGCAAAAGAGGTTGACATGCAAAAGATTTTACTGAAACATACGGGAAAAAAGGTCAGGTTGTTTTGTCTGTCCGCAGGTCTGTGCGCATTGCTTTTGCTTAGCGGCTGCAATGCGGCAGGGAAAAATAAGGACAATATTACACTCGGCATGGAAGCACTGGAAGCGCTTGATTACAGCGCGGCATCAGGCTATTTTGAGGCGGCACTTGTAGCGGGAGAGGATAAGCAGCTTGCAAGCAGAGGGCAGGGCATGGCTTACCTGGGACTGGCGCAGTATGAGGATGCGATTTCCTCTTTTGAGGCGGCTTTATCAGAGTCCGACGGAAGAATACACAGGATTGAATATGATATCTCTTATTACCTTGCGCTTGCCGAATATAAAGGCGGCAGGCTGGATGCGGCTCATGACACCTATTCCGCAATTCTTGCAATGAACGAAAAGGATGCGGACGCTTATTATCTGCGCGGCAAGGTAGAACTTGTGCAGGAAAAAAAGGATGCGGCTCTTGCCGATTTTGAAAAAGCAGTATCACTGGAGCCGTCGAATTACGATATGTATATCCGTATTTATGACGATTTGAGCGAGTCCGGTTATCAAGACGATGGAAAAGCTTATATCAACCGTGCAATGGAAAGTAACGGGAAGATGAGCGATTATCAGCGCGGTATTTTCAGCTATTATCTCGGCGCTTATGAGGATGCCAGAAATTATTTAGAAAAGGCGCGGGAAATGAAGGATTCGGAGGATATGGTGCTTTATCTTGGAAAGACTTATGAAGCGCTTGGTGATATTAATTATGCCGTTTCGCTCTACACGACCTTTCTTGATAAAAATCCGGATTCGGCCGCCATTTATGACCGCTTAGGGCTTGCAAAGATGAGCCTGAAAGATTATCAGGGAGCTCTTTTGGCGTTTGAGAGCGGTATTGCGACAGGGGATACGTCTTATATGCAGAGCCTGAAATTCAATGAAATTGTAGCTTATGAATACCTGACCGAATTTAAGAAGGCGGCGGTGCAGATGGAGGAATACTTAAAACTGTACCCTGACGATGAAAAAGCGGTTCGGGAATATGAATTCTTAAAAACGAGATAAAGGAAATCAAGAAAATATATGGAGACTTTTAAAGAGCGGGAGAGGGTCGTGTTATTTGCGGTCAACTCAGGAGAGGATGAAAGCAGCGCACAAAGCCTTGACGAGCTTTCTGAGCTGGCTGAAACGGCGGGAGCGATCGCGGTCGGAAAGCTTGTACAGAACAGAGAACAGATGCATCCGGTCACCTATTTTGGTAAAGGAAAGATCGAGGAGCTGAAGGATTTAATATGGGAGACAGAGGCAGATGGTATCATTTGTGATGATGAGCTGTCGCCGGTGCAACTTAGGAGCCTGACAGATGCGGTTGACGTCAAGG
>CAZMIX010000007.1:0-72319 GCA_964566545.1 uncultured Lachnospiraceae bacterium | reverse complement strand
AACAAAGGCTGCATTGGATAAATACGGAATCAAGCCCGATATCATCATCGGCTGTGCGGGCGGCGGTTCCAATCTCGGTGGCCTGATCGCGCCGTTTATGGGCGAAAAGCTGCGCGGAGAGGCGGATTATCAAATTATCGCCGTAGAACCGGCATCCTGCCCGAGCTTCACGCGAGGCAAGTATGCTTATGATTTTTGTGACACCGGGATGGTTTGCCCGCTTGCAAAAATGTATACGCTCGGAAGCGGCTTTATCCCTTCGGCAAATCATGCGGGCGGCCTGCGCTACCACGGCATGAGTTCTATTCTGTCACAGCTTTATGCTGATGGTCTGATGGAGGCAATTAGCGTGGAGCAGACCGAGGTATTCAAGGCTGCGGAGCAGTTTGCGAGAATAGAAGGCATCCTTCCCGCGCCGGAAAGCGCCCATGCGATCAAAGCGGCGATTGACGAGGCGATGAAGTGCAAGGAAACAGGCGAAGAAAAGACGATTGTCTTCGGTCTGACCGGCACGGGTTATTTCGATATGGTCGCTTATGAGAAGTTCCACAACAAAGAGATGGCCGACTATATCCCTACTGACGCCGAGTTACAGGCAGGATTTGACGGACTTCCGAATATGAACCGATAGATGTTATTAAAGTGTTCATAGGTAATAAAAATTTTAAGGTATGACGGCTTCCCGCCGGGTAACGGTTTTTCTTTATTCCGTTTACGCAGCGGGAAGTCTTTCTATTTTACTTGTGTTGCTTCGGGCCAAGCTCGAGGTGTTGATTATATTATAAATTGGTAGCAATTCATGATATAATGTCTTCAAACATTATACCGCTCGGAGGGAAGCCATGATTACTTTATCCAACCGACAGGCAAGGCAATTTATGCTCCTTAAGCAAGGATTGCTGGGCGAATACAAATTTATCAGGAAACAGGGCACACTTGATTTTATACGTCAGGCAGGCTGTATTCAATTTGACCCTGTGGATTCCTGCGGTAAAAATGCAGAGCTTACCTTGCAGTCGCGTGTCAAAAATTTTACAAAACAAACTCTTTACGAACTGCTGTATAAAGACCACAAGCTTGTGGATTATCCCGATAAAAATCTTTCCATCATTCCAACAGAGAACTGGCCGTATTTTGAGCGCTACCGCAAAGCTTCCAGAGCAGGTGCTTTACGCTTTGAAGGGCTCACTGAATTAGAAAATCAAGCCAAGACTTATATCAAAGCGCATGGCTCGGTAAGCTCTGACGAGCTACCCATACAAGGAAGGATACACTGGCATTCGTCTATCCATTGGAGCGGTAATTGGGATGGTGGTACCAATGCCGCACGCTCGGTGCTAGAGCAGCTTTACTCCACCGGGGAACTGATTATTCACCATAAGAAAGGTACACGAAAGTATTACGATCTTGCCGATCATTATCTGCCTGCCGAATTGCTTAATGCCCCCGACCCGTTACCAGATGAGTTTGAACATCAGAAATGGCGCGTTCTGCGGCGGATAGGAGCGGTTGGACTTTTATGGAACTGTTCGTCAGACGCCTGGTTAAATATATGGGGCTTGAAATCCCAGCAAAGAAACGACGTATTCAGAGAATTGCTTAATGAGGGGAGAATCCTCGAGATCAGGGTGGAAGGATTGAAGGATTTCTTATTCTGCCGTTCGGAGGATTTAACGCTTATCGAGATCATTTTGCAAAATAAAAAATTCAAACCCCGCTGTGAATTAATCGCACCGCTGGATTGTATGATGTGGGACAGGAAACTGATCCGTGCCCTGTTTGGTTTTGAATACACTTGGGAAATCTATACCCCTGCCGTTAAACGTAAATACGGGTTCTATGTTCTGCCATTACTCTATGGAGACAGCTTTATCGGGCGTGTGGAGGCTGTTGCCGATAAAAAGACAAGCATTCTTACGATTAAAAATATCTGGTACGAGGAAAACGTAAAGCAAACGGAAAGAATTCAAACAGCAATCGAGAAATGTATGACCCGGTTTGCAAAATTCAATGAGTGCGATCATGTGTACTTATATACAGAGAATATGGCGACGGAGATAGGATGATGGCAGAAGAAATGCTCAGGAAGCATGACCTGCTCGACAAGGACATGCGGACGATTTTATTCGATTATTATGAGATGCAGGGAAAGCGGCTCAGGATTTTTGAGGAGTTCAACATTGGACGGAGCAGGGCGGATGCGTTTATGGTATCCGAAGAGCTGACCGGCTTTGAAATCAAGAGCGACCGCGATTCTTTGGAGAGGCTTTCCGGTCAGGTAAAATATTATAACCTGTACTGCGATACCGTCTACCTTGTGACAGGTGTAAAGTATGCGGACCGCGCGCAGGAGTGTTTGCCGGATTTTTGGGGAATTTATTGTATTAAGCAATACAGGGACAAACGCACCGAGCTTGTGCTCATAAGAGAAGCGAAACCAAATCCTAAGGCGAAGTTGAAAAACCAGCTTCGTCTCCTGTGGCGAAATGAGCTGACCGCCATCATAAAACGAAACGGGCTTGGCAGAGTATCCGGCCTAAACAAGCATAAACTGGCGGAAAAGCTGCTGGAACACTTCCCTGCCCAACTGCTCCATAAAGAAATCTGCGAAGAGCTGTTAGAGCGGGATTATTCTTCATATGACGAAGAGAATAAGTGAAGATTGCCTGTTACCGCTTGATTTTTATGAATAATCATGGTTTGATTAAGGGAGAACGAGAGATTTGTTGAAAAGGAGGCGGGTCGATGGAGTTTATTAGTTTGTTTGATGTAATCGGACCGAATATGATCGGACCGTCCAGCTCCCATACCGCAGGTGCGGCTTCGATTGCGCTGCTCGCAAGAAGTCTGTTCCCCCACAAGCCCCAAAGGGTGCAATTTATTTTATACGGTTCCTTTTCAAAGACCTATCGCGGTCATGGAACGGACAAGGCTCTGCTTGGCGGCATCCTCGGCTTTAGGCCGGATGACGAGCGCATCAGGGATTCCTTTGGCCTTGCGGAATCGGAAGGCATGGAATTCTCTTTTGAGGTGGATGATAAGACGAAGACGGATCATCCGAATACGGTCGATATTTTTCTTGAGAGCGAGCAGGGAAAACAGATGTCGGTCAGGGGTCAATCCGTCGGCGGCGGCAAAATACGGATCGTGCGCATCAACGGCATTGATGTTGACTTTACCGGCGAGTACAGCACGATCATCGTAAAGCAGGAGGATGTTCCGGGAATCATCGCCGGGCTTACCGTGATCCTTGGCAGAAGACAGGTGAATATCGCGTATATGCGCATGTACCGCGAGGCGAAAGGAAAAATCGCCTATACCGTCATGGAAGCGGATGAACAGATACCGGAGGATGTTATAAAAGAAATGCAAAAGCTTGAAAATGTTCACAGCGTTATGTTGCTGCAGGGCTGGTCATAAAGGAGAGAGCGTATAAAGAGGGCAAACCTATGGAAATTCAATCGGGACTTGATTTGTTACGGGAATGTAAAAGCAGAAAACAGCCGATCTCGGCGATTATGCTTGCGCGGGAAACAGAACATGGAAGGCTGAGTGAGGAAGAGGTGCTGAAGCGGCTGCAAAAGAGTTTGCAGATAATGCGTGCATCCGCGAATAGAGCGTTAGAACAGGAAGTCAGGACAAATGGCGGCTTGATCGGCGGCAATGCCAAACGGGCAGCGGACTATGCAAAAGAACATACGGATATATGTGGAAAAGCGATGAGCCGTGCCATCTGTTATGCGATGTCCGTGCTGGAGGTCAATGCCTCTATGGGTCTGATTGTCGCTGCGCCGACCGCAGGCTCCGCCGGTGTACTGCCGGGTGTGCTGTTTGGATTAGAGGATGTGTTCGCTCTTTCTGAAGAACAGCTTTTACGGGGAATGCTGAATGCCGGAGCGATCGGCTATCTCATTACGCGGAATGCGAGCGTAGCGGGTGCGGAGGCAGGTTGTCAGGCCGAGGTCGGAACAGCGTCGGCGATGGCCGCGTCCCTGATTGTCGAGCTGCTTTCCGGCACGCCGGAAATGTGTTTAAACGCCGCGGCATTTGCCATTTCCAATCTGCTCGGAATGGTGTGCGACCCGATCGGCGGACTGGTGGAAGCGCCGTGCCAAAGCAGGAATGTCATCGGCGTATCGAATGCGTTTGCGAGCGCCCAGCTTTCCCTAAGCGGTATCATACATTCCGTTCCGTTTGATGAGATGACGGAAACGATGCTCAAGGTCGGAAAAAGCCTACCGGAATCCCTTCGTGAAACCGCTCTGGGCGGCTGCGCCGCAACCAAAACGGGCTGCAGCATCTGTACGCTGTCATAATCAATGAGAACAAAAGTGTGCTTCGCCCACTTTGGCGGCCAAATACTTCGACAGCACAGCTTTTGTTCTGCGCGCGCAGCTGCGCATAAAATTTCCTATATAAGAACAAAGAAGCCGCAGGACATAACTGTCATGCGGCTTCTATATTAACTATTATTCAAAAATATCTTTTTCTTATCCCAGCTTCATAAAAACCGATTTCGGCTGCTTGCAGATGGGACATACATAATCATCGGGAAGCTCCTCGAAAGGGATATCGCCATCGTATTCATAGCCGCATACGCTGCATTTGTAGACCGGCTTCTTTTCAGAAGCATCGGAAGCAGCCTCGTTGCCATCGATGGTAGGGATATAGGTCGGCGCGTTTTTCGGGCTTTTTCCTTTAACGACCTTGTGGTAGTAGGAATAGGTCATCGGATCAATATTCCCGATCACATTACAGTCCGTCATTTCGCCGATAAAAATGGTATGAGTAGAGGTTTCCGCGGAATCGACGACTTTAAATGTCATATATCCGCAGGAATCCTGTATCACAGGAAGACCGGCGGCCGTTTCAAACGCAAGCCCTTCAAATTTATTATGATCCTTTCCCGACTGGAAGCCGAATCTGCCGATCAGTCCGGGATCGCTGTCGACCGTAAGAATGGATACCGCAAATACGCCGCAAGCCTTGATGCAGCTATTTGTATAGTTATCGTGGTTCATGCTGAGTGCGACGGTGACAGGCGTAGAGGTGATCTGCATGACGCTGTTTGCGATGCAGCCGGTCGGCCGCTCCTGATCCAGAGTCGAAACAACATAAACACCGTAAGATAAATTTCTGAGTACATTTAAGTCCATAAAAATCCCTCTCTTTCAAAATCAGTAAAAATTACTAATGTTATTATAACAGTATGGGGAGCGAAGTCAAGGAAAAAGTGATACTGTCCATATAATATTATGACCGGCTGACATTATATAGGTGTGTTCAGACCAATGATAAATCCATCAAAGCTATAATAGGAAAGGTCGTAGAGTTCGTGCGCTTCATACGAATCATAAGTCATGATATACAGCGTGTGATCATTTGGATGCGCATAAAAATCTGCGGCAACGGCGTTAATCGGATAAGAAAGCGCGCGCGCAAAATAAAAATCATTGATGGTCAGGTCGTTTTGGACAGCATACCAGGTAAAGTCATATAGCTGTTCCTGCGACAGATTTTCCTTATCATAAAAAACGATGTGCCGGAGTTCCCGCTTGTTCAAAATATCGTTCCAGAACGAATCCGTCAGGCAGCTTCCATATGTTTTGACCGAAGAAAATTCCCGGTGCTTTTCAGCAAGGATGTCCTTTAAATCAAAGACCTGTAAAAACAGGCAGACGGTAAGGAGCAGTATGGCCGCGCGCTCTGGGAGTTTTCTTACGCAGACGACCATGCCAAAGAGAAGCAGCATATATACCGCAGGCCAGATCAGACGACCGCTCGAACGGAAAATGTCCCAAAAACTAAGGACTCTGTCAGGCAGGGCAAACTTTATGAGAAGCTTAGAATCTATGGACAGCTCGTTTGAGCCTGCTGCGAGCAGAATCAGAAAAAAAGTGATTCCATAAAGAATCCAATGCTTATGCGCACCGGGCAAGGATCCAAAGTTCTTTAAAAACTGTTGCGGTTGCCTAAGCAGCGGATAAATCGTAAACAGCATCAGGAAGAGGGCAGTCAAAAGCAAAAGGATGCCACCCAGTCCTAAATAGGCAAAACCTTCATATTGGCCATCAGTATAGAGCGGGAGATTGCGCAGGAGACAGGACCAGTCCTGCGGATTAAAAAATCCGTTTAAATTAAAGCTGTAGTAACCAAGTCCGGGAGCACCATCGTCCATGCCTGAGGCAAAGCCCCCAAGCAGAAATACAGAAAGCAGGGCGGCAGACGTATAAGAAACAACCGGCAGAAGAGCATTAATAAGTCTCTTTGCCCGAGGGAGAAAGGACATTTCTAAAAAGCGAAAAAGAGTGAAGCAAAATAACAGAATCCCACAGATTGCAAGAAAGTAAATATGGACACACACACACAGCATACCGAGCAGCCCCCATGCGACGCATGCGCGGCAAAGACGCCCCCAAAGATCTTTTTGATAGACAATTAAAATCAACGCAATCAAAATCAAAAAGTGGGAAGAAAGAGAGGTGTGCCAGAACATCCTCCTAAGCAAAATAGGAGAGAGCACAAAAAGCAGGCTTGCCGGAAGCAGCAGGGAAGCAGGCTTCATATATTTTTTTAAAAGAAAGCAGGAAAGGGTTCCCTGCAGCAAGAAACAAAGCAATCCCCAGATTCCAAAATATTGGACATTCCCATTGCAAAGCGGGGCAAACAGCTTTCCGATCACGGCTGCCAGCGGGATGGAATCTGTAAAGATGATGGATTCGCTGAACGGATAGGCCGCGGTGTTCATCATGCCGATTTGAGCCTGCCATGGGGCATCCGCATACAGGGCAAAGCCGAGAAAGTGCTGGGATAGATCGCCGCCTGCCATCAGCCAGTCCGTATAGAACGGATTTAAGACAGAAACGCCGTATATGAGAATAAACAGCAAAGCGGAAAGAAAGCCCGTGCCATAGAAAATCCCGTATTTCTTTAAATGCAAAGTAATTCCTGCTTTCATTTGTGCCGCCATCCCTCGAAATTGCCATTTCTATTTAAAAAGTAAACTGCTATAATGCTTATAGTTACTTTAACACAATTAGAGGGCGGCAGGCAACTGCATGGCAGGAGGTTTTCATAATGAGCAAAGAAAAAAATACGTTTCAATTGATTTATGACGTTGTTCGTCAAATTCCTCAAGGTACGGTAGCTTCTTATGGGCAGGTGGCGGGACTGGCAGGGAATAAGCGCTGGTCGCGGGTAGTAGGTTATGCGCTGCATGTTAATCCAGATGCCGATGGGATTCCTTGCTATAGGGTTGTTACAAAAGATGGTTATACCGCGCCGGGCTTTGCATTTGGAGGGCCGAACAAGCAACGGGAAATGCTTGAGGCGGACGGAATAGAATTTGTGGACGGACATGTGAACATGGAAAAATACCAATGGGATACGCCCTGGCTGGATCATTGATTTTTATCAATAAAATAACAATGTTATTTATCAAAACAGGATTATTTATCAAAAAGGTATTGACGGAAGTGTTGAAAACACGTAAACTGATATAAGAAAAACAACACGTAGTTTACAAAACTATGTCATATAAGGAAAGGGATATTATCATGATCAGGATTATTACAGACAGTACCAGTGACATATCATTGGAGAGGGCAAAAGAATTGAATGTCGATGTGATGGCATTGACCGTGAGCTTTAGCCAGCATTCCTACAGGAGTGGAATAGATATTTCCGATGCGGAATTTTATAAAAAACTTGTTTCCACCAGCGAACTGCCCAAGACAGCACAGGTGAATCCCTATGAATTTGAGAAAAAGTTTCAGGAGTATCTGGATGCGGGTGACGAGATCATCAGCATTCATATTTCCAAGGAATTAAGCGGTACCTATCAGTCGGCGGTCATTGCCAAGGAGGCATTGGATTCCGATCGTATTACGTTAATAGATTCGATGAATGTGACAAGCGCACTCGGCCTGCTCGTTACAATCGCTGCAAAGCTGCGTGATGACGGCGCAAGTGTGCAGGAGATTACGGATGCACTGTATTCTTATATTCCACGGCTGCGGTTGTTTGTCGTGCTGGATACGCTCGATTATGTAAAAAAGGGCGGCAGGATTTCCCCGACCGTCGCTTTTATCGGAGGCGTATTGAATTTACATCCGATCATCACACTTTCCAACGGAAAAATTGAGGTGGCGGATAAAGCAAAAGGAAAGAAGTCGGCCATCAAGTGGCTGCGGGAGAAAATGGCAGCTCTGCCGCAGGAGGAGGGGCTTCCGGTGCTCGTCGGCCATGCCGATGCAAAAAGCCGTGGTGAGGCGCTGAGGGAAGCGCTTGAGGAGGACGGCGTGAAGAACATTCTCGCGAATGTCTGTATGGGTTCTGTAGTTGGTACCTATTCCGGTCCCGACGCAATCGGCGTATTCTATGTTTCCAAGGAATAGACTTAAATCAAAATTCATATAATAAAAACAAGAGGGAGTCATATCACGGACACCCTCTTGTTTTTATTACATACGAAAGACCTTGAAAATTGTATGCGTAGTTGCACGCGCAAAACAAAAGCTGTGCTGCCGGAATATCTGACTGCGGGAGTGCGCAAATCACACTTTTGTTCTTATCTCGCACCTTTATCATACGGAACGCCCGATGCCTTCGGCGCCTGGCTGTTCTTGGAGGTAAAGATCAAAACGACCAGCGTTGCGATGTAAGGAATCATCTTATACAGGTAGCTCGGGATGTTCAGCGCAGCGAGGAACGGGATGCCTGAGTAAGCCGAGGCGATCGCTTTCATCAGACCGAAGAACAGGGAAGCCCACATGATTTTCCACGGCTTCCACTGGCCGAAGATCAACACAGCCAGAGCGAGGAAACCATAGCCGCTCACGGTCGCATTAAAGTTTGTCGAAGTCGGAACGACAAAGACAAGTCCGCCAAGCCCGCCGAGCGCGCCGGAAATCAAAACACCCGCATATTGCATTTTATATACATTGATGCCCGCACTGTCCGCAGCCTGCGGATGCTCCCCGCATGCGCGCAGTCTTAGTCCGAAGCGCATTTTGTATAGTACAACCCATGAAAGGATCAGAATCGCGATTCCGATATAGGTCGTAATGTAGGTGTTCTGGAACAGCAGCGGACCGAGAAACGGGATGCTGCCAAGCACCGGAACGGAAGAAATACGGAACGTATTGACAAACTGGATCTGCTGCACGCCTTGAATGACGCGGGCAACGAAGATCGCAAAGGCCGGGGCAAACATGTTGAGCGCCGTACCGGAAATGACCTGATCGGCTTTCATATGGATCGCCGCATAAGCGTGGAACAGCGAGAAGAGCATGCCGGAAACCATCGCGATTAAAATTGCGATCAATAGCTGTCCCTGACCGCTCATTTTGCCGCCGGACAGATTCAGATACAGGATGCTGCAAAACGCGCCCATCGTCATAATACCCTCTAACGCAATATTGACAACGCCGCTTCGCTCTGAAAACATACCGCCGATCGCTACGATCAACAAAGGAATTGTAAAAAACATCATCTGCTGAAAAATAAAATAAATCACATTCATAATGTTTCCTCCCCTCCTTTTTCGGCCGATTCGGGTTTTGGCGGGGATTCCGCTTTCTTTTCAGCCCGCATTACCCGGCTTTTCACAATAAAGGTTTTAATGATCAGCGAAAAAGCACTGAAGTAAATAATTACGGCAATGATAATATCGATAATTTCTGTTGAAAATTCATAAAGCTGTAAATAAAATCCCCCGGCTGTCAGATAAGCGATGAAAATACCGGAAAGCAGCACGCCGATCGGATGGGAGAGGCCGAGCATCGCTACGGAAATGCCGGTAAAGCCTTCGTCCGCGATCGTATCTACGATTTCGATATGCTTTCCCGTACCTGCCAGATACAAAAGACCGCCCGCCATACCGGAAATAGCGCCCGCAATTGTCATGGAAAGGACAATGCCGCGCTTTTCATTGATCCCTGCAAATTTGCTGGCGTCACGGTTAAAGCCGCAGGCCTGCAGCTCATATCCGAAGGTTGTACGGTATAAAACGATATAAATGATAATGACCATAATGATCGCAAGGATAATGCCGCCGTTTACGCTGGAGTCAGGAAAAATTTTACTCAGTCCCATATTGGGAATATTAGCAGTTTTGGCAACGGGATGCGATTCGTTACGCAGGTTGTTGAACAGCGGTTTCGTGCTTTTCACCGTCCAGTTGACGAGATACATGCCGATGTAATTCATCATGATGGAGGAAATGACCTCACTTACGTTGAAATATGCTTTCAAGATGCCAGGGAGCAGTCCCCAGACCGCGCCGAACAGAATGGAAGCGAGCAGGGCGACCACCCAGTGGATGCCGCCGAGATTCTTCATCATGATACCGACATAGACCGCGCCGAAGCCGCCTACGATGAACTGTCCCGAGGAACCGATATTGAACAGGCCGGTTTTAAAAGCGAAGCCGACGGAAAGACCCGTCAGAATGATTGGCGTGGCATAATAGAATACTTGTCCGACTCCTTTCAAGCCATGCGTCAGGGCGCCTGTCAGAATTGTAGCAAAGCCCGGAAAGGCCTGTCTCGGATTGCAGATAAGCAGTACGACAAGACCAACTAACAGGCCAATCACAATTGCAAACAAGGAAGAGAGAACACCGACATAATTTCTGCCCGATTTATTTTTCATCGTGCTTTCCTCCTTCCGTATTTTTGTTTGCGGCAGCATCAGGAGAGCTGCCGGCCATGTACAATCCAAGCTCCTGGATCGTAATGTCCTTCGGATTGACATCCGCAACAATTTTTCCTTCAAACATAACAAGAATGCGATCGCTCAAATTCATGACCTCGTCCAGCTCCAGAGAAACGAGCAGAATGGCAGAACCGTTATCGCGCTGACTGACAAGCTGGTTATGGATGTATTCGATCGCACCGACATCCAGACCGCGGGTAGGCTGAACGGCAAGGAGTATTTCCGGATTCATGGAAATTTCCCGCGCGAGAATGGCCTTCTGCTGATTGCCGCCGGACATGCTTCGTGTGACGGTATCGCTGCCTTCGCCGCTTCGGATATCAAACTGTTCGATCAAAAGCTCGGAATGTTCCCGAATTTTGTCCCGTTTTAAAACCCCGCCCGTCTGAAATTCCTTCATGAAATACTGTTTCAAAACGAGGTTATAGGCAAGATTATAATCCAGAACGAGGCCAAATCTGTGGCGGTCCTCCGGAATATGCGACATCCCGTGGGTATTTCTGTAGCGAATGGATTTTTTAGTGATATCTTCTCCGTTGATTTCGACAGAACCGGCAGTCGTCTCCCCAAGGCCGGTGATCGCCTGTACAAGCTCTGTCTGGCCGTTTCCGTCAATACCTGCGATACAGACAATTTCTCCCTTGCGCACCTGAAAGCTGACATCGGAAACGACGTCCTTTGTATGCCCCTCGTGATGGGATTTTACAAAGAGATGTTTGACCTCAAGAACAACTTCCTTTGGCTCGGCATTTTTCTTTTCAATCGAAAGATTGACTTTACGGCCAACCATCATTTCGGACATCTGCTCCTTTGACGTTTCCGCAACATCGACGGTACCGATATATTTCCCGCGCCGAAGGACCGTACAGCGATCGGCAACGGCTTTGATTTCATTGAGCTTGTGCGTGATGAAAAGAATGGATTTGCCTTCCTTGACAAGCCCTTTCATGATTTTCATCAATTCGTCGATTTCCTGCGGCGTCAGGACCGCGGTCGGCTCATCAAAAATCAGGATTTCATTTTCGCGGTAAAGCATTTTGAGTATTTCGACACGCTGCTGCATTCCTACGGTAATATCCTCGATCAGGGCATCGGGATCTACATAAAGCCCGTACTGCTCCGAAAGCGCAACCACCTTTTTGCGCGCTTCAACCATTTGCAAAAATCCTTTGTTTACGGTCTCCACCCCCAGAACGATGTTCTGCAGAACCGTAAAGTTGTGTACAAGCTTAAAATGCTGATGTACCATACCGATGCCCAACGCATTGGCATCCATGGGACTGTTGACTTTTTTCTCCTCGCCTTTGATTTTGATGATACCGTGTTCGGGCTGGTATAATCCGAAGAGAACACTCATTAATGTGGATTTTCCGGCGCCGTTTTCACCGAGCAGGGCATGAATTTCCCCCTTCTTTACCTGCAGGGTAATGTCATCGTTTGCGATGATGCCGGGAAATTCTTTCGTGATATGCAGCATCTCGATAATGTAGTCCATAAGCTATCCCCATCTCCTTTATTATGTATAAAGAGTCTGCGTGCAAACTCTCAAAGAAATTTCCTATGTAATTAAAATAGTGCCGATGCCGTCTAAAAACGACATCGGCACCACTGGTAAGCAATGAGCTGTTACGTTTACAAAAAGACTATTCAACAAATGTAACGGTTGTGCTGCTTAACGTTAAATCTGCCGTTGTAGAATCTTCCGTAGAATTATTAATTTCAAAATCGCCGTTTACAAGCTTTTCGAATAATGCATCATAATCAGCCTGTGCGAAAGCTGCAAATTTGGATGCTTCCATAGGAAGGCCGACACCGTCGTTTGCTGCTGAGAAGATGGATGTTTCTCCACCCGGGAAAGAGCCGTCATAGAATGCCTTGACGCCGTCGTATACGGAAATGCTTAACTGCTTCATAGCGGATGTAATAACGGTTGCGGACTCAGAGGATTGGTCAACGTCAACGCCGATCACCTTCGTGCCGGCTTCCTCTGCCGCTGCCATTACGGAGTTGCCTACCGCGCCGCCGCAGCCAAAGATTACTTCTGTTCCGTTCTGATACCAGCTTGCTGCCATAGCCTGTGCTTCCGGAGTTGCAGCAAATGCGCCTGTATAGTTGTACATTACATCTACCTTTACGCCGTCTTCTTTCGCTGCTGTGTCGGCTCCCTGTACAAAGCCGTAGCCATAACGGATAACAGCAGGAACAGCCATACCGCCCATGAAGCCAAGCTTTGTGTTACCGTCCTTTACTGCTGCATAGCCTGCAAGGAAACCGGCCTGATCTTCCTGGAATAAGATCGGCATTACGTTAGTTCCTGTCTTAAATTCGCTGTAATCCGCATTGTGCGGCTCGCCGTCAAGCAAGATAAAATGTACGTCGGGATACTGATCCTGAACGATGAAAATCGGCTCTTCAAATAAGAAACCAGGACATACGACTAACTTTGCGCCGCCCTCGATTGCAAGGCCGATCGTCTCCACATAAGAATCGGTCGTACCTTCCTGAGGCTGATAATACTTATAGGAGATGCTGTTTTCTTCCGCGTATTTCTTAAGGCCTTCCCAAGCGCCCTGGTTAAAGGATTTGTCATCGATCGTACCGAGATCCGTAACAAGAGCCAGTTCATAACCTTCCTCCGAAGGGGCCGAAGCAGTTTCCGGTGCAGCGGCTTCTTCCGCGGGTTCTTCTTCCGGTGCAGCTTCTTCCGCAACAGGAGCCTCCTCAGCAGGAGCTGCTGCAGAACTGCCGCAGCCTGCCAGTAAAGTGGCTGTCATGGCAGCACAAAGCATGATGCTTATTAATTTCTTTTTCATAAATAATTCCTCCCTAATTGATTGTTATAATATACATGATTGTATATATTTTTATATTTTAGCACGAAACACATTTTTTTTCAATGGCAACCAAAAAAATTTAGTTAGGATCCGGTTTGCAGCAAAGGTTTATCTTCCGCCACCGCCGCTTCCGCCACCCGAGCTTCCGCCGCCGCCCCCTGAAGAAGTGCTTGCGCTTCCCGAGTTGGCTCCGTTGATGCCTGCTTTTGAAATGGAAGAAATCACTGCGTAGGAACCGGCATAGTTGTTATAATAGGACGCATAATCCGTAAAATAGGCAGGATAGATGGATTTGAATTTCTCTGCCACCTTGTCGGCGATGCCAAAGAGCTGTGCGGCAATCAGATATTGATCCCACAGCGTCACGTCCTGCGGTTCGCGTTCGTCGATAATCGTAAAATCCTTAAGAAAGTTCTTTATCCCTTTTAAGCAAAGCATCTGCTCCCTTCCAGCTTCGGTAAATACCGGTTTTTGTGTGCGGTACAGATGCAGAGGACCGGAGGCGAAGATAGTTCCCAGATAACCGGATTCCTTTAAAAATTTCTCGCCCGTTTCGTCAATGGATTTCAGCATTTCTGAAATGCTGCCATAATTGCTGACTGCCCAATGATACATTTCTTTTTCCTGCAAAACATGATTTCCTCCGCTTGCCTGCTCCAAAATAAGATATAGACGATTTTCCCCGGGATCCGGACCCTTCGGAGCGCTCTTCAGGATAATGGACGGCGTTTGCCGGTTCAGGATTCCGATACCCTTCTCTTTTTTTTCCTCTCGGATTTCAATATTCCCGGACTGCAGCCATTTGAGCAGATAGGCGCCGATCACATCATTTTGTTCTACGGTCAGCCCCGTCTGCGCGCAGGAATAATAGATAGCCGGAATTTGGCATTCAAGCGGGATATCGCGGCAATAGTCCCGATAGCTGTGGAGCTGTGCCCTGATCAGCGGAACAGGATAAGCGGTTCCCGTCAGGTCTGTTGAAAGCTTTTGCTGCTTTTTCATATGGTTCAACAGCACTATAACAAATAAAATGATGGTTAAAAATGGAGAAGCGACAAACAGCACGAGGCAGGCGATCCAAAAGGCCGGCTTTTTGTAGAATTTGCTCTCCCCCTGTGCATCTTCTTCTCGCATGGCATCTTCGAAGGTAGTAACCGTCCGATTGATTTTATGTTTTTTTGCGGCATACACAATAAGGAAGCTTACGGTGATTATGGCCGCAAGGCCTCTAAGCAGTAAAAGCAGGCGGGAGAGAGGCGAGAGCGTTTCGTAATCGCTGCCTTTAAACGCCTGCTCCTGCATGTCGGAAAAGGAGCCATTTATCACATTGGCCGTATCGAACATCTGCCGGGGAAACCGGCACATGACAGTGACGTAATCGCTGCTGTCAAGCGCACCGTTGCTGCTTGCGGTAACCACGCCGTTTTCCACAGCAATCGTCCCGTCAAAACCGAACCCCCACACGCCGATGTCTTCCGTCGTAAATTCTGTTCCAGGCTTCACAATAGTGATGGAAACACGCTGCGGCGGGCTGGATAAGTCGTCATTGACAAGGCGCTGATTGAAAGCGCAGTAGTCATCAAAGCCCTTGATAAAGTTTGTCATATGGTAGGATGCAAAAAAAAGGTGGCTGCCGTCGCTGCCGACGCCCCAGCACAGCTCATAGGAGCCGTCACCCTTATCGACAATTCCGCATTTTCCGGCCTTTTCCTCGAGCGAGCGGTCAATATCCCAAGCACCCTCATACTCATAAACCCTGCCAGTCTCGTCTAAGACGGAAAAGTCTTGAATTTCAATTTTTCCAAGAGAGCCCTGCACGAGATACCATTCCGTGATGCCCGAAACGGTAACGTCCCAGTTTTCCGTGATATCGGCGCTGCCGTCCTGATTGAGGGAAACAACGATGTCAACACTGTGGACCGTCGTTTCTTTTGCTTCGGCTGACAGCGGAAAAAATGAAAGTATACCGATACAAAGGGCAAGGCAGAACAATAGCTTATGCGCACCCAAGCAATAGGAATGGGGCTGCTTTGTTTTATGGTTATCCATGTTCAATTTTGGGAATCCTTTCTTTATAGTTCCGGCATGGCTGTCTTAGACTCGTCGGTCTGCAGATAGGTGCGCACCTGAAAGCCGAAAATCCTCGCAAAGATGCCGGACGGGAATTGTCTTACGAGGCGGTTGTACTTTGTAACCGTGTCGTTGTAGCTCATACGGCTGACGCGTACTTTATTCTCGTAATCATTGACACTTTCCATCGTGGAAAGATAGACGGTGTTAGCCTTTAATTCCGGATAGGACTCCGCGAGCGCAACGAGCCTGCCCGATACCTGCGCCATCAGGCTTTCCTGCGCGTCCACATCGCCTGCCGTGCTTTTTGACGAAATCTCTTTTCTTTCACGGACAATTTTCATGAGCGTTTCATATTCATAATCGGAATATTTCTGTGTCATTTTGGCAAGGCTTGTCAGCGCATCCCAGCGGGAGGTCTGCTGCACGCCGATCTGCGACAGAGCGTTGCCGCAAAACTCATCCGCGCTCACAAGATCCCGTTGCGCAAAAACAGCAAACGCCGCGATCAAAACGACTAAAACAATAATAATGATAAAAACCATACAATCACTCCTTCTATTTTGATAACTTCCATTTTATCACATCGTGATTCTTTGAACAAGGGAACGCAGAGGAAATAAATTTTTGCCGCCTCTGATTTTCCCCTATCAGTAATAGAAGCGGCGGCGTTGTTCATATATTGTATAAAACGCCGCCGCGAGGTTATTATGGATTATTTTGAGAAAATCAGCAAATGGATAAAAAAGGCCAAAGAGAAGTGCGCCGATCCGGATTTTACGAAAAAGGGAATCATCGGGGCATTTGCCCTTATGCTCGTATTTGCCGCGATGCTTTACATTCCGAGAGCAACGACAGTCAGCAATACGGTGGATGGCAGGGAGCTTCCGATTTATTGCGTGGATACTCCCGAAAAAAAGGTGGCGCTCTCCTTTGACGCCGCCTGGGGAAACGAAGACACACAGAAGATTCTGGACATTTTAAAGAAATATGATCTGCATGTAACTTTTTTCATGACAGGAGGATGGGTGGAAGCGTATCCCGACGATGTGAAAGCGATTCAGGCAGCGGGACATGACCTCGGCAACCACAGTGAAAATCACAAGAATATGAGCCAGTTGTCAGATATGGAAAAGAAAGAAGAGCTGATGGCGGTACATAACAGGGTAAAGGAACTGACGGGCGTGGATATGGAACTGTTCCGCCCGCCTTACGGCGATTATGACAATGCCGTCATAAACACGGCTAAGGCCTGCGGCTACTACACGATCCAGTGGGATTGCGATTCCCTTGACTGGAAGGATTATGGCGTGGACGCCATCATCAATACGGTATGCAACCATAAGCATCTTGGAAACGGCTCTATCATCCTGATGCACAATGGAGCCACCTATACGGCGCAGGCGCTTGAAAGTGTCATTCAGGGGCTTAAGGAGCAGGGCTATGAAATCGTTCCGATTTCCGAACTGGTCATCCGCGGAAATTATCATATGAACCATGAAGGCTGTCAAATTGCAGATTAGCTTCCATACCTGTATTTTAATGGAGCAGATGCCGGATTCCTCTCAAAAATTTTTTATTTCCGAAATCCGCGACAACCTGTGCGAAGTGTCCTTTTAATAAAAAACTGTTCTGCACATTGCGAAGCGGAGACTGCTGCGCGCCCATCATCGCCATTTGGTAATTGACGGTGCCGCGGCCGCTGGCTCTGGCCTGCATTTTTTCAAAATAACCATACATCAGTCTGATAATCAGGCTGTCCTTTGCGACCTCTTTTACGGTGCTGTCGATAGTATATGGACGCAAAGGCGTCTCGACAGGCGGATGCGCGAGTGTTTTGAGCCAATCGTTCCGGTCTGGAATTCCTGCAAGCGTGCGGTACCATCCCGCATCGGCAGCCTCTTGAAAGTCTTCTCCGGCGACATTGAGCGGTGCTTTGCAGGGACCGATTTGGATCGCATATTCGCCTGCATAGACTCGCCAGCCGTCATTCCATACCGCAAAGGTGCGATCGTTCAATGCAAAGCAAACCTCCCGGCTCTGTCCGGGGGCCAGAAATATCTTTTCAAAGCCTTTCAGCTCCCGTACCGGACGGTGAATGCCGTTCTGCGGCGCCTGTACATACATGAGAACGGCTTCGCCGCCAAAGCAGGAGCCGGTATTGGTGATTGTGACAGAGGCGTGGGTTTCTGAAATTGTTAAATCATGATAAGAAAATGTTGTATAGGAAAGGCCGGCGCCGAACGGAAAACGGACCGGCTTTTTTGCTGTTTCATAATAGCGGTATCCGGCATAAATGCCCTCCCGGTACTCCGCGTTTTTTCCGTCTTTTCCATAAAATGCGGCGCTTGGACAATCCTCATAGCGTATGGGCCATGTTTCGGCCAGCCTGCCGCTCGGATTCACCCTGCCCGTCAGCAGGTTCACGAGAGCGCCCGCACCTGCCTGGCCGGATAAGCCCATATAGAGAATGGCCTTTACATCATCTGCCCAAGGCGTTTCCACGGCGCAGCCGCAGCAGAGCACGACGGCAGTATTGGGATTTGCTGCGGCAATTTCTTGAATAAGAAGGTTGTGTCCGGGAGGCATTTGCATGTCGCTCCGGTCAAGTCCTTCCGCCTCCGCAATGTCCGGGAGACCCGCAATGAGAATGACCTTTTTGGCCGATTGGGCAAGCTTAACCGCCTGCGCCAGCAGTTCCTTAGTCGTGTTGCCTTCCGCGTCACAGCCGGGCGCGTAAAGAACGCCGGGCAGCAGGGATAAAAGGCTGTCTGCGCTTGCGGAGCTGATCCGGCTGCTGCCGTGTCCCTGATAACGAAAATCCTTCGCCATATGGCCGATCAACACGATTTCCTCTTTTGTGCATGGAAGAATGTTATCCTCGTTTTTTAACAGTACTGCGCTTTCTTCCGCAATCTGCCGCGCAAGCGCATGGTGTTTCTTTTTATTGGCCGTAAAGGTCATGGTTTTCTTTGTATGTTCGGCCTGCTCTACGAAACGGAGAAGGCGCGCCGCGCTCCTGTCGACAAATGCTTCGTCCAATGCGCCCGCCTTTATATCGCCGCACACATCGCGCTCCCCGTATGCGTTTCCGCCTGGCATCACAAGGTCGCAGCCTGCCGCAAAGCTTTTGCTCCTGTCATGAATTGCACCCCAGTCCGTCACAACAAAGCCTTCATATCCCCATTCGCCGCGCAGGATGTCCGTCAGCAGATAGCGGTGGTCGCTGCAATAAACGCCGTTGAGCTGATTATAGGCGCACATGACACAAGCCGGTCTGCCTTCTTTAACCGCATATTCAAAAGCGGTCAGATAAAGCTCCCGCAGCGTTCGTTCGTCGATGCGGCTATCCGAAATCATGCGGAAATCTTCCTGATTGTTACATGCAAAATGCTTCAGGCTTGTGCCGATTCCTTTTTTCTGTGCCGCAGTAATATAGGCAGCTGCCAGCTTTCCTGAAAGATAAGGATCTTCTGAAAAATATTCAAAGTTTCTTCCGCAAAGCAGATTCCGTTTATGATTGACACCGGGACCGAGGAACATGGAAACTTCTGCAGCGCCGGCCTCCTGCGCGATAGCGGCGCCGGCTTCTCCTGCCAGATTCTTATCGAAGCTGCATGCCAGCAGGCTTTCGGATGGAAAACAGGTAGCCTCCTGCGAACGCATGATTCCGAGAATGTCTCCCGCACCGGTCTGCTTCCGAAGCCCGTTTGGTCCGTCACTCATCATGACAGCGGCGATATTGTGCTTTGGAAATGCCTTTGTATGCCATTCATCTTTTCCGCTGCAAAAAGCCACCTTTTCTTTTAAGGTCATCCTTTCGATCTGATTTATCGATTCCATGCGGTCTCCTCCTTATTTTAGAAATAACGGTGCGACAACTGTTTTTCGCATTCTTCCCTTGTCAGCTCTCCGTTGTTGCATAGGCTCATCAACTGGACGTCACTATCCCTGAGTCGGTAGAACCGCATCAGGACCGGCAGGGCCAGAATGGAGCCGACAGCCGATGCCAGGGTAAATACGATCCAAAAGCCCTGCCCTGCCGCCGTATCCACAATGCCCGTCACGGAGTCCGCGTTTGCGGAAGCAAATCCGAACCAGCCGAGGACGACAAGTGAGAGAGAAGAGACAATGGCGGCTGTGAGCTTTGTCATGAACGTCTGTAAGGAGAAGCAAATTCCCTCTTGGCGTTCCCCGGTCCTATAATGCCCGTATTCGACAAGGTCTGGAACAAACAAAAACAAGAGAATATTATACCCGCCGAAGCCGATCGCCCGGATAAACATGGTACCGTACAGCAGGCCAGAATTTTGATAACCCGTGAAATATTGAAGGATGCTCGCCGCAATAAACACGGTGAGAGAAAAAATATAAAGCCGGAATTTATCCACTTTTTTGGTGATTGCGGGAATGAGAACTGCAATCCCAATCATAGGCACGGTACAAATGCCGAGGAGAATCGTCCCGGCCGCCGTGCTTCCAAGCACATAGTGGGCAAAGATGGGAATCAGAATTTCAACAGACATCGTCGACGCAATAAAAAAATAGGAAATGAAAAACACGAGCAGATATTTGTTTTTCATCAAAGCCCGGAGCATATCCTGAAACGTCGGCTCGGCTTCATTATGCGCATGGCTTCTTTCCTTACAAAAAATCAATACGGGCAGCATCATAAGCATCGCGAGAACCGATAGACCGACAGCGAGCGCCGCCCAACCCGTGGACATATAAAGCGCTTCGATGCCAAGCGTTGCTAAAATGGAACCGGCCGTAGCGAAAAGGCGGCCAAAAGAGAGAATGAAGGTGCGCTCCTCTACAATCGCGCTCATGGAAGTCGAAAGCGCAAAAATCGGCGCATCGCACATCGTATAGCTGGTATCCCAAAGAATATAGCCGAGAATTGCCCATGCGATTTTGGCGCCCTGCGGCAGAGTTTCAGGCATGCAAAACAAAAAGATGGTCGAAGCCGGAATTAAAATCCATGATATTTTTAACCAGGGAAGAAAGCGTCCCCTGCGGAATTTTGCCTTGTCCATAAGGATGCCAAAAACCGGATCATTTACCGCATCCCAGATTTTTGGAATGAGCAGGATGCTGGCAACCGTCGCCTCGCTTAAGCCCTTATTGATGAGAAACAATGCCGTAAAAGTAGAAAAGATCATGTAAAACAAATTTTGCCCCGCAAAATATAACCCATAGCTCATCCGTTCGATACGCGAGGTCTGCCATTCGTCATGCCCTTTTTTTGCAGCCATCATCAACGTCCCCCATTTCTGTTTGCCGAATACTCGTTTTATGTTTTTGGTTTCAATATTTTAAATTATAATAAAAAAAGAAAGTAGAGTATATCAAATATCCTACTTCCTTTTTTGATTTCTTACTTAATTGCTGATATTTCCGGCAGGTTAGAACCGATCCCGATACGTCTCATTGTGGCGCAGGCGAAATTCTCCGAGCGTCATTCCGGTAGACTTTTTAAACAGGGTCTGTAAATGGCTCTGTGAGGAAAATCCAAGAAACTGTCCGATCTCATCATTTGTATATTGAGAATATTGGAGCATATGCTTTGCGCTGTCCAGCTTTTTTTGTATGATATACCGATGCAGGGAAATCCCTTCATATTTGTGAAATATCCGCGATAAATAATCCGGATTTGTTTTAAGCTTGGCAGCGATCGTCTTTACCTCGATTTTTGTATGAAGGTGCTTAAATATATACTCCTTCGTTTCTCTGACAAAATGGTGGTATCCGGTTTGGGGTTTCGCCTTTATCAGCGCGGAGAATTCCTCCATGCCCGCAATCGCCACCTGAATGCATTCCGTTTCATCCGCACTTTCTTCGATACACTGGATACAGGCATCTGACATGGAAAATGCGTGCTCCAGATCAAGGAGCTGCTCGTTTAAGATTTGCCGGGTTAAGACGCACACCGTACAAATGCAATGATTTTTCACATTGCGGAGCCATTCTCCTGAGAGCATTCCCATTTCCCCATCGGCATCCCGGCTTAAGAACAGACGGATCGCATCTGTCCCCGACTTGACTGCTTCAAACGCATTCTCCTCCCATTGCAGGGTATTATGCGACAGCATGTTTTCCTGTCGCTCAAACATAATGCCGGTCAATTTCCTGCGGATAGAATTGATCGCTTTTTCTTCATAAAAAACAGAATATCTGTTTTTCAGCTTCCTGATATCTGCCTCCTCCATGCCAAACCTCCCCTTCATGCCGATTGGTTCATAATGTTTAAAAATGATACCATTTTTCGTGCTGCAATTTTTATTTTAATATAGATTTATAATATAGTTTATGATACAATGAGTTAAAATCACTTGCAAGAGTAAATATTGGAAAGGAGGAGTTAAGATGAGGAGCGGGGAATTTGAAGAGTTAAAACAAATGCTTTCGTCGATAGCCGGAACTATGATAACCAAAGACGATATCAAGTATATGGCGACGAAAGACGATATCAAAGATATGGTGACGAAAGACGATATCCGTGCGATTTGGGATGCTATGGCAACGAAAGACGATATCCGTGCGATTTGGGATGCTATGGCAACGAAAGACGATATCCGTGCGATTTGGGATGCTATGGCAACGAAAGACGATCTCGAAGGGCTGCGCATGTCAACAAAAGCGGATATTGAAGAATTACGCATGTCAACAAAAGCGGAGTTTGAAGAACTGCGCTACGTTACTTCACAGGAGATGCAGGTTGCACATGATTCCTTGAAGCAGTCCATTGACGTGTTGACGGATCGGGTGACAATGCTTGAGTATAAGGTTGATGGAGCTCATAACTTTGTATTGGATAAGAAGGAGTACATCAACCGTCTGCCGAAAATGGAAGACAGATTGTTTGCGCTGGAAACCGTTTGCAGAGAACATACCTGTCAGATTGGATACTTGATATCTGCCGGTGTGTGATTTCATGAAACAGAAAGTCTATTTGCGAATCTTAATGCCATTCTAAATATTATGGATGAAATTTCATAATCAGATTTGATAGCCCGTGAGGGTTCCTGACGAAGTAACAAAATCAGAAATCGACGAAACAATATAATCAAAGAATTCCATCGTATTTTCATGCTGTTTGTGTTATTGTATACATGCCCTGTCCGGTAGAATACCTTTTACGAAACTGATTTCAGGGACGGACCTGGATCTTATTTTGGTCAACCCCCTGCTGAATTATGGCGATTTTTTGGCATGGCTTGCCAAAGATACCATAATGAAAAAACAGAGAATCAAAAATCAGGTAAAATTGATAGAAGGAGAAGATTGTATGAAGCAGATCAAGCATGTCCTGCAAATAGATCCAAAAGAGATGTTTCCAATTGTGGGGAGGCTCGCGGAAAAATATACAGGCAAAGAAAGTACTTCTGTTTCGGAAGAAACTGCAAAAATGCTGCTTGAGGCCGTATGTTACTGTATTCGCGAGGCTGAAGAAGCAGGAACTTTAGTTCACACGGCCTCAGAGGCTTATGAGGCGGGTTATGTGCTTGTTCGTGCAAAATTAAAAAAGGCGGAACAGCTATACCGGATTATCACAGAGGAATTTCAAGCCTATGAAAACGAGGCATATTATGATACAATTATCAAAGGAATGCCGGCATTTTTTTTGCACTATAATCCCCAATTTAAGCCACAGGATCATCTTTTGACGCTGGATTATCCGCTTCTCTTTGATAATTACAAACTTTGCGGCATTGATCGGATTTATGAGTATTTGCTGAAAATACGTCTGGAACAGCGTTTTTTGGACAGACTTCCTCAAGAGTATATCAGACGATGCTTGGTGGAGTACTGGACGGGTTATGAAGAACTGCTGATCAATGTCTGTCAGGTTGTGTTACAGCATATTCTTAAAAGTATGCTGGCAGAAAAGCCGCTTATGGAGGATTATTCAGAGACACACCGCTCAAGGCTGAGAACGTTATGTGCAGAATTAAATGAAAAAGAGCTTACGGAAAAATTAAACGGTCTGCTGACGATTTTGATCGAGCAGCAATATGGGGGAAATACCACTCTTTTTGAGTATCTCGCAACTGATATTAGAGAGCTTGTGATTATTCTGAAGAATAGCGAAACGGTATGGTAAAAAGGAAAAGAAATATAAGGGGAATCGTTAATATGAAAAAGGAAATGGAAGATCAAAGAAGGCACGAGAAGCATCTGAAACAGAAAAATAAAATAATATCGATCGTAATATTATGCATCGAGATCCTTGTTCTTGGTGTGATCATATATGGTTTGGTTCATTTTAGCCTGAAATTGAAAAATGGGGATTTCCAAACGGACAAAATAGAACAAACGGAGGCTTCCGCAGAGGAAGCAGGCGGTTCGGGCCAATCCGTGAATGTGAATAACGACAACTTTTCACTGACCTGTACGAAGGTGCAGCTCACTACGGATATAGAGGGAAATCCGACTGCGCTGATTTATTTTAGCTTCGTGAATAAGACAGCTACTCCGCTGAGCCTGGGAGAGGTATTCGCGCCAAAGGTCGTGCAGGACGGTGTGGACTGCGAGACGTTTGCCTCACTGGAAAATCCGCCTGATGAGCGGTATAATAAGGACGTCCAAATACAGGACGGCGCATCGATCGAGGCTTGCTATTCTGTCAAGCTGCAAAATACGACCTCAGAATTGACATTGACGATTCATGACAATTATGAGAAGTTTACGGATATCGGTTCCACGACGATTCCGCTGGAGTAAAATAATTGTCTAAAACGCTGCATAAAAGATTTAATCATATAAAAACGGCCGTTATTAATACGGCCGTTTTTATATATCAGAACATGCTGTATCCAAACAGCTTGTTATTCAACTTTTGGTAAATAACCTGCATTTCCGGCTCGGTGGAGACGGCAACAGCCTGTTCGATCGGGAACCACTGGACACCGCTGTTTTCATCGGGTTTGATGCTTAACGGCATCAATTCGTCCGCAAAAAAAGCATAGGTGACATTTAAATGAATGTGCGCGGAGACCCATCCGCCATTTTTCATATGTCCGGCAACGGTGGCGGCTTCGATGGAGAAAATGTCATTGGAATACATCGGAATGAAAATACCTGTCTCCTCATACGCCTCACGCAACGCAACCGTGCATAGATCCGCATCGCCGTCGGCATGGCCGCCGGTCCATGACCAGGATTGATAGATATTATGATAAATCATCAGAACCTTGGTCTTTTGATGATTGACAATCCAAGAGGATGCGGTAAAATGGGCAAGCTCATTATTCCTGGTCAGAATATCAGGGTAAGTGTCAATATATTTTAACATTAAATCCTTATCCTTCGCCTCCTGCAGGCAGCAGGGGCGGTAAGCAAAAAGGCTGCTTCGAAGATCCTGGATGTCCTTTATTTTCGTTTGAATGATTCCCATTTCGCAAGTATCTCCTCATAGATGTATTTTTACGGTTCAAATATATTTGCAGATCTTTCTTTTAATTAAGAATAACATCATTTTTTTCTTATTTCAATATTGATTCTGTATCCTTTTTTTTAGTTTTGTGCTAGAATGATATGCATTGGATCCAGAAATGAGTGGAACGAAAAATATATTGATAATTACGAGGTGTAATGATGAAAATTATTATTGTTGGCTGCGGAAAAGTCGGTGTTACTCTTGCCGAGCAGCTGAATCAGGAGGGTCATGAAATCACGGTGATTGACAAGGACAACGACAGGCTGCGTACCGTTACGGATCATATCGACGTGATGGGCGTGGAAGGAAACGGTGTGAGCTATCAGGTACAGATCGACGCGGGCATTCAGGAGGCAGATCTTTTGATTGCGACGACAAACTCCGACGAGCTGAATATGCTCTGCTGCCTCATTGCGAAAAAGGCGGGTGAATGCCATACGATTGCCCGCATCCGTACTCCGGAATACGTAAAGGAAATTCGGTATATCCGAGAAGAATTGAATTTGTCCATGGTCATTAATCCGGAAATGGAAGCCGCGATGGAAATTTCCCGTCTGATTAAATTTCCGTCCGTTATGAAGGTGGACACGTTTGCGAAAGGCCGCGCGGAGCTGATGAAGCTGATTATCCCTGAAAATTCTGTGCTTCATGGCAGCAGGGTATTTGAGGTTTCCCAAAAGCTGCACTGTAATGTCCTGATTTGTGCGGTGGAGCGGGGGCATGAGGTCATCATTCCGGATGGCGGCTTTGAAATGAGTGCCGGAGATAAGGTTTCTTTTATCGGGGAACACAAAGAGGTGCAGGAATTTTTCAAACGTGCGGGAATTGTCCATAACAGCATTAAGTCAGTTATGCTGATCGGTGGCGGAAAAATCACCTATTATCTTGCAAAAACATTGGAGGAGACCAATATCAGCGTAAAAATTATCGAGAGGGATTTTACGCGTTGCCAGATACTGAGCGAACTTCTCCCAAAAGCGATGATCATACATGGGGACGGCTCCGACCAACAGCTTTTACTGGAGGAGGGAATTGAGGATACGGATGCGTTTGCTTCATTGACGGACTTTGATGAGGAAAATATTATGCTTTCCCTGTACGCGGCAAGCCTTTCCGATGTGAAGCTGGTTACGAAAATCAACAGGATTACTTTTGAAAATGTAGTCAGTACGATGAATCTTGGCAGTATTATTTATCCGAAGCTGATTGCCGCGGACACGGTCGTGAGCTATGTGCGCGCCATGCAGAATTCCATGGGAAGCAATGTCGAAACACTGTACAAAGTCGTGGCAAATAAGGCGGAGGCACTGGAATTCAGGGTTGGCAGGGAACCGGCGATCGTTGATATTCCCCTTGAACAATTGAAGTTCAAGTCAAATCTGCTTATTGCCTGCATCAATCGTGCGGGGAGAATTATTACGCCGAACGGACATGATACGCTCAAAGCCGGTGATACGGTGGTCGTCGTGACAACAAGAACCGGTTTGAACGATTTGAAGGATATTTTACAGTAGAGGGGCTGGATATGAACAGAAAAATTATTTTTTATTTCCTTGGCTGGGTTTTAAAGCTTGAGGCAGCGTTTATGCTGATCCCGCTGATTGCCGCTGTTTACTACGGCGAATGGAGCGGTTTTTATTTCCTTGGCGTAGCGTGCGTTTGTTTGATACTTGGCGTACTGATGTCCTATAAAAAACCGAACAATACAACCTTCTATGTGCGGGAGGGCTTTGTTTCGGTGGCCCTTAGCTGGGTAATAATAAGCTTTTTCGGCGCGTTGCCGTTTTATTTAAGCGGGGAAATTCCTGGGTTTGCGGATTCCATGTTTGAAGTGATATCCGGCTTTACGACGACGGGTTCCAGTATCCTGACAGATGTCGAGGCGTTGTCAAAATGTATGCTCCTTTGGAGGAGCTTTACACATTGGATCGGTGGTATGGGCGTTCTCGTTTTCCTTTTGGCAATTGTTCCGATGACGGAGGCGGATAATATCCACGTCATGCGTGCGGAAAGCCCGGGGCCGTCTGTCGGTAAGCTTGTGCCAAAGGTAAAGGCGACCGCCAAGATTTTGTATCAAATTTATATTGTGATGACGATCATTCAAATCCTGCTTTTGAAAATTGGCGGCATGCCTTGGTTTGACTCTCTGGCGATCACCTTTGGAACGGCCGGAACGGGAGGCTTTGGCATTAAAAATGACAGCATGGCGTCCTATACCTATTACGAACAGACAGTTACGACGATTTTCATGATTTTGTTTGGCGTGAATTTCAGTATTTATTTCCTGGTTTTGGACAAAAGGCCGAAGGAGGCGCTTCTTTCGGAGGAACTCAGAGCTTATTTGGGAATTATTTTAGTGTCGATTGTCGCGATAGCGGTCAATATCCAAGGAGGCTTCTCAGGCTTTGGCGCGGCATTTCACCACAGTGCCTTTCAAGTGGCCTCGATCATTACGACGACAGGTTATTCCACGGCAAATTTTGATTTATGGCCCTCCTTTTCAAAGTGCATTCTGGTCGTGTTGATGTTTATCGGTGCCTGCGCGGGCAGTACGGGCGGCGGTCTGAAGGTATCGCGCGTTGTAATCGCATTTAAGACGGTCGTCAAAGAAATGGCGTCCATGATCCATCCGCGCAGTGTGAAGATATTAAAAGTGGAAGGAAAAGTTATTGAGCATCATATGCTGCGTTCGGTAAATACTTATATCATTACGTATCTGCTGATTTTCGTGTTCTCTCTCCTGCTTGTCAGTCTGGACAATTTTGATCTGGTCACGACGTTTACCGCTGTGGCGACAACATTTAATAATATCGGCCCGGGACTTTCTTTTGTAGGTCCTGTCGGAAATTTCAGCGCGTTCAGTACATTATCCAAATATGTGATGATGTTTGACATGCTGGCCGGACGCCTGGAGCTGTTCCCCATGCTCCTGCTGTTTTCCGTGAGAACTTGGAGAAAACAATTATAAAAATTTTTGCAGAATTTAATAATGGAAGTCAACAATAAAAAATACTTGTAATCTAAAAAGAAGTATGATATCATGAGCAAAATTAAGCAAAGGCAATGAAAGAGACTCTTGCCTGCGAGCTTGACAGGAATACGGCGTCACCGACTGAGAGCGCTGTTTAAGCAGACAGACGAAGGGAACACTCCGGAGCCGGTTGTTCGAATCGGATTTTAAATCCGTGTAGGGCGGCACGTCGCACGCGTTAAGTGCCTTGAGAGGCCAGACAATGGTGTTTGGCAATGCGGGTGGTACCGCGGATTACTCGTTAATTCGTCCCAGAATTTTTAATTCTGGGACTTTTTGTGCGAACGGCGAGCCATGCGCAGTTGCTTCTGCCAAGAAAAGAACGGTCTGCCAAAGCAAATAAAAGAACAGGAGTGTAATGAAAATTGCGCCCTGTTCTTTTGTTTTATATAACGGGAAATTTCACTGAATTTCTTATAAAGTGAAATTTTATGCACAGCTCGTGCAGCAAAAAACTTGCGGTAAACGGCACAGCTCGCTTGAAAAGAACCGGCATACAGATTCTACATCCGGGAAGGGAGGAAAATCATGGAATTTATGACAGGCATAAACAAAAAAGATACATTGGAAATCGGTGAATTGCTGGCGGGTGACTATTTGGGAAAGCATGTCAAGGTGAACGGCGCGATTCATACGATCCGCGATATGGGAACGGTGGTTTTTGTGATTTTAAGAAAGCGGGAGGGGCTGTTGCAGTGTATATATGAGCGCAAACCGCACGAATTTGACTTGAACCTCCTAAAGGAAGCCGCTACAATAGAAGCGGAGGGCGTACTCTTTGAACAGGAAAAAGCGCCGGGAGGCATTGAAATAAAGCTTACGGGCATTCGGGTGCTTTCAGAGCCGGCGGAAACGATGCCGATTCCGATCGCAAAGTGGAAAATGTCGGCTTCCCTTGAAACGCTGCTGGATCTGCGCCCAATTTCCATGAGGAATATCAGAGAGCGCGCAAAGTTTAAATTGCAGGAGGGTATCGTGCGCGGCTTCCGCGATTTTCTGCATGAGCAGGGCTTCACGGAGGTGAGGACGCCCAAAATTGCGGCCAAGGGTGCCGAGGGCGGCTCGAACCTGTTCCGGCTGGATTATTTTACACAAAAGGCGGTGCTTTCACAAAGCCCCCAGTTTTATAAGCAGATGCTTGTGGGCGTATTTGACAGGGTTTATGAGGCGGCGCCCGTATTTCGCGCAGAGAAGCATAACACGGCGCGACACCTGAATGAATATACAAGCCTTGATTTTGAGATGGGTTACATTGACGGATTTGAAGATATCATGGCGATGGAAACCGGGCTGCTGCAGTCCATCATGGCATTGCTTGAGAGGGAATATGAAAGGGAGCTTAAGCTGCTCGCTGTGGAGCTGCCGAGGACGGACAGGATTCCAACCGTCCGTTTTGACGAGGCAAAGCGGCAGATTTCTGAGAAATATCATAGGCAAATTAAAACCCCCTATGATTTGGAGCCGGAGGAGGAAGCATTAATCGGGCAGTATTATAAGAAAGAATATGATGCGGATTTTGTATTTGTCACGCATTATCCCTCCAAGAAACGCCCGTTTTATGCGATGGATGATCCTGCGGACGAAACTTTTACACTAAGCTTTGACCTGCTGTTTCGCGGAATGGAAATTACGACGGGCGGGCAGCGGATTCACGACTATCACAGGCTGATTGAAAAAATAGCGGCAAGAGGAATGGAAACAGACGGAATGGAGTGTTATTTGTCAGCTTTTCAACATGGCATGCCACCGCATGGCGGTCTTGGAATCGGCCTTGAGCGGCTGACGATGCGGCTTTTAGGAGAGACAAACGTGCGTGAGACAACAATGTTTCCGCGCGATTTAAACAGGCTGGAGCCGTAACGCAGGCATTATAGCCTGCAGGGAATGCACACTCGCACATAAGGAATATGTCAGCCTTGCTGACTTTATGTAGAACTATATATAAGATTTGGGAGGTAGCTGTATGAAAAATAGGATATCAGATGAAATCATCGACTATGTGGGCATTCTTGCAAAGCTTGAGCTTTCCCCGGACGAGAGGGAGCAGGCGAAACAGGATATGGGGAATATGCTGGATTACATCGATCAGCTGAACGAGCTGGATACGGAGGGCGTCGAGCCGATGTCACACCTTTTTCCTGTCAATAATGTTTTCCGGGAGGATGTCGTAATAAACGGCGATGATCGTGCGGAAATGATTAAAAACGCACCGGAAGAAAAAAATGGCAGCTTCAAGGTGCCAAAGACAGTGGAATAGGAGATATTACGATGGATTTAATGAATTTAACAGCCATAGAGCTGGGAAAAAAAATACAGGCGAAGGAGGTTTCTGTGGCAGAGGCTGTGGAAGCCGCTTTTTCTAATATAGAAGAAAAGGAAAAGCAGTACCACGCATTGATCACGGTGGATCAGGAGGGTGCAAAAAAACGCGCGGCGGAAATACAAAAAAAGATCGCTTCCGGTGAGCTGACCGGACCCCTTGCGGGCGTACCGGTCGTCGTAAAGGATAATATGTGTACGAAGGGCATGTTGACGACCTGTGCTTCAAAAATACTGGAAAATTTCATACCGACCTATAACGCCGAGGCAGTATCCCGCCTTGAAAAGGTCGGCGCGATCCTTGTGGCGAAGTCGAATATGGATGAATTTGCGATGGGGAGTACGACGGAAACCTCTTATTATGGAGTGACAAAAAATCCACACAATCCGGCACATGTGCCGGGCGGTTCGTCGGGCGGAAGCTGTGCGGCGGTTGCATTAGGAGAATGTTCGTTTGCGCTCGGTTCTGATACGGGCGGCTCGATCAGGCAGCCAAGCGGCTTCTGCGGAGTGGTCGGTTTCAAGCCGACTTATGGCACTGTATCGCGATACGGTCTGATCGCCTATGGCTCCTCGCTTGACCAGATCGGTCCGGTCGCAAAGGATGTGGCAGACTGTGCGGCAGTTCTGGAGGCAATTGCTTCCCATGATAAAAAAGATTCCACATCCTTCAGAAGGGAAAGCTACGATTTTACTTCTGCGCTGAAGGCCGATGTAAGCGGAATGAAAATCGGAATTCCGAGCGATTATCTGTCGGACGGCATTGATGCTGAGGTAAAGGAGGCCGTTTTACGTGCGGCAGAGCAATTTAAAAGGCTTGGCGCCAGCGTCGAGGAATTCGATCTAAGCCTCGTGGAATACGCGGTCCCCGCTTATTATGCCATCGCGTCGGCGGAAGCCAGTTCGAACCTCGCTCGGTTTGACGGCGTCAAATATGGTTACCGTACAAAAGAATATGAGGGGCTGCACAATATGTATAAAAAGACGCGTTCCGAGGGCTTTGGAGCGGAGGTGAAGCGCAGGATCATGCTCGGTTCGTTTGTGTTAAGCTCCGGCTACTATGATGCATATTATTTAAAGGCACTCCGCACAAAGGCGCTGATCAAGAAAGCGTTCGATCAGGCATTTACAAACTATGATATCATTCTGGGTCCGGTCGCGCCGACGACCGCACCCAAGCTCGGGGAGTCCTTAAGCGATCCGATTAAGATGTATCTTGGCGATATTTACACAGTATCCGTTAATCTGGCGGGACTGCCTGCCATCTGCCTGCCCTGCCAAACGGATCAGGCGGGCTTGCCGATCGGAATGCAGCTGATCGGAAACTGCTTTCAGGAGACAAAAATCATTCAGGCGGCCTATACCTATGAGCAGAGCGTAAAAGATAAAAAGGAGGCAATCTAGATGAGCAGACAATATGAAACAGTCATCGGCTTGGAAGTACATGTGGAGCTTGCGACCAAAACGAAAATTTTTTGCGGCTGCTCTACGGAGTTTGGCGGAGAACCGAATGCGCATACATGCCCGGTCTGCACCGGAATGCCCGGTTCGCTCCCGGTATTGAATAAACAGGTCGTGGAATACGCGATGGCGGCCGGCCTTGCGACTGGCTGCAAAATTACGCAATCTTGTAAATTTGACAGAAAGAACTATTTTTATCCGGATAATCCTCAGAATTATCAGATTTCCCAGCTCTATCTGCCGGTTTGCCGTGACGGCGGCGTAGAAATCGAGACGGCAGCGGGAAAAAAAGTTATCCGTATTCATGAAATTCATATGGAAGAGGATGCCGGAAAGCTCATTCATGATGAATGGGAGGACTGCTCGCTCGTCGATTACAACCGCTCAGGCGTGCCGTTGATCGAGATCGTGTCGGAGCCGGACATGAGAAGTGCACAGGAGGTCATCGCCTATTTGGAAAAGCTGCGTCTGATTATCCAGTATTTAGGTGCTTCGGATTGTAAGCTGCAGGAGGGCTCCATGAGGGTCGATGTCAATCTTTCCGTCCGCACCGCAGGGACTTCTGAATTTGGCACGAGGACAGAAATGAAAAACTTAAACTCTTTTAAGGCAATTGCAAGAGCCATCGAGGGGGAGCGGGAACGACAGATTGAACTGATCGAGGATGGAAAACGGGTCATTCAGGAGACGAGGCGTTGGGATGACAATAAGGAATATTCCTATGCGATGCGCTCCAAGGAGGACGCGCAGGATTACCGTTATTTCCCTGAGCCCGATCTTGCTCCGGTCGTTATTTCTGACGAATGGATTCGCGAAGTCAAAGTCAAACAACCGGAGCTTCGGGATGAAAAACGGAGTCGCTATCAGGAGGAATATGATATTCCTGCTTATGATATTGATATTATTACGGGCAGCAAGCACATGGCGGATATTTTTGAAGCCGCAGTGGCACTCTGCGGCAGCCCGAAAAAGGTCAGCAACTGGCTGATGGTCGAAACACTCCGTCTCCTGAAAGAAAGAAAGATGGATCCTCAGGATATCCGCTTTTCACCGGAAAATCTTGCAAAGCTTGTAATGCTCACCGACAAAAAGGAAATCAACTCCACGGTCGCAAAGGAAGTTTTCGAAATGATGTTTGATCAGGATATCGATCCGGAAGCATATGTTGCACAAAAGGGCTTGAAGACTGTCAGCGACAGCGGCGAGCTAAAGGGTGTCGTCGAGAAAATTATCGCCAAAAATCCGCAGTCCGTTGCCGACTACAGGAGCGGAAAGGAAAAAGCCATCGGCTTCCTCGTAGGCCAGACGATGAAAACCATGAAAGGAAAAGCCGACCCCGCAGTTGTAAGCAGCTTGTTAAAGGAGCTGCTATAGGTGTACCAAAGTGTTTAAAAATATGGTGAAAATTTTGTTGTCAGCCCATGCATTATAGTTGACAACCGGTCTTTATCTATGATATAAATAATAGGCAGGTCAAAACGGCCTGCCTACAAAGGGGATTGGTCAAATGGTATGACAGAAGTCTCCAAAACTTTTAGTGGGAGTTCGATTCTCTCATCCCCTGCTATAAAAGCACCGTATTTACGGTGCTTTTTCTGGTTCATTTCGTGTTGAATAAAAAAGAAAATATTCATGCTTTGTGGTATATCAATGTGTTTTCATGTTATAATATTAAAATGAATTTACATGTATTACTATCAAAGCGCCTGTTCCGGAAATGAAAAGTTGGTGTGGACGAAAGCATCTTTATGGAACGCGAAACAGTCCCAAATCCGGCGGATAGACGGAAAAGACAAAAAACAGGACGGCGGTCAGCAGCAGAATAAGCGTGAGAATGCCCGCTCCATTGTGAAAACGGCCGTAGAGGATGATACGGTAGGCAAAGATAAAGGTGAGAATAACACTAATATAAAAAATGAAAATATCGATCACAGTTATTTGAAAGCCCAGAATGCCGGAATAAGTGTAAAACAATGTAGGAATCATCAAGAGACCGACCAAAGCAGCAAGAATCAGTGCAGCTCTTAGGGAGTCGTTTTTTTGAAACAAAAAGGACATGTAAATAATATATAGGAGCATCGGAAAGAAGAGCATCTTCATATGCTCCCATACGGATTCGTTAACAGGCGCAAACAGCCCAACAATGAAATTTTCGCCAGACCATTGATAAAAAAAGTGCAGAATGGTTCCGAGTATCGAAACAAAAATAGCGCCGGCAACTAGATGCTTCTTCAGGATTGCATTCATGAAATTCTCCATTCCGCCGCGCTTTGCGCGGCAATTCACGTGTTAATAGTATATGCAGTAAATATCTGAAAGTGCATAAGGGAATTAATGGAGGAAGTGGAGCATCATTTTGAAGAGCGCGCATGCAAGGAGATATTATGAGGCTTCAAGAACTTGATCAATATGAGGAAATTGTAATTCAATGCCATGACAATCCGGATGCGGACGCACTTGCTTCCGGCTGGGCGCTTTATTGTTATTTTGCAGGACGGGGAAAATCAGTTCGTCTGATTTATTCCGGAAAGCTGAAAATACAAAAATCAAATTTGGTACTGATGGTGGAACGGCTAGCGATTCCGATCGAATATGTGGAGCCGGAGACTAAGCTTCATCTTGATGAAAAAAACGGGTTGCTTATTACGACAGATTGTCAATATGGCGCCGGAAATGTAACAAGGCTCCAAGCGCCTCTCGCCGCGATTATTGACCATCATCAGGTTGAAATTACAGATGTTTTGCTTCGAGAAATTCGTTCCGGCTACGGAAGCTGTTCGACTGTTGTATGGAGCATGATGAAGGAAGCCGGTTTTTCATTTGCAGGAAAAAAGCTGCTTGGAACAGCTCTGTATTATGGCCTTTTTGCGGATACAAACCAATTCAGCGAGCTTCATAATCCGGTCGATATGGATATGCGGGACGATGTGGAATGCTATCATAATTTAATCAACCTTTTTAAAAATTCTAATCTCTCATTGAAGGAGCTTGAAATTGCAGGAATAGCATTGATTCGTTACATTTTGAATGACGAACACCATTATGCAATTATTAAGGCGCAGCCGTGCGATCCGAATGTGCTCGGACTGATCAGCGATCTTGTTTTGCAGGTCGATGCCATTTTAATATGCGTTGTATATAATGAAATGGAGAATGGCTTCAAGCTGTCGGTCAGAAGCTGTGATCGCGAAGCGCATGCAAATGAGCTTGCGGCATTTTTAACAAAGGAAATTGGTTCCGGAGGTGGTCATATCGAAAAAGCCGGCGGTTTCATCAGTAAAAAACGCTATATGGAGTTTTATCCAAAACTCCATTCCGAAGCATTTTTCAGCAAACGCCTAAATGAATATTTTGATGGAACAGAGATTATTTACGCAAAAGATTATAAGGTTGATATTACAAAGATGAAGCGGTATCAAAAGAAAAAGCTTCCGCTTGGATTTGTAAAAATTGGCGAGATCATGCAGGAGGGAACGCCGATTACAATTCGAACGCTAGAAGGGGATATTACTATTTCTGTGGATGGAAATTTTTATATTATGATCGGTGTGAAGGGTGAGGTATACCCGATCAAAAAAGAAATATTTGAGAAAAGCTATGAAGAAATGAAGGGTAAATTCGAGCTGAAAGCGGAGTATCTGCCGACAGTACGAAACCGTATTACCGGGCAGACCGAAAATATTTTAAATTTTGCGCATTGCTGCACTCCGACGGAGGAGACGCAGGTCTTTGCCAGAGAGCTTGATCGAATTACAAAGGTGTTTACTGCTTGGGATGAAGAAAAGTACATGCTCGGCAATCCGGGAGATTTTATCGCGGTAAGATGTGATGATCTTCACGATATTTATATGGTAGAACGGGATATTTTTTTTAAAACTTATTTATAATAGAAACTTTAAAAAAGCAAATCGCCGGATGGAAAGCAGATTGGTGCTACCAAAATTACGCGCGCATAAAACAGAATATTTTGCGGACAATAAGATTGAAACAGAGCGTTTGACTTTGTTTCAATCTTTTTGCATGATGAGAAGGTTTTCTTTTGGTGTAAAAAAATGTGGTATAAAGGAGTGATATTATGAAAAAAAAGATGGCAGTGTTAGTATGTATGCTGTCGTTGGCAGCGTTTGGATTAGTGGGATGCGGCAGGAACGCTGATGCGGCGCAGGATGACGGGGTACTTGCGGATGATAACGTCAATCAGGATGAAGCGGGGCTTGGTGCAAATGACGCAGACGTGACGGATGATACGGCAAACAATGTGACGGACAATACGACGGCGGGCAACGGAACAGGAAACACAGTTCTTGACAGCTATAACACAATGCTGCAGGGTGCGGGAAGTCAGGACGATATATATAATTATATTGACGAAAATATTTCAGGCGCAACTGCAGAGGAAGCTGACCAAATGGTAGCAGGTCTGATCAGCCATACAGGAAAGGCAACCGCGCTGGATTATTCGAAGCTGGGAGCACACAAAAGTTATCTATCCGACGAGATGGGTCGGTTTGTTGACTTGATGAAGCAAGAACAGGAAAATCCGTCCGTTACGACGGGCGGGGGTGATGAGCTTTCCGTAACAGAGCTTTTAAACAGAGCCTCCGGCTTTGAAAACCTGATGAATGACTATCCGGAAGGTGCAACAAATCAATATGCTTATGAGATGTATGAGCAGATTATGAATAAGGCAATTACTGGTGGTTATGATGCAAAAAATAAGACGGCAAACAGCTATCTGGATAACGGCACGACGCTTGGCGAAGGTTATTTAAAAGAGTACAATGACTTCGCAGGCGGCGAACAGGCAGGATCGAAGACGGCCGGAATCGTGTCCGATTATGTAGGAATGTTTCAGAATGGCGGCGAGGTGAACGATAAAATTACCGCCTATTATGAGAACTTTAAAACAAACTTAAAAGATGCATTTACAGGAAAGAATACTACTGCCGCACAGTAGGGGGAAGCAGGGGCTTTTTGAACGCTGTATTTGAGTAATGAAAAATAAAAGAATACACGGGTCTGCTTGCATGAAAAGCAAAATGAATTTGCAGTAACATGCAGAAAACAGAACACGGCGTGCGACTAAAAAACAAAAGTGCGCCGTGTTTTATTGTGTTTATTCCTTCAACAAGTATAAATTTCCGGTGCTGTTTGAGGAAACACATTCATAGTTTTGATCGACAAGTGCAAATAGGCTTGGAATATCGTCTTGAAAGCTGGAACCGACTATGAGCCATTTGGGCGGTGTACTATTTAAATAACTAATGATATTCAATTCGATCTGCGGATCTAATGCAATAAAAAACTGTAAATTGACCTGATATTTATAGCACGGCATTATTTGATTTGCTTCAAACCAAGTCATATCCGTGCTGAAGCAGAATACGCTGTCTCGCTCCCATTCGGGAATCAGCGTGGCAAGATTGGCCGCTTCCTTATAATATTCCTCATAATAGGGATTGTCCCGTTCATAAAGCAAAATATGAATCGTGTCCATACTGCAGGAAGCATAATAAAACAGATAGCAGCCGAGCGCAAAAAGGCAGCAGCCCTGCCGGATATCTTTGAAAATAAGGAGCGGATCATAAACGGATAAGAATAAAATAAAAGCAAATAGAAGGGAAGGGTATGCGGTCGTAAAGTAATAGATAAATGGATTTCCTAAATGTAAAAGCAGATAAGTCGCCGCCGACATACCGATTAACAGTATTCGTAATGCATCAGAAAGAGAATTTCTATGCAGGCAGGCAAACAAAAATGCAAAAATACAGCCGGAGAGCTTAATTTCCCATATGATATTGAAGCCTTCGGAGAAATCCACCGAACGCCGAAAGGCAAAAGCAAATACGCAGTAAAGCATTTCTCCGATTGCACCATGATATCCGAAATAAAGAAATATTGGGAGAATAGCAATAAGAATACCCAGCAGGAAAAAAAGCAAGAATGAAAGAAAATCTTTATATTGTTTGTTGATGATTGAAAGAAAAAAAATAGCACACGTTATTCCGAGAACAGGAGCCGCCGCCGTAATTTTTGAAAAGGTAATGATGCCAAGACATGCACCAATGATCATGGCAGTGTGTTTGGGCAGCCGCCAGATCAAAAGACCATCCTTTTTCAAGTGTTTTACCACAAGATACAGGCAGAGCAGATTGAGCGGCAGGCAAAATTCCTCTAATGTATTTCCTCCCCATAGAGTGGAAATATGGGCTAGTAAAAAAACAAGAAGAACAACCGCAGCCCTTTTTTTTGACAGGTAAAGTCCCGCGAGCTTTCCAATCAATACGAGCGAAAAAAATAGAAAAAGAACCTGAATCAAAAAAACACCGGGACGATCCTTGTGAAGAAGCTGACCAAGCGCTTCGATAAAGAAAAAGTAAGGTCCTTTTAAATCAAAAAAATCCTTATAAGGAACAAGACCCTTTGTAATTCCGCGGCCTACCATGGAAAAAAAAGAAGCGTCACAGCCGTACCAATGACGATAAAAAGGGCTTGTCCAAAGTGAAAATGCAAGTAGAAATACAATAGAAACAAAAAAAAGAATGATATATTCCAGACTTTTTTGCAAACGTGCCGTTCGATTGGAATCAGAAAAAAGCTTCATGAAAACTCCTTGCGGGCTAAGTGTACTTAAATCCCAACTTTACATTGTGACATGTATAGATTATAATAAAAAAAAATCAATATTGCAACATTACAACTGCAATAGGGAGGAGGATCTTTCAATATGTATGGTCAGCAACAAACAACGCGTGAGCTGATAATCGACGAATACCGCGGGGATGTGGAACGGCTTTTGAAATATCTGCCGTGGCTTTTGACGAAAGAGTCAAAGGATGTGGCAGGCTATTATGAGGGAGAAAACGGTCCGAAGCAAATGCAGATACCGATATATGATTCAACACTGTTGGCCTTTGTGAAGGAAGCGGAGAAGACGAAGTTCATGGATAAGAATTATCCTTACATTTATACGCGCCATAAAATCAAGACGTTTGAGGATGAACGACGGCTGCTGAGACAGGCCAAAATACAGGATATCGATATTTTTAAAGGTATTTTAAGCAAATATGTGCTTGAGGGAAAGCGGAAATCTGTTTGCTGGAAGGATGCCGTCGGAGAAAAGATATTTTATACGGCGCTGACCTGTTTGGAAGAATTGTTTTTTCATTACGCAGCCTGAAGAAGATAAGGCGCTTACAAAATTAATAAGTGGGAGATAACAATGGGGAGAAGAAATCAGTTACTGATTGATCATACGATTGAAGGCTTTTTGAAGGAGGTCTATAATGGGAGGCCAGAGGATGTTGAGCCGTTGTCAAGGGCGATCGGTGTTTTGTCGGAGGTGATGCAGATCAGCCAGATTCGTGTAACCTGCAATGAGCCGTTAAACAGAGCGATTACCGTTTATAAGCGTTATGACACGCGGATGTTGAATGCGCCGGACTGGGAGCGAATAGAAACTTCGCATATGCCGGAGGACACAAAGCTGGAGTTTTGGAAGGATGGCGACGGGGAGTGGGATGAAAGTGACGAGCAGAACATGGTCAATTTATCACGCTTCATTATTTTGTATATCGGGCGGATGTGGTATATCCACGAAGCTTTGGATGCAAGTGTCCATGATTGCCTGACGGGACTGATTAATCTTAAGGGATTGACAAATGCGATTCAGAGCCTAATCGATCAGGAGGTTGCCTATCGGTACTCGATTTTATATATGAGAGCATATAAGCTTCAGATTATCAACCAGAAATATGGTTATGAAATTGGCAATCAGGTCATGCTTCAGGTTTCCAAAAAGCTGCAGGCATTCGCGCTTGCGCAATCACAGGAGCAGGTGACTGCGAGGCTTGTCAATGACAATCTGATCGTTGTCGTACATAATTCCAATCTGTCGCAGTATTTGGACTTTCTGTCCGGGCTTGAGGTCACGTTTGTTTACAATCAGGAGCAGGTAAAGCAAAAAGTGTCATTTTGCGTTGGTATTTATGAAATGAAAAAAGAGGACACGAACGTTCAGCTTCCGATTGAATACGCGATGGCCGCGTATACGATATCCTGTCAAGGCGGACGCTCGACGGTCGTTTATTATAATGAGGAAATTCACAAGCAGTTCTTAAAAGAAAAGGATATTGAGGCGCGGATGACGGATGCGCTGCGCGACGGAGAATTCATTGTATATTATCAGCCCAAAATCGAGTTGAGCAGCAGCTGTATCGTTGGTGCGGAAGCATTGGTGCGTTGGCGTTCGAACGGAAAGATTATCCCGCCGGCGGAGTTTATTCCGATTTTTGAGAAAAACGGATTTGTCTGTCAAATTGATTTTTTTGTGCTACGCACCGTGTGCAAAAACATGCGTAAATGGCTGGATGACGGTTTGGATGTAGTAAAAACCTCGGTCAACTTTTCCAGAATGCATTTGCTGAACGAGCATTTTACGAACGATATCGTCAAAATCTTAAAGGAATTTATGATTCCGGTAAAATATATTGAAATTGAGTTCACGGAAAGCGCCGACTGGGATGACAGCACAATGCTTGCCTCGGCGCTGGAAGAGTTGAAAAATTATGGAATCGCTACGGCGATGGATGATTTCGGGACGGGGTATTCCTCGCTCAGTCTGCTGACAAACCTATCCTTTGACATTTTAAAAATTGACAAGTCGCTTCTTGATGCGGAGAATGTTTCGGATCGGGAGCGGATTGTCATTAACAATATTGTTCACATGGTGCAGGATTTAGATATTGATGTTATCATGGAGGGAGTGGAAACGGTCGAGCAGGTTGAGTTTTTAAAGGAAATCCATTGCAATATGGCGCAGGGATTTTTGTTTGACAAACCGCTTCCGCTCGAGGAATTTGAAGAACGTCTGAGCAGGGGCAGTTATGAGGGAATCTATCAACATAAAACGGAGGAATAAAAATGGCATTTGATGAATTTGGTAAAAATGGCGGATTTCGTGCCTTTAAGGGAGAAAAAAGATCCAAAAATGGCGGCGGTACGCCTTTGAAGGGGAGCGTGCTTCGGGTAGTTGGTATTGTCTTGCTTGTTCTCTTCGTAGTTGTATTAATTTCGAGCTCCTTTTATTCCATTCAGGAGGAAGAACAGGCAGTTATTTGTACGTTTGGAAAGCCAAAGGCGGTGACGGAGCCGGGACTCCATTTTAAGGTTCCGTTCGTGCAGACTGTGAGCAAGGTCAATACGACGATTCAGGGTTTTGCGATCGGCTATACGAGCGACTATGAGTATAATTATAACGGCGCCGAGGACGAGGAGGAGGGGATGATGATCACCTCTGACTACAACTTCATTAAAATCGATTTTTATGCGGAATACCGCATTACCGATCCGGTGAAGGCACTCTATGCTTCGGAGGATCCGAAGAAGATTTTAACGAACATCGCACAGAACTGTATAAGGACGACAATAGGCTCTTATGGTGTTGACGCGGTGCTGACGACCGGAAAAAATGAGATTCAGGCAAATATCAAGGAAATAATACTGGAAAAGCTGGAATTGCTGGACATTGGCATTCAGCTTGTTAACATTACAATACAGGATGCGGAGCCGCCGACGGAGGAGGTTATTACCGCGTTTAAATCCGTGGAGACGGCAAAGCAAGGGAAAGAAACTTCCTTAAATAATGCGAATAAATATAGAAACGAGCAGATACCGAGCGCAGAGGCTCGTGCCGACAAGGTTTTGCAGGACGCTGAAGCACAAAAGCAGGCGCGTATCAATGAGGCGGAAGGGCAGGTTGCCAGATTTAATTCCACATATGAAGAGTATGTGAAATACCCGACGATCACAAAGCAGCGTATGTTTTACGAGACGATGGAGGAGATACTGCCTGATATAAAGATTATCATTCAGGGTACGGACGGCGACAACATGCAGGAAATACTGCCGTTAGACTCATTTACACAATAGGAGGAGAGCAGATGACGGAAGCAGAGCGGTTTAATTCGGAAGGAATGCCGAAAAGAAAAGAAAAACGTGGTCAATCATGGATCATATGGGTGGTCCTGCTATTTTTGTTTATTACGGCAACCTCATCAGTTGTCATATGTCATGAAAATGAATATAAATTAATACGTCAGTTTGGGCGTGTGGAGCGCACGATTTCGAGCGCGGGGCTATATTTTAAAATCCCGATTATCGAGTCGGTGGATACGATTCCCAGAGAAATTCTGTTGTATGACCTGCCGGCGTCGGATGTCATTACCTCCGATAAGAAATCGATGATCATCGACAGCTACGTGCTGTGGCGTGTGACTGATCCGCTGAAATTTGCCCAGACCTTGAGCTATTCCATCACAAATGCGGAAAACCGGATCGACACAATTGTATATAATGCAATGAAAAATACAATATCGAATATGAAACAAGATGAGGTCATTAAGAGCCGTGACGGTAAAATGATGATTACCGATATTGTAGCGGAGGAAGAAGGCGTAAAGTCCAATGATCTTGTGATTGAGGAATCTGCGGAAGAAATTGAGATCAAGTCGCTGACTGACGAGATCATGGAGCATATCGGAGCGGTCTATGAGCAGTATGGCATCGAAATCATGACGGTGGAAGTAAAGAAGCTGGATCTGCCGGATGATAACAAGCAGGCCGTTTATACCCGTATGATTTCGGAACGCGAAAACATAGCCGCCCAGTATACGGCGGAAGGTGCTTCTCAGGCACAGATGATTCAGAATACGACAGATAAAGAGGTATCCATTATGCTTTCGGAGGCTGAGGCCAAAGCTGAGCAGCTTAAGGCGGAAGGCGAAGCAGAATACATGCGGATTTTGTCCGGTGCCTATTCGGACGAAGCAAAGAGCGATTTTTATACATTTGTGCGCTCTTTGGATGCGGCCAAGGCGAGTATGACTGGTTCCGCGGAAAAGATTTTGATTTTGCCGGCGGATTCTCCGATTGCGGAAGTATTCACTCAAAAACAATGAATAGCGGAAAGAGGAAGGAACGATGATTTCAGAAAAAATGATAGAACTGGTAAATGGAAGTTCTGTGATCAGAGCCATGTTTGAGGAAGGAAAAAGGCTTGCAAAGCTTTACGGGGCTGAAAATGTTTATGATTTCAGTCTTGGAAATCCCAATGTTGCGCCGCCTCAGGCAGTTAAAGAGGCGATTGTGGATCTTGCCAATAACGATAATCCGATTCATCTGCACGGATATATGAGCAATGCAGGCTTTGAGAATGTCCGTGAAACGGTGGCACAGTCCATCAACAAGCGATTTGGAACGAGTTATGGTCAAGGGAATATCATTATGACGGTTGGTGCGGCCAGCGGATTGAATGTCATATTCCGTGCGCTGCTGAATCCGGGGGACGAGGTCATTGTGTTTGCGCCGTTTTTCGGCGAATATCGGAATTATGTGATGAATTATGACGGAACGCTCGTCGTGATCTCTCCGAATACGGCGGATTTTCAGCCGAAACTCGATGAGTTTGAGCAAAAGATTACGGCAAAGACAAAATGTGTTATCGTGAATTCTCCGAATAACCCGACGGGTGTTATTTATTCAGAGGAAACGATTTTAAAAATGGCGCGGATACTCACGAAAAAGGAAAAAGAATTTGGCACGGCCATTTATCTTGTGACGGATGAACCATACAGGGAGCTTGTATACGGAGATGTGGAGGTTCCTTATATTCCGAAATACTACCCGAATACAATTGTCGGCTATTCGTTTAGTAAATCGCTGTCTCTGCCGGGCGAGCGTATCGGCTATCTTGTGATTCCAAGCGAAGTTACGGACTATGAAATGGTGTATGGTGCGGCAAGCGTAGCGAACCGTATTCTGGGCTATGTTAATGCGCCGTCGATGTTCCAGCTTGTGGTGGCCAGATGTATTGATGAAAAGACCGATATTTCTTACTACGAACGGAACCGGAATACGCTGTATGACGGCTTGATCAAGCTTGGTTTTACATGTCAGAAGCCGGAGGGTGCGTTCTACTTGTTCATGAAATCTCCCATTGAGGAGGAAAAAGTATTTTGCGAAATGGCAAAAAAATATAACATTCTGATCGTACCGGGTTCGAGCTTCGCTTGCCCGGGCTACGTGCGCATCGCCTACTGTGTGGCATACGAGACGATTGTCAATGCGCTTCCGAAGTTTGCGGAACTGGCCGGAGAGGTATTGGGGAAAAACATATGAGCTGGGAAGAAAATGTAAGGCGTGTGGAGCCTTATGTGCCGGGCGAACAGCCTAAGAAAGCCGGTACGGTTATAAAATTAAATGCAAATGAATTTCCGTATCCGCCGACGCCGCTGATCAAAGAGGAACTGGAGACGCTCAATTCGGATCTGCTTAGGATGTATCCGAGCACTACTGCGGAGCCTCTTGTGGAGGCTCTCGCCGAACGTTATGGCTTTGAAAAGGATGAGGTTTTTGTCGGAGTGGGTTCGGACGATGTGCTGGCAAACAGCTTTTTGACTTTCTTTTATTCCAAAAAGCCTGTACTGTTTCCGGACGTGACCTATTCTTTTTACGATGTATGGGCCAACGTTTATGACATTCCGTATGAGCAGCAGCCTCTGGATGCGGATTTTAGGATGATAAAAGAGGATTATTATAAGGAAAACGGCGGTATTGTCATTGCAAATCCGAATGCGCCGACCGGAATCAGCGAACCGGTGGAATTGATCGAGGAGATTGTGAAGCATAATTTAGACTCTGTCGTTATCGTCGATGAAGCATATGTGGATTTTGGCGGGGAGTCCGCAATGCGGCTTACGAGAAACTATGACAATGTGCTCGTCGTGCAGACATTTTCAAAATCGCGGGCGTTTGCCGGGATGCGGATCGGCTTTGCGGTAGGAAATAAAAAACTGATCCGGTATTTAAACGATGTTAAATTTTCCATTAATTCTTACACGATGAACCAGCCTGCAATTTGCTGGGGGATTAAGGCTGTTGAAGATGAAGCTTATTTCAGGGAGACGCTTGCAAAAGTAATTGCGACAAGAGAGCGCTGCAAAGCCGAATTGGCAAAGCTGGGCTTTACCTGCACAGACTCAAAGACGAATTTCATTTTTGCGTCGCACAAAAGTATTCCGGCAAAGGAGCTGTTTACTTATCTGAAAACAAAGCAGATTTATGTTCGCCACTTTGAGAGACCGCGGATTGACAACTATCTACGCATTACCATAGGCACAAATGAACAGATGGATGCGTTGTTAAACGAGCTTCGCCTTTTTATGGAAGGCTGACGGAGAGCAGGATGACGGAAGCCTATACCGGCTTTGCCGGAGTCTATGACCGCTTTATGGACAATGTTCCTTATGAGGAATGGTGCGGTTATGTGACGGAATTATTAAGAGAAAATAAAATAACGGATGGTTTGGTGTTGGATTTAGGCTGCGGTACCGGTACACTGACTGAGCTTTTAGCGGCTGCGGGATACGATATGATCGGCGTTGATAGTTCGCCGGACATGCTTTCGATCGCAATGGAAAAGCGTGTCGTCTCCGGCAGCGATATCTTGTATCTGTTGCAGGATATGCAGGAATTTGAGCTGTATGGGACGGTGAGAGCCGTCGTCAGTATTTGCGACAGTATAAACTATGTAACGGAGGCCGCGGATTTGCTCACGGTCTTTCAGCTTGTGGAAAATTATTTGGATCAAGGCGGTATTTTTATTTTTGATTTGAACACAATCTATAAATACCGGGAGCTGCTTGCCGGAAATGTATTTGCAGAAAATCGTGAAGAATGCAGCTTTATTTGGGAAAATGATTATGACGAGCAGGAGATGTTGAATGAATATGCGCTGACGCTGTTTATCAGAGAGGGCGAGTCTTACCAAAAGTATGAAGAGATGCATTATCAACGCGCCTATGCGCTTGAAGAGGTGCGGGAACTGCTTGTGCAGTCGGGGCTGAAGCTTCTGGCTGTTTATGATGCGTTTACCCATAAACCGGCGAAGGAAGACAGCGAACGGATATATATCATTGCGAAAAAGGACAGGGAATAACATGATAGATGATCAGGAAATGCGAATGGAAGAAAAGGATTATATTGTGCGTGCCATAGCCGGAAATGGAACAATCCGTGCATTTGCTGCCACGACACGCTTAATTGCGGAGACTGCAAGGGTGTCCCACAATACGAGTCCGGTCGTAACTGCTGCGCTCGGAAGGCTTTTGACAGCGGGTGCGATGATGGGAACGATGCTGAAGGGCGAAAAAGATTTGTTGACGCTGCAGCTAAGAGGCAGCGGTCCGATGAAGGGATTGACGGTAACGGCCGATTCTCAGGCAAACGTAAAAGGTTATGCACTTGTTTCGGATGTGCGTATTGCGGCGAATGCCAAGGGAAAGCTGGATGTGTCCGGCGCGCTCGGCGATGGATTTTTGAGTGTCATAAGAGACATGGGAATGAAGGATCCTTATGTGGGACAGACAGCGCTCCAGACCGGTGAAATTGCGGAGGATCTGACCTACTATTTTGCCACGTCGGAGCAGGTGCCTTCTGCGGTAGGGCTTGGCGTTTTGATGAATCGGGACAATACGGTACGCAGGTCAGGCGGTTTTATTATTCAATTAATGCCGTTTGCGGAGGATAACCTGATTACAAAGCTGGAGGAGAAGCTATCTAAGGTTCCGCCGGTGACAACGCTGCTTGATGAGAGCAGGACGCCGGGGGAGCTTTTGGAATATCTGCTCGGCGAGTTTGATGTGGAAATTCTGGATACAATTCCAACAAAATTTTATTGTAACTGCGATAAGAAGCGCGTGGAAAAGGTTCTTCTCAGTGTCGGGAAAAAGGAAATGAATGGGATGATCAAGGATGGGAAGCCGATTGAGGTGAAATGCCATTTCTGCGGTCGCACTTACGAATTCAGCGTCGAGGAATTAAAGACGCTGCTGAGTCAGGCGGTAAAATAATAAAAGAAAGGCGGCAAAACGATATGCAGGACGGATTTATAAAAACAGCGGCGGTTACGCCGTATAGCAGGGTTGCGGACGTAGAACATAACTGCGGCGAAATTGAACGTTTGATGAAGGAAGCGGCGGAGTATGGCGCGAAGGTCATCGTATTTCCGGAGCTGTGTCTGACAGGCTATACCTGTCAGGATTTATTTTTGCAGCCGCTTCTATTGCAATCGGCCAAAGAAGCCTTGAAAAAACTGGTCAAAGCATCTGCCGGTATGGACGCACTTGTATTTATCGGACTTCCTCTTGAGAAGGATGGAAAGCTTTATAATGTAGCCGCGGTTTTAAAAGACGGAAGTCTGCTCGCCTTGATTCCGAAGAAATTTATTCCGAATTACTCGGAATTTTATGAAGCGCGGCATTTTACGGCGGGCCGCGAAGTTGTTGAGCCCTTTTTATTTGATGGCGTTATAGTGCCGTTCGGACAAAATATTCTGTTTTGCTCCGATGAAGTGGAGGGCTTGCAGATTGCGGCAGAAATTTGTGAGGATCTGTGGGTGCCGCATTCGCCAAGCACCTCACATGCGTTGGGCGGTGCCAATCTGATTGTCAACTTATCAGCCAGCAATGAGGTAATTGGTAAGGACGCGTACCGCAGAATGCTTGTAAAGTCCGCTTCTGCCAGACTTGCCTGCGGGTATGTTTATGCAAGTGCGGGCGATGGGGAATCGACACAGGATCTTGTATTTTCCGGTCATAACTTGATTGCGGAGAACGGTGTGCTGCTGGGTGAAACGGCGTGTTTTGAAAACAGTACGCTTTACTGTGATATTGATATTGCCAGGCTTCGTGCAGAACGCCGCCGGATGAATACATTTGGGCAAGTCGATTCGGGATACCGAAAAATAACGGTTGTTTTTAATAAAGGGCAATGCAGGCTGGACAGGACATTTGCCTCAAGACCATTTGTTCCGTCGGACGACGCGGAGAAAGAGGAGTGCTGCGAGCAGATCCTTACCATGCAGTCTGTCGGATTAAAGAAACGGTTCGTCCATACGGGGAGCCGCTCTGCGGTCATTGGTATTTCAGGAGGTTTGGATTCTGCACTTGCTTTGCTTGTGGCTGTAAAAGCCTTTGATCTGCTTCATAAGCCCAGAACAGATATCATCGCGGTGACGATGCCATGTTTTGGAACGACAGATCGCACTTACCAAAACGCATGTGAGCTGACAAAACGATTGGGGGCTTCCCTGCGTGAAATACCTGTCACAGACGCTGTCAGACAGCATTTTTCCGATATCGGACATGAAGAAAGCAATCATAATGTTGTTTATGAAAACGCACAGGCGCGCGAGCGGACACAGGTTTTGATGGATATCGCCAATCAGTCCGACGGCCTTGTGATCGGGACGGGAGATATGTCGGAGCTGGCGCTTGGATGGGCAACCTATAACGGCGATCATATGTCGATGTATGGCGTGAATGCAGGCGTTCCAAAGACACTGGTTAAGCATCTCGTCTCCCATTATGCGAAGACATGCGGGGAGGAAGCGCTTGCGGCCATCCTTGAGGATGTGCTGAATACGCCGGTGAGTCCCGAGCTGCTGCCGCCGGAGAACGGCACCATTTCTCAGCGGACGGAGGATTTGGTAGGACCTTATGAACTGCATGATTTCTTCTTATACCACATGCTTCGGTTTGGCTATGAACCACGAAAAATATACCGCATCGCAAAGCAGGCGTTTGTCGGCGAATACGAGGCGGATCTCATAATCAAGTGGGAAAAGGTATTTTACAGGAGGTTTTTTTCACAGCAGTTTAAGCGTTCCTGCTTGCCGGACGGGCCCAAAGTCGGTTCTGTCGCAGTTTCTCCGCGCGGCGATCTGCGCATGCCGTCCGATGCTGTCGGAAAGCTCTGGCTGGAGCAGCTTGCGCAGTTGGGTTGACGGCCGCGTGCCTGTCTATTCGAGGATCTGAACTTCTCCGGTAACGGTGCTTAAGCTTTCCGCTGAGACGACTGCTTTGTCGAGCGCTTTGTTGATGGCTTCGATCAAGACGAGCGAGGTGTATTTATTATCGTCGGAGTAGGAGATTCCCTCCAGCGATTGATTTTTATAAATCTGAGCCGTGATTTCCTCAAAGGAAGGCTTGATTAACGGGTACATTACAGAAACCGCCTCATCTAAGTTGACGATTGCGATGGAATTGATGTTATTGTTATCTACGGCAATTTCAATATCTATGACGGAATTGTTCAGCACGATTGATGAAGTATAAATGCCTGGTATGTAACGGGAGCCGGTTTCGATTGTGACTTTATTTTCAATGCTTTTCTTCTCAGCTGTTTTTTTGGGAGAAAACATAAAAAACAGCAGTAAAATTAACAAAATGCCAAGAACGGCAAAGATTGCCGTATAAATGACTTCCTTTGAATGCAGGACGAGGATTTTCGTTTTGGAGCTCAAGGCGGGACCTCCGTCGGATGCGTTTTTTATAGTTTATTAATTGGATTTTGAATATATGCCTGTAAAGTCTTAAAACATAAGATTTGTTGACAAGGAATGTCCTTTTGTGAATTCAATAAAAGAAGAGGAGAGGCTGCATGAAAAAGTTTTCTAAAGAAGAAGTGATAAAACTGGTGAAGGAAGAGGATGTGGAATTTATCCGACTGCAGTTTACGGATATTTTCGGCAATCTGAAAAATGTCGCAGTTACGGCGAGTCAGCTCAAAAAGGCGCTGGACAATCAGGTGATGTTTGACGGTTCCTCGATTGAGGGGTTTGTGAGAATCGAGGAGTCAGACATGTATCTGCATCCGGATCTGGATACGGTGGCGATTTTTCCGTGGCGCCCGCAGCAGGGTAAGATCGCGAGGTTTATTTGCGATGTATACCGCCCGGACGGAACTGCTTTTGAGGGGGATCCGAGATTTATTTTAAAGAAAGAAACTCAAAAGGCGGCGGCGCTTGGCTATACGTTTGACGTCGGTCCGGAGTGTGAATTTTTTCTGTTCCATACGGATGAAAACGGTCTTCCTACGACGCTGACCCATGAGAAAGCGAGCTATTTTGATTTAGGACCCGTGGATCTTGGAGAAAATGCGAGACGCGATATGGTCATGATGCTTGAGGAGATGGGTTTTGAAGTGGAAGCATCGCACCATGAGGTGGCACCCGCGCAGCACGAAATCGATTTTAAATATGACGAAGCGCTTGTGACGGCCGACAATATTATGACATTTAAGCTCACGGTAAAGACGACTGCAAAACGTCACGGATTGCATGCGACGTTTATGCCAAAGCCGAAGTTCGGCATCAATGGCTCCGGGATGCATACAAATATGTCACTAAAACGGGATGGAAAAAATATTTTCTTTAATCCGGACGATAGGCTGCAGCTCAGCAAAGAGGCTTATTATTTTATTGGCGGTATTATTAAGCATATGAAGGGGATGACGGCAATCACAAATCCGCTCGTAAACTCCTACAAGCGCTTGATTGCAGGCTACGAAGCGCCGGTTTATATTGCGTGGAGCGCGACGAACAGAAGTCCGCTGATCCGTATTCCGGCGACGAGAGGAGAAGGCACGCGCGTGGAATTGAGATGCCCGGATCCGTCCTGCAATCCATATCTGGCTTTGTCCCTCTGCCTTGCCGCAGGAATCGACGGCATTCAGAATCAGATAGAGCCGCCAAAGAGTGTGGATTCGAATATTTTTGAGATGACGCAGGAGGAACGCTCATTTTACAATATTGAAGCGCTGCCCGCTACACTGATTGAAGCAGTGGAGGAGATGGAAAAGGATCCCTTTATCAGAGAAGTGCTTGGCGACCATATATTCGATAAATATGTGGAAGCGAAGAAAAAGGAATGGGATGCATATCGGACACAGGTCACCCAGTGGGAGCTGGATGAATATTTATATAAAATTTAAGTGTATGGCTTCCGAGAATAATAGTAAATAAAGGAGGGGTGCGCTTGGTAAGTGTAATTATAGTATTTCCAAAGCAGGAGGATGCGATGAATATCCGCAGGCTGCTCGTGCAGAACGACATTGATGTCGCCGGCGTCTGTACGATGGGCGCACAGGCTATTCACTATATGGATGAGCTGGACGGCGGAATCATCATCTGTGGATACAAGTTCTCCGATATGATGTATTCGGATTTACATGATTGCTTACCCAAAAACTTTGAGATGCTGTTAGTCGCATCACAGCATTTCTGGAATGAATGTATCGATAACGACATCGTATGCGTGGCTATGCCAATTAAGATACGTGACTTGATCAACACACTGGGCATGATGCTGCAAACACTTTCGCGTCGGATGAGCGAACAGAAAAAAATTTCCGCCCTGCGTAGCGAAAAGGATAAAGAAGTGATTCTTGAGGCGAAGACACTTTTGATGGAGCGCAACAATATGACTGAGGAGGAAGCACACCGGTATATACAGAAAAGCAGCATGGATACAGCGACTAATATGGCAGAAACGGCGTATATGATAGTGACGCTGATGAGGTGAGAATATGAAATTTGTAAAAATGCATGGAATCGGAAATGATTATGTCTATGTAAACTGTTTTCAGGAAACAGTAGAAAATAAAAGCGAAGTGGCAAGATATGTGAGCGACAGGCATTTCGGAGTCGGCTCGGACGGGGCGATCTTTATCAAGCCGTCTGAGGAGGCAGACTGCGAGATGGAAATGTATAATGCGGACGGCTCTCGGTCGGAGATGTGCGGCAACGGCATTCGGTGTGTGGCGAAATTTGTCTATGACTATGGAATCGTGGATAAGACGGAGCTTTCCATCGTTTCGATGGGAAAGGTGAAATATCTGAAACTGTCCGTGAAAAAGGAAGAGCGAAATCCCATGACAGGGCGCCTTTACGGGAAGCGCGCCGACGGGATGGCCGTAGATATGGTAACGGTGGATATGGGAGAGCCGGAGCTGGTTCCTGCGAATATTCCGGTGAAGCTGCCGGATCGGTCAGCCGACCGGTGTATTTTAGAGGATATCAATGTGGACGGAAAAAATTACCGCATGACGTGCGTATCGATGGGAAATCCGCATGCGGTTGTGTTTGTAGAGGATGTGGAGCATTTTCCTCTCGCGCAGGTCGGACCGGGCTTTGAGCATCATGAATATTTTCCGAAGCGCGTGAATGCGGAGTTTGTAAAGGTGCTTGACAGAAGGACGGTACAGATGCGCGTATGGGAACGCGGATCGGGCGAAACGCTCGCTTGCGGCACGGGCGCGTGTGCGACGGTGGTGGCCTGCATCTTAACCGGTCTGACGGAGGAGGAAGTGACGGTTAGGCTTTTAGGCGGCGACTTAATCATCCGATGGAACAGGGAACAAAACCGGGTATTTATGACCGGAAGCGCGACGACCGTATTTGAGGGCGAGTTATAGGAGAGTTTATGTTTCAGATCAATGAAAATTACTTGAAATTACCGGGAAGCTATCTGTTTTCCACGGTAGGAAAAAAAGAACGCGAATATGCGGCAGCGAATCCGGATAAAAAGGTTATCAAGCTGAGCATCGGGGATGTGACGCAGCCGCTTGCCCCTGTTATCATCGACGCGCTGCATGGTGCGGTGGATGAAATGGGGAGGGCGGAGACATTCCGCGGTTATGCCCCTGATTTAGGCTATGAATTTTTAAGGACAGCGATTGCGGAAAATGATTACTGCGCGCGCGGATGCGGTATTGCCGCCGATGAGATTTTTATTTCCGACGGAGCGAAGAGCGATTCGGGAAATATTCAGGAAATATTTGGTCCGGACAATAAAATCGCAGTCTGCGACCCGGTTTATCCGGTTTATGTGGATACAAACGTGATGGCGGGGCGTACCGGGGTTTATGATGCCACAAAGGAAAGGTGGAGCGACGTGATCTATATGCCCTGCACGCAGGAAAACAGTTTCGCACCACTGCTTCCAAAGCAGACGCCGGATATCATTTATCTTTGCTTCCCAAACAACCCGACCGGCTCTGCGGTGGACAAGGCCCGCCTGCAGGAGTGGGTGGATTATGCGAACAAAACAGGCGCGGTCATCATCTACGATGCCGCTTATGAGGCATATATTTCCGAACCGGATGTCCCGCATTCAATTTATGAGTGCAAGGGCGCGCGGGCATGCGCGATCGAGCTTCGTTCGTTTTCTAAAAACGCAGGTTTTACAGGCACGCGCCTGGGCTTTACCGTCATCCCGAAGGAAATCAGGTCGGGAGAGGTTACGCTGCATTCGCTTTGGGCAAGGCGCCACGGCACGAAATTTAACGGCGCGCCTTATATCATCCAGCGTGCTGGAGAAGCCTGTTATACGGCTGAGGGCAAGGCGCAGCTCAAGGAACAGATCGACTATTATATGCGAAATGCCAAATATATTTCGGAAGGACTTAAATCCGCCGGCTACGTTGTATCTGGCGGCGTGAATGCCCCTTACATCTGGCTGAAAACCCCGGATCGAATGTCCTCATGGGAATTTTTTGATTATCTGCTTCATACGGCAAATGTCGTCGGCACTCCAGGCTCAGGCTTTGGCCCGAGCGGCGAAGGGTATTTCCGCCTGACCGCTTTTGGCAGCTATGAAAATACGGTGGAAGCAATCGAGCGGATTAAAAAGTTATAGTAAAATTAATTTGCCTGTTAACATTTCTTTTATTCATCCGATATATAACATAGAATCTCAAATGCGGACATGGAAGTTCTGCATCTATATGAACACTGAACGGTCGTTTGCCGAACTCGGAGAGAGGCTGGCAGACGACCGGACGAGTTCACGAGTGGAAGGAACCGCTCTATATTCTAAGTGCAATCGCAGTACCAGAGAAGCGTCCGGTCGATTGTTTTCCAACTACTGAAAAAGAGCAGCAATGATTTGCGCGGCTATTTGGCGGCACAAGGTTTGTTTTTTGTACCCAAAAACGGGGCGGGTTTGTAAATGCACAGGCGGCAGAAGGGAAGGAAATGTATGAAGATCAGTGCGAGCAGTATTTCGATGGAAAGTGAAAGAAGTTATAGAAAGACCTCTTATAGTATGAACAGCAGTAAGACAGCAATCGTTATGGGAACGGGCGCGCTTTCCGGGACGGGAAGCGACGGTAATCGACTCAAGGGAAATAATGGTGCCGTCGTTACCTTATCGGAGGAGGCACAGGAAAAATTAAAGGCTTTGCAGAAGGAAGCACGTCAGAAAAAACTGGAGGAAAAGGAAAATAACCAGAATCTGCAGCAGCTTGGCATGAGTAAAACCCAGGTTGCTAAAGTGCAGACAAAGGAAGAGGCCGTTATCAGCATGATCAAAAAAATTATCGAAATGATGAAGGCGATCAGAGAGGGCAAACGTGTCGATTTTATGAAGCTCGATCAGGAAAGCGCATCGGGCAGTATGAACTTTGATTTTATGCAGGACAGCAGCTCGGCGGGCGTATCCATAGGCGGAATTGCGGGCATTTGGGCAAAGCAGACCGTCAGTTCCAGCTTTGTGGCGGAAGTGGAAAATACGGCATTTACGAGTCAGGGAATTGTAAAGACGGCCGACGGCAGGGAAATCAGTTTTGGCATCAGCGTGGAAATGTCTCGGAGTTATATGGAGAGGCATGATTATTTAAAGGAAGAGGTCGGCTATATCTATACCGATCCCCTCGTCATCAATATGGATGCGGATACGGCCAGCGTCAGCGACCAGAAGTTTTACTTTGATTTAGATGCAAACGGCGAGGAGGAGCAGATTTCGTTCATGGGCGAGGGAAGCGGCTTTCTGGCGCTCGATAAGAACGGCGACGGAAAAATCAATGACGGCAATGAGCTGTTTGGTACGAAATCCGGCGACGGTTTCAAGGATTTAGCGGAATATGACAAGGATCAAAACGGCTGGATCGATGAAAATGATGCAATTTTTGGTCGGCTGAAAATCTGGACAAAAGATGAAAACGGTAATGATAAGCTGGTCGATTTGAAGACAGCAGGTGTCGGTGCGCTGTATTTGGGCAAAGTATCGACGGAATTTTCATTGAATCAGGCGGAAAATAATCAGACAGATGCAATCATCAGAAGCACGGGCGTCTATTTAAAGGAAAACGGTGAGGCAGGTACGCTGCAGCATGTAGATTTAGCTGTGTAGGTTATCTCCCCGCTATGTGTGAGGAGATGATTTGTGCAAACATAATTCATTCCAAAACGAATCCCCGGCATCAAAACCGGGGATTTGCTTTGCGCGGACAATGTCGCTTTCGCGGTAACTTTGGGATAAAATGTATATGATGTTATTCCACGTCCTGTAAAGCATCGCAGCCTTCCTCACCTGTGCGGACCTTGATTACATTTTCGATATTAGATACGAAAATTTTGCCATCACCGATATGGCCTGTATAAAGCACTTTTTTTGCCGTTTCAATTACAGTTTTAACAGGTACCTTGCATACAATTTCTACCTTTGTAAATTTGAAGGCCGTATCGCTTGCGACCGGCGCGGACTCCTTCAGCTCTACCGGTATTGCCGCGCTCATCGGAACGTTTCCGATGATTTGCGTTGCGATCGGGTTATCAAGATAAATATCTTCCACAGTTGAAGAAAAATCTGCGTAAGCGCTCGTAAGGCCATGTTCCGTGGTGTCCAGGCCGAGGACCTCTTCTTCAACCGAAACGCGCAGACCGATCGTTTTTTTGATCAACAGGAAAAAGATTGTCATCGTAGTAACGACCCAGATAATCACGGATAGAACGCCAAGAAGCTGGATCAGAAGGAAATTGATTCCTCCGCCGTATATGACGCCGACATCATTTGCAAATATACCCGTAAGCAGAGTGCCCAATGCACCGCAGCAGCCATGTACAGCAATTGCGCCGACCGGATCGTCAATTTTAGCAATTTTATCAAAAAACTCCACTGCAAGGACAATTGCAATACCGGCAATGATACCGATCACTGCGGCTGCCCACGGTTCCACAACATCGCAGCCTGCGGTGATGGCAACAAGACCTGCCAGAGAACCGTTCAGCGTCATGGAAACATCAGGTTTCTTATAACGGATCCATGTAAAGCACATGGTGGCAATTGTCGCACATGCGGCTGCAAGATTTGTTGTGACAAATACCTTGCTTGCCAGCACATCGGCGCCATCTACCATAGCAACCGTAGAACCGCCGTTGAAGCCGAACCAGCAAAACCAGAGAATAAAAACACCCAACGCTCCAAGAGTAATTCTGTGTCCCGGAATGGCACGCGGCTTTCCGTTCTTGTCATACTTGCCGATACGGGGTCCCAGAATTTTGGCTCCGACGAGTGCCGAAACGCCGCCGACCATATGAACGGCAGTAGAACCTGCAAAATCATGGAAACCAAGCTGAGACAGCCAGCCGCCGCCCCAAATCCAGTGGCCTGAGACAGGATAGACAACGGCGCTGATGATCATCGAATAAATAAGATAGGACTTAAACTTTGTTCTTTCCGCCATAGCTCCGGAAACGATAGTGGCAGCCGTCGCACAAAAGACGGTCTGGAAAATCAAGGTTGCATAATCGCCACCCGCATTTGTAAACAGATCGAGTCCGCCGATAAATTTTCCGGTACCCGCAAACATGATTCCATAACCGCTGAACCAGAAAATGGGAGCGCCAAGACAGAAATCCATCAAATTTTTCATAATGATGTTCCCTGCATTTTTGGCTCTTGTAAAACTAGTTTCCACCATCGCGAAACCTGCCTGCATAAAAAAGAGTGTACGGTAATGATTTACTGTACACTCCCTTGTGCCCATTTTTAATAGCTTTTTTAAATTACACCATAAATAACAGTTCGCCATACTGCGGGAACGGCCATAACTTCTCCGCAGTGTTGACCTCCATTTCATCGCAAGATTTGCGAAGCGCTTCCATCGCCGGAAGAACGACTCCCTTATAATGGGAGGCAAGCTCCAGATCATCGGAGGTCTTTGAAGCGTCTGCGAGAACGGCGGAAAGCGTGCCTACCTGCTCGTAGGCGGTGTCCTCCAAGACGGAAAGCTTTTCAATCAGGCTCAGCTCCATTCTGCAGGAAAGAGACTGACTCAAACTTTGCTTTGCCGCTGCCGTAGACACCAAATGGGCAATATACGTATTGACTGCGGGAAGAATTTGCTTCTTAGCCATATCCACCATCGCCAATCCTTCAATATTCAGCACCTTGCTGTAGGTCTCAAGCAATATTTTATATCGCGAATGCATTTCCGCTTGGGTATAAATTCGATGGTCTGTAAACAGTTTAATATTTTTTTCGGCGAGGAAGGTAGGCAGTGCATCCACAGTCGTTCTTAAATGAAGCAGACCGCGTCTTTCTGCTTCTTCTTTCCAGGCCTCAGAATAGCCGTCACCGTTAAAAATAATGCGTTTATGCTTCTTAATCGTCTGCTTGATCAGCTCGTTCAACGAATTCGTGAAGTCACTTACACTCTCCAACTCGTCCGCAAACTGCTTCAGCGCTTCCGCAACGATCGTGTTCAGCACGATATTTGGTTCAGAAATAGATAGCGCGGAGCCGAGGCTGCGGAATTCGAATTTGTTGCCGGTAAATGCAAACGGAGAGGTTCTGTTCCTGTCGGTCGAATCCTTCGCGAAAGTAGGAAGCACATGAACACCGATCTCCATTCTGGAGGCACCGCATTCGTTATAAGAGGTACCGCATTCGATAGAATCCAGAATCGCGCCTAAATCATCGCCGATAAACATCGATATAATTGCCGGAGGAGCTTCATTTGCGCCGAGCCGATGGTCATTGCCGGCAGATGCGATAGAAACCCGCATCAGATCCTGATATTCATCCACGGCCTTGATGACCGCTGCTAAAAACAATAAAAACTGCGCATTTTCATGCGGAGATTTGCCCGGCTCCAACAGATTGGCACCGGTATCAGTGCAAAGTGACCAGTTATTATGCTTACCGCTTCCGTTCAAGCCGGCAAACGGCTTTTCGTGAAGCAGGCAGACAAGACCGTGGCGTCTTGCCACGTTCTTCATGATTTCCATCGTTAATTGGTTATGGTCGGTTGAAATGTTCGTCGTCGTAAAAATCGGAGCCAGCTCATGCTGTGCGGGAGAAACCTCGTTGTGCTCTGTTTTGGCGAGAATACCAAGCTTCCAAAGCTCCTCGTCAAGCTCCCTCATAAAAGCGGAAATCCTCGGCTTGATGGCGCCAAAATAATGATCATCCATCTCCTGCCCCTTAGGAGCCATGGCGCCAAAAAGTGTGCGTCCGCAATAAATCAGGTCTTTTCTCTGTTCGTAAAGCTTCTGATCTATAAGGAAATATTCCTGCTCTGCACCGACCGTTGTGACGACCCTTTTTGTATCTGAGTTGCCGAACAACCGCAGCACCCGGATTGCCTGTTCGCCGATTGTTTCCATCGAACGCAGGAGCGGCGTTTTTTTGTCAAGCGCTTCTCCGCCATAGGAGCAGAAGGCTGTCGGGATGCAGAGGACACCGTCCTTTACAAATGCATAGGAGGTAGGATCCCATGCGGTGTAGCCTCTTGCCTCGAAAGTGGCTCGCAGGCCGCCGGAAGGAAAGCTCGACGCGTCCGGCTCACCCTTGATCAATTCTTTGCCCGAAAATTCCATGATAATGCGGCCGTCATTCTGCGGAGAAATGAAGCTGTCGTGCTTTTCGGCAGTAATACCGGTCATAGGCTGGAACCAGTGTGTGTAATGTGTCGCGCCCTTTTCGATCGCCCAGTCCTTCATAGCGATAGCGACGACGTTTGCCACGGTGATATCCAAATCTTTTCCGTCTTCAATCGTCTTTCGGAGGGATTTGTAAATATCCTTTGGCAGCTTGTCTCTCATGATGGCATCGTTAAATACCATACTTCCGAAAATCTCAGGAATCGTGCTTCTCATAATATGCATCTCCTCTACATCCATTCTATTTTATGTACCTGTGATTGCTAAAAAACGGAAAAAGCGCCGTGAGGTTCAACTCATAGCGCCTTTGCTTTTCATGAACGCATTATAACCTTAAAAAAAAGTGATTGTCAATACCTTTTCTAAAAAATATGAAATTCTCAAATAAATTCAAATTCCGAAAGCCCGAAAGCCTCGGATGGAATAGCTAATATAAATTGCACTATCATTATAATAGGTAAGAAGATTTTCGTAAAGAAGTATTTTATCCATTGATAGTAAATTCGTAGAAATGGAAAGTAGCATATGGTATAATGTCGTCAGACATTATACCGCACCGAAACGAAGTGTAGTGCGCATCTAGTATAATTTTTAAATACGAATGACGGGAGAAGACAATGAATAAAAAGCTTCGAATCTTACTCGGTTTAATAGCGGGTATTTTTTCAATCTGTGCCATAACCGGAACAAGTATTTCCATTCGCCATATTTCTCAATTATTATATGCTGAAATTTTTGAAGAAGATGTCGATGAGTCCGCAGAGGAGGACTCTGTTGATCCATACGATCCCTATGATATATATGGCGATAAGTCAGAGGAGGAGCCGGAGGCTGAGCGGGACGGCATTGCTGATTCCGGCCTAGTGGTATCGGACAGGGCAGAATACCGTTATGAGACAGAGGCGGAGCTTGTGGAGCCGCTAGATCTGGTCGGGATGGCAAAAAAGGAAGGCTTTGTTTCTCCGTTTGATCAAAAGAAAAATACGCTGCTCATTTATATGAATGGTTCTGATTTGGAAAGTGACGGGGCTGGAAGTGCCAGCGACGACATTGCCGAAATTCTCGAGGGTATTTCGACTACGCAGGATTTGAATGTCGTCATGCTCGTTGGCGGTACACTGGAGTGGGAGCGACCTGAGATTCCCGATGAAGCATACCAGGTGTTTTATTTGGAAATGAATGAAATGAAGTCCGTATGTGATATGGGAGCCCAGAATATCGGGGATCCGGCATTGCTGGCAGGTTTTTTAGAGTTGGGCTATACCTATTTCCCGGCCGACAGGACGAGTATCATTTTTTGGAATCATGGCGGCGGCAGCATTTATGGATACGGAAACGATGAGCTGACAGAGGACGGCTTATTGCTGGATGAGCTGAATTCCGCGTTTGCTTCCGGGATACCGGAAGGGGAACGACTTGATTTTATCGGCTTTGATGCCTGCCTGATGGGGAGTCTGGAAACGGCCTGTATACTAAGTCCTTATGCGGATTATTTTGTTGCTTCGGAGGAAATTGAGCCGGGGAGCGGATGGGATTATTCCTTTCTTGCGGACTTAAGCTTAAAGCCGGATATTACTACGGTTCAGCTATGCCGCAATATCGTGGATTATTATGTGGAAGGGCAAAATACAAGCCTTGATTACTGGCTGGATACGCAGGCGACACTTTCCATCGTAGATTTGCGGACGATCGGCTATCTTGCGGACGCGTTCGATGAATTTTCGGAGGAGCTTGGCACGAACATGATACAGGGAAGTTATGGCGATATCTCAAGAGCCAGGAACGAGGCAAAAGCGTTTGGCTTATCGAGCGAGCCGGATGAATGCTACGATATGGTGGACATAGTCAGCCTTTCAAACACCTTGTCGGAGCTTGCGCCGGAAAAAAGTGAGCCGCTGATCAGCGCATTGGAGGAGGTCGTTATTTACTCGTCTCATAATGATAATATTGAAGAGGCTTGCGGTCTTTCCGTTTATTTTCCATTTGAGTCCAAATCAGATGTGCCCGAAGCGATCGCATATTATGAGGAAATGGAGATCTTGCCGGCCTATACGGATTTGATCGGTCTTTTTTCAGAAAAGCTGTTAAATGACGAATTTGATTTTTCATATTTTGCACAGGAAACGCCGGCAATCGATGAAGACGGCAATTTTACGGTACAATTAACAGAAGAGGAATTAAAAAACACCCGCAATGTTTATTTTACGCTTTGGGAAAAGGAAGAAGAGCTGGAGCCGGGAATTTTTTATTATGTTGAGTTGGCGGAAACAGCAGAGCTTTCCATACAAGAGGATGGCACGGTCACAACACAGTTTGACGGAACATGGACGACGCTCAACGGAAACTGGGTATGTATGTATGAAATTGACCGTACCGATACGCAGGTTCGTTATGCGGTTCCTGCTTATGTGAACGATCTGGACGCAGACATCATTGTTGTTTATGACGAGCAGAATCCGGATGGTAAGGTTGCTGGGGCACGTCTCGCCGGCGAGACGGAAAATAACATGTCTTCCAAACAAATGATAGAAATCGTGCCTGGTGATGAAATCACGCTGTTCTATTGGGCCGAGCTGTTTTTCGACGATGAATTGTTTACGGAGGAGGAAGTCTCCGGCAGCTATGAGGAAGAATGCTGGTATGCCGGTGAATCATGGATCGTTCCTACAGGAGGGCTCAGCCTGGAACAGGAGAAGCTGGACGCGAACGATTACCTGTACAGCTTCGCTCTATATGATACAAGCAATAACATTCACTATACCGATTTTACGGAAATGGAATGGTGATTGGTACACGAGATATAAAAGCATTCAGCATGGAGGATTTCAACGATGGCGTTACAGTTGTGGATGGGGAATTCAGGAAGCGGAAAATCATATCGGCTTTATCAGCATGTGATCAGGGAGGCAGAAAAAAGTCCTGAGCAGACCTATCTTGTCGTCGTGCCTGAGCAGTTCACGCTGCAGACGCAGCATGATCTTGTTTTGATGCATCCGAAGCGCGGGATTATGAATATTGACGTTTTGAGCTTTGCGCGCCTTGCCTACCGTGTGTTTGAAGAAGTGGGCTTTGCCAACGCATCCGGCATTCTAATCGACGACATGGGAAAAAGCCTTATTCTGCGCCATCTTGCCGGACAGTATGAGGATCGGCTTCCGGTGCTTGGCAATAACTTAAAAAAGCTTGGCTACATTAATGAGGTTAAATCAGTCATTTCCGAATTCATGCAATATGGAATCGGAAACCGGGAGATTGCACTTTTAGAAGAAAAGACCTTAGCATCAGGCAAAACGATGCTGAACCGCAAATTAAAAGATATTCACCTATTATATCAGGCTTTTTTGAGCTATACGGATAAAAAATATATGACAAGTGAGGAGCTGCTGGAACGTGTGAGCAGTATTCTGCCGGATTCCTCAAAAATTAAAAAGAGTGTTCTTATTTTTGACGGCTTTACAGGCTTTACGCCAGTTCAATACAAGCTGATTGCCGCACTGCTGCAAAATTGCGTGGACGTGCACGTTACGTTTCTGCTCGACACTGCAAGGAACGGCAATCCCTATGAAATCGAAGGAGAACAGGAGTTATTTTATTTGAGTAAAAAGACGATAAGAGAGCTGACAAAGCTTGCCGAGTCGTTAAAAATAGAAAAAAAGCCGGATACTGTTATTGATGATCCAATTCCTGCAAGGTACCGTTTTGCGGCGAAAATACGGCAGGGAACAGAATCGTTGAGCAAAACGGAGACCGAGCCGGTCAACGCCGAGATGCTGATTCATTTGGAAAGAAATCTGTTTCGGCCGGATGCTGTGCCGTTTGACAATAATAAAATAACGGATGCAATACAAATTTTCACTGAAGCAGATCCTGAGGAAGAGATGAAACGGGCGGCAATAACAATACTGGCACTGATACGAAAACAGGGCTATCGCTACCGGGATATCGCCGTTGTAACAGGGGATATCGATACGTATATGCATTGCGCGGAGCGGGTATTTAAGCAATATGAAATTCCTTATTTTGTTGACAAGACCCAGCCGATTCTGCTGAATCCGTTTATCGAATATCTGCGTGCGGTCATTTCTGTTTTGGCGGATGATTATTCCTATGAGGGGATGTTCCGGTATTTAAAGTCCTCCTTGACCGATTTTGACAGAGCGGGGATTGACCGTCTTGAAAACTATGTGCTCGCATGCGGCATCAAGGGAAGCAGGCAATGGAAACGGCGTTTTATCAGAAAGACGGCTTCTATGGAAACGGAGGAGCTACTCGCGCTGGAAGAGATGAGAAATAAAATAACGAGTGATTTTGATATATTTGACACCGCGAGTACGACGGTTCGCTCATTTGCAAACGCCTTATACCGTTTCATTTTACGTGGGAAAATGCAGGATAAGCTGACCGCCTATGAAGCAGGTTTAAAGGAGGGCGGTGATTTTGCGCGGGCAAAGGAATTTGCGCAGGTTTATAAGCAGGTCATGGATTTGTTGGATAAGCTTGTGGAGCTTTTGGGTGAGGAAGAAATGACGATCAGGGAATTTGGCGCGCTTTTGGATGCGGGCTTTGATGAGATTCGGATCGGCGTTATCCCGGCAGGAACGGATTATGTGCAGGTGGGTGACATTACAAGAACAAGGCTTCGAAAAATCAAAGCCCTGTTTTTTGTCGGCGTAAATGACGGCATTATTCCGATGGGCAGCGGAACCGGCGGCATTATTTCAGATATGGATCGGGAATTTCTGATGGATTCAGCAGAAGGGATCGAACTGGCTCCGTCCGCACGTATGCAGGCATATACGCAGCGACTCTACCTCTATATGGTGATGACAAAGCCGGAGGAGAAGCTTATCCTTTCCTACGCGAAGCTGTCCGAAGACGGGAAATCGATTCGCCCCTCCTATTTGATACAGACGGTTCGCAATCTCTTTCCGGCTCTGCTGGCACAGCAAGCAGAAGAATCGCTGCTGTCGCGGATATGGAATGAAAGTGCAGGATTTATGGAGCTGACGGAAGGACTGCAGCCTTATATCATCCGGGGCAGCACGACCCCCCCGGATTATGCCGAGCTGTTTGAGTGGTATGCGTCCGATCCAGGTTACGCAAAACGACTACGCTGCTTGGTTGACTCGGCATTTTCCATGGGAGCTTACCGGCGTACGGATGCCATCGGCAGGGCGGTCGCCGAGGTGCTATATAAAAAGGCGCTGAAAGGCAGCGTGACAAGGCTCGAAAGCTATGCGAGATGCGCTTATCAGCATTTTCTTACTTATGGGCTCAGCTTGAAGGAACGGGAGCTGTTCAGCTTTGAAGCAAAGGATATGGGTATGGTGTTTCACGATGCGCTGCAGGCTTATGCCGGTCTGCTGGAAGAGAGCGGTGACACATGGTTTACGGTTTCTGAGGAAAAATCGGCGCATTTGATCGACGAAGCAGTTTCTAGATGTATCGCGGCGGGCGATTATGCTGCGGTTTACAGCTCTTTTCGTACAACCTACATGGTGGAGCGTATGAAGCGCATTACGGCGAGAACAGTAGAGGTGCTGACTTCTCAAATTAAAAAGGGCAGTTTCCTGCCGGAAAGCTTCGAGCTGGCATTTTCCTCGGAAAATGACTACCGTTCGCTGAACGTAAGACTGTCTGAGGATGAGACTCTGCATTTGCGGGGCAGGATTGACCGTATGGATCTTTATGAGGATGATGCGCATGTTTATGTAAAAATTATTGATTATAAGTCGGGAAACCAGTCCTTTGATCTTGCGGCCGTTTATCGCGGCTTGCAGTTACAGCTTGTCGTATATCTGAATGCGGCGATGGAAATGCAGGGGCGTCGTCAGGGGATCGACGGACAAAAAACGGTTGTTCCGGCTGGGATTCTTTACTATCATATTGACGACCCGATCATTGATGCAAAAAAGGAAGATACGCCGGAGGAAATCAACCGGCAGATTGCAAGTAAGCTTGCGATGAAAGGGCTTGTCAACAGCGATGGGGAAATTATCCGTCTGATGGATCGGGAGTTTGAGAAGACCTCCGATGTCATTCCGGTATCGCTGATCAAGAGCGGCGAACTGTCGGCACGCTCCTCTGTCGCAAATACGGAGGAATTTCGGGTGATATCGGATTATGTAAACTGGAAGATCGGGGAAATGGGATCCGAAATAGTAAGCGGCAATATCAAAGCAAAGCCGCAGGGTGATCACCCGTGCACCTACTGTCAATACCATAAGGTCTGTCACTACACGGCCGAATCGGATGATGAGGAAGACGGACAAACCGGACAGCTTACAAAGGAAGAGATCCTTGCTAAAATGCGGGCATCCATGGAACGGGGAGGGAGTGGTGTATGAAATTCACGCAGGAACAGCAGAAGGCCATCTCCTTAAGGAACCGGAACATTCTCGTATCGGCGGCGGCAGGCTCGGGCAAGACCGCGGTGCTTGTCGAGCGGATCATCCAAAGAGTGATGGATGAAAAACAGCCTGTGGATATCGACCGGCTGCTCGTGATGACATTTACGAAAGCGGCAGCCGATCAGATGCGGGAGAGGATTTTGCAGGCGATCGAGGAGAAAAGACAAAATAATCCATTCGACCGTCATTTGCAGAGACAGTCCGCGCTCGTGCACAACGCGAAAATTACGACGATACATGGTTTTTGCCTCGATGTCATCCGCAATCATTTTTATGAAATTGACCTTGACCCGGATTTTCGCGTCGGAGATGAGGGCGAATGCCGCCTGATGAAACAAGATGTGCTGGGGGCTGTTTTGGAGTCTGCCTATGAAGAGGGAGATGAGGAGTTTTTACAGATGACGGAAAGTCTTGCCGCCCAAAAAAGTGACTTTGCGCTTGAGGGAATGATCTTAAAGCTGCATGAATTTTCCATGAGCTACCCAAAACAGGAGGAATGGCTGCGGCATTGTCAGGAAATGTATCAGAATATTGAAGAAAACGGCTTCGAGGAGCTGTTCTGGGTCAAGGATTTGGTAAACTCAATCAAAATACAGCTTGGAGAGTTGCTGGGGAGGCTGAGGGGACTACTTGCGGCCGCTGATTCCAAGGACGGCCCGTACATGTACCGCGAAGCTTTGAGGAGTGACATCGTGCTTGCGGAGGAGCTTTTCAGGGCAGGCAGCTTTGCCGCCATGCAGGAGGGTTTTCAGTCGCTTTCGTTTGCGGTGCTCGGCAGGGAGAAAAAGGGCGGGGACTTTGTAGATCCAGAGAAAAAGGAAGCGGTGCAGGAGGGCAGAAATAAGATCAAGAAGCTGCTGCAAAAGCTTTCGGACGATTACTTTTTGGAAGAGTCTGCGGAGGCGGCGGCTCTGATGCGGGAGTGCGCCGGAAATGTGCGTGCACTAACAAAGGTCACACTCGCTTTTTCCAAGGCGTATTCGACTGTCAAGCGGGATAAGAAGCTCGTAGATTTTAACGATCTCGAACACTTGTGTCTGGAGATTTTTGAAAAAGGAATCGATACGACTGCGAAAGAATATCGCGACTTTTTCGAGGAAATTTATGTGGATGAGTATCAGGACAGCAATCTTGTGCAGGAGGCGCTGCTGAATGCAATCAGCAGAAAAGAGCCGCAGGCAAACAACTTATTTATGGTTGGCGATGTCAAGCAGAGCATTTACCGTTTCCGGCTCGCAAGACCCTCACTTTTTATGGAAAAATACGATACTTACACTGAGAAAGAGAGCGGCTGCCAACGGATTGACCTGCACCATAATTTCCGCAGCCGTAAAGAGGTGCTCGATGTGGTCAATGAAATTTTCGGGCATATTATGAAAAAGGAGCTTGGAAATATCGCATATGACGATGCGGCGGCTCTATATTACGGGGCGGATTATCCGGTTGCGGAGACCGGACAGGCGCAGACAGAGCTTTTGCTGCTTGCCTCCGATGAGGAAATTTTGGACAGAGAGTTAGAGGCAAAGGCGATTGCCAAGCGCATCAATGAGCTGATGCGGACACAGCGTATTTGGGATAAGCAGGAGCAGCGCTTGCGCCCGGCGAAGTATTCGGATATTGTCATCCTGCTTCGGACAAACAAGGGCTGGGATGAGACGTTTAAAAATGTGATTGCGGCAGAAGGAATCCCGGTGCATGTATCGTCCTCCACGGGATATTTTTCCGCAATAGAAATTAGGACGATCCTCGAGTTTTTGCGTGTGATCGACAATCCACTGCAGGATATTCCGCTTGCGGCTGTGATGCGTTCCTCGTTTGGAGATTTTACGGATGAGGAGCTGGCAATCATTCGCAGTAAAAATAGAACGGGCAGCCTATATGAGGCGCTGTGCGCTTTTTCGGAGGACGAACAGGAAGGTACTGCTTTCATACAAAAGATAGAAGCATTTCTGGAAAAGCTTGCGTACTATCGGAATAAGTCAGCTTATACTTCGGTTTACTACCTGCTGCTTGAAATGATCGAGGGCGAATACGGCAGCCTTGTTTTGGCGATGACAGGAGGAAAGCGCCGCAGGGCGAATCTGAATATGCTTTTAAAAAAGGCGGAGGATTACGGAAAGACGAGCTATAAAGGTCTGTTTCATTTTGTACGCTATATTGAATTTTTGCAAAAATACGAGGTTGATTTCGGGGAAGCAAATCTTCTCGATGAAAATGACGATACCGTTCGGATTATGAGCATTCATAAAAGTAAAGGCCTCGAATTTCCAATCTGCTTTGTGGCGGGCATGAGCAAGCGCATCAATTATCAGGACGCGCGCGCCGGTGTCGTGCTCGATGTCGATTACGGGATCGGTATCGATTGGGTTGATACGAGGCTTCGGACAAAGCGCCCAACGCTCTTAAAGAAAGCTGCAGCACAGAAGCTTGTGCAGGAAAGTCTTGCGGAGGAGATGCGGATTTTTTATGTGGCGCTGACGCGAGCCGAAGAAAAAATTATCATGACGGGCGTAGTGAAGGATCCGCAGAAAAAGCTTGCAGAGGAGCCTATTTTGAGCCAGAGCGCTTCCTTTCTTGATTTTGTTGTCTATGCGGCACAACAGGCGGGAGAGCTCTCTTCGGTAAAGATCGATTGCAGCGGCGTATTGGAGCTGAGCGGACAGGAGATTGAGGATGTTATATCGAAAGAGGCGGTCAGGGAAGAACTGATGGGATTTCTGCGCGCCGGACGAAAGGTCTGTGCGCCGGACGAGCCGACCCCGTTTCAAAAAGAGCTTTGCGAACGGCTTCAGTTTACTTATCCCTACGCGGAACAAGCGGATTCGTTTGCGAAGGTGTCGGTCTCAGAACTAAAAAAACGGAGCATGCTTCTGCGGGCGTCGGAGGATCAGGAGCTTCCTGCGCAGGAAAAGCTGCTGTACGAGGAACCGCCCATCGTGCCCTATATCCCGAAATTTATTCAGAATGATGTTTCTTTTGAAGTGCCTCCTGCCATGCACGGCACGGCATTTCATAGAATGCTGGAGCTTTGGGATTATGGGAGTCCTGCGGACGAAAAGAGCGTCGGGGCGTATTTTACTAAGGTACTTGAAAACAAACGTATGGAGCGAGAATTATACGAGGCGGTAAGAGCGGAGGAAGTCACGGCATTTTTAAGGACGGATTTAGCAAGTCGGATGGGGCGTGCCGCTTTAGGCGGAGTGCTGTACCGGGAACAGCCCTTCGTAATCGGGATCGAAGAGAGCCTGATAGAGCCGATTGCGGGTCAGGGAGAGGCTGTGTTAGGGGGGATGGCGGTTCAAGAGAAAGAAGAAACGCTTGTACTCGTACAGGGGATTATCGATGCGTATTTTATCGAGGATGGCGCGATTGTCATTGTGGATTATAAAACCGACAAGCTCAAATCGCCCGATGCGTTGAGGAACCGTTACTGTGCACAGCTCAATTACTACGCATATGCGCTTGCAAAGCTGACCGGACTTCCGATAAAGGAAAAGGTGATTTATTCTTCGTATTTGAATCGGGTGCTTAAGGTATAAAACCTCTGACAGTTCAAAGCTTTTGAAAAGCAGCCGACTGTCAGGGGCTTTAACGCTAGGTTTCCAAAACGGCAATCACTCGACCGCCATATTTTTCACACGCTGCAGCTGCGTCCGTACGGTCGGTACAAGCAGGATGAGGACAGTAATGGCACCCTCCGCAAAGATGTAAATGGCGTTATAGACTATGGAATAGGCGACGGGGTTCCAGCCCTCCCATGCGTATTCCCCAAAAAATACTGCGCCGGAAATTGTGGAGAACACAAAGCGGCCGAAAATACCCGCCAAGTATCCAATCACGATCCCCCATTTCTTTTTGTTAAAAAATCCGCTGATGCCGAGCGCGCCGAAGGCAAGCACATAATCAATCAGGATCTGCATCGGAAAATAGATTTTCGGCTCAATGACAAGCTGCAGAATACCATAGGCGACTGCACTTAAAATGCCGATTCTGGCGCCGTACAGATAGCCGATGAAGCAGACAAAAAACATGCTGAGCAGCGTAATCGAGCCTCCCGTCGGGAATGAAAACACTTTAATAAATGCGGTAACAGTTGCAAGCGCGACGGACATACCGCAAAATGCGAGCTGTCTGGCACTAAGGTGTTTCTTTTCACCGCCTTTGGTAATAAGTGATACGATAAAAAGCAGCAGGAGTATAACGATGATAAAAAGCGCATACCCTGCGGGTGATAACGTGTAGCGTTCCTTTTGCGCCACCCATTCGAGAAAAACAGACATAAAAAATCCTCCTTTAAAATAGTGTAAGGAGGGGACTACTTTCTTATGCAAGTAAAGGAATCGATAAGCCTGATTCCGATGCTTCCTTCCGCCGGTATTATCCGGTTCAAGTAGTGAGGGTTAGAGCATGATGCTCAATCTCAGGGCAGCGATGCGGCTTTTAGAGCCTGTGGCTGCGACCTCCCCTAGCTTCAAATTTACTATAATTCGTACGAGGAATAATGTCAAGGAAAAAAATAGGACTACACAAAGCCGATTTTTATGCTATAATATCGCTATATTTAAAATTGTGACGATACGATTTCATGAAGGGATTTGATCATATGGATTATAACAGAAAAAAAAGAAGGAAAGCAAAATCAGTTCAGGATATGGTCGGACTTGGGATGATGGACAGGCCGGTGAGAAAAAGCAACTATCAGGGACCTTATAAAAGGACGAGCAGTGTGGAAGGGGCGACGGGAAATGGCAGAAGCTCCAGATTTGCTTATACTCCGCCGGTTCGTTCCGGCGGCTTCCAGGATTACGCATGGATCATTTATACGGTTGCTTTGATTATATGTATTATTGCGACGATTATTATTTATTCAAACAAGACAAAGAAATCAAGCTATACGTATCCGCTGGACGTAGTAACGATGTCAGGCGTACTCAATACGATTTACGAGGAGCAGGCTGCCCCCGCCGCAACAGCAGATTTGTCCGGTGCCTCAGACGGTGCGCAGGTCGATGGGAAGCAAAGCGATGGGATACAGGCAGATGGAACACAGGCCGATGGGACGCAGACGGACGATGTGGCAGCGGCATTGGGCGGGGTAATATCCGAGATGTCATCCGGGGCGATCATGACTCTTGACAGCGGTCAGGAGACCGCAGGCTATTCTCAGGCCAGCTCCCACACGGAGCTGCTTTCTCAATTAGAGAGTGCATTTGCCGCGGGAGATACGGCATTTATCGGAAGCAAGCTTGCGTATAAAGACAAGGTAAACGGTGCCCTCACAGGCTATCCGCAATCCGTAGTGGATCATTTTACGTCGTATATGGCAGCGAACGCCGATAAGCGGACTTTATTCATGCAGGATATTCAGGATGAGACAGTTTACTCGGCACAAAATGGGACGGCTTATCTGGTGGTGCTTCCCATATTGAGATTTACGATTAATATCAATTATGATAACACGACGCTTTCCGTTTCCGGTTTTGCGGATCAGCTGATTAATGCGGGAGAATCCGCTACGATCAGCCCACTCTTGCCTTGCAGCTATACGGTTACGGTCACAAATGAAAAATGGGCGGCGCCGATCAGCTCCGATGTGGAGTCGGATATTAAGGAAGGAAATCTGAAGCTCAATATTTAATGTAAGATGGAATAATAAATCCGGAAGGAAATAAAAGAGATGAAGTTAGATAGTAACACCTTGAAGCTGTCTGTCGTAATCCCCTGCTATAATGAAAAGGACACGATAGAGGGCGTGATCGCGGCCGTACGCGATTGCGGAATTAAAAATCTGGAGATTATCATTGTTGAGGACTGCTCAACAGACGGGACACGCGAGCTGCTTAAGGAAAAGGTTGCCGCGACCGTGGAAAAGGTGTTGTACCATAAGGTGAACAGCGGCAAGGGCGCAGCGCTTCGCCATGGCTTCAAGGCTGCGACCGGCGATCTGGTTGTTATCCAGGATGCGGATATGGAGTATGACCCAAAGGATTATCTGCATCTGATCGAGCCGTTTGTAAACGGACGCGCAGATGCGGAGGTTGTCTACGGCTCGCGCTATGCGAGGGGAGAACGCTATATGATCAAGCGCTTTTACCACAGCGCAGGGAATAAATTCCTGACGTTATTGTCAAATTTGTTTTCTGATATGGCGCTGACCGATATGGAAACCTGCTATAAAATGTTCAGGCGGGAAATCATTCAGGCGATTCCGATTAAGGAGCCGCGTTTCGGATTTGAGCCGGAGGTGACGGCAAAGGTTGCCAAGATGCGCTGCAGGGTCTACGAGGTGCCGATCTCCTATTACCCGCGCAGGTACAGCGAGGGCAAGAAAATCGGTGTAAAAGATGGCTTTCGTGCAATTTATTGTATATTAAAATATAATTTATTTGATCCATCGTTTCAGGGAAGATCATAATCGGATTGAAGAGGCTCTTATGGAAGCTGCCATAGCAAAAAAAGAAAAGCTTTACTATTTGGACGTCGCAAGGGGAATCGCCATTTGTTTTGTGGTTTTGGGGCATGCGGATGGTGGTGACAATCCGTTGAATATTTGGATTTCGACATTTCTCCTGCCATTATTTTTTATTATATCGGGGGTGCTGCTGCGATATCGCGACGCATGGAAAACGGAAAAAATAGGGGTGCTTATTTTGAAGAGGGCAAAGGGATTGCTGATTCCCTATTTCGGGTACAGCGCAATCTGTATTGCTTATTATTTTTTTATGCGCATTGTATTTAGGGAAGGACGTTTTCTTGACATTCTCGATATGATAACGAGCACGATTGCTTTGCATGGCTACAGTACCCTGTGGTTTTTGCCCACCTTATTTTTTGCGGAAATAATCGTGATACTGATTATAAAATATCAGAAAAGAATAAAATGGTGTGTTTTCTTGCTGGCGGTTATTACGTTTGTCGGTTTGTATGTTCTAAAGTATAATGAGGCTCATTATTATGACTGGTGGTACTTTCCCTGTATCACAATTTTGAAAATCTTAATCTCCGCTGTTTTTATTATGATTGGTTATTTATATTTTGAATATAAGGATTTTCTTTTCGGCAAGCTGGGAAAATCGATAATAGGGCTTTCTGTTGCGATACTGATTGCCAATATGTTTTTGGCACAGTTGAATCCGCACTGGATTGATTTGAACTTTTGCAGAATTAGTTACTTAAGCCTATATTATTTATTGGCGACAGGCAGTACGGTTTCATTATTAATGCTGCTAGAGGAGATCCAAGTGCGCTCCAAACCCTTTGAATTTTTAGGAAAGGGATCCTTGGTCATCATGGGTACCCATAACACCCTGCCGATTTTGCAGGCGATACAAAAGTGGTATCTTGGGCTCCCGTTTGCCGGTGTCAGATATGTGGATGATTTGGTTGTTACGGCTCTTGTAATCGGCGTGGAAACAGTGATTATCCTGATGGTGAATAATTATAAGAGGCATTCGAAAGTGATCCGCTCCAAGGTGG
>CAZMIX010000006.1:91509-91919 GCA_964566545.1 uncultured Lachnospiraceae bacterium | reverse complement strand
TATATGGAGGAGCCGATTGTCAGCGCGGAAATCATGGTTACGACGGAATTTTTAGGCTCGATCATGGAGTTGTGCCAGGAACGCAGAGGGCGGTACCTTGGCATGGAGTATATGGAAGAAAAGCGCGCTCTTTTAAGATATGAGCTTCCGCTTAACGAAATTATTTATGATTTTTTTGACGCGCTGAAATCCCGGTCACGAGGTTATGCGTCATTTGACTATGAGATCAAGGGCTATGAGCGTTCGGAGCTTGTGAAGCTGGACGTCCTCATCAATCATGAGGAGGTCGATGCGCTTTCATTTATCGTGCATGCGGACAGCGCCTACGAACGGGGCAGGAGGATGTGTGAAAAGCTGAAGGACGAAATTCCGAGACATTTATTTGAGATTCCGATTCAGGCCGCAATCGG
>CAZMIX010000006.1:85617-91499 GCA_964566545.1 uncultured Lachnospiraceae bacterium | reverse complement strand
CGAGGGAGACCGTAAAGGCGATGCGTAAAGATGTACTTGCAAAATGTTATGGCGGCGACATTACGCGTAAGCGTAAGCTTCTGGAAAAGCAGAAGGAAGGCAAGAAGCGGATGCGCCAGATCGGAAACGTAGAGATTCCGCAGAAAGCATTTATGAGCGTTTTAAAACTCGATGATAAGAAGTAGAGGCAGCGCGGTTACAGCGTAACAGAAGGGAATGAAACATGAAAGCTGAGAAAAACCCACTTGGACTTTATGTGCACATTCCTTTTTGTGTGCAAAAATGTAAGTATTGTGATTTTCTGTCTTTTTCCTGTGACATGAAAACGATGGAGGTTTATGCGGACGCTTTGTGCAGGGAAATTGAAAGCATATCCGAAAAATATCCCCTGCTGCGCAAAAGGGGATCAACCATTTCGGATTACTTTGTTCCGACCATTTACTTTGGCGGCGGAACGCCGAGTCTTCTTTCCCCCGCGTTGCTGGAGAAAATATTATGTAAACTCAAAGGCGCATTTGTAATTGCATCGGAAGCGGAAATTACATTGGAAGCAAATCCGGGTATGCTGACAAGGGAAAAGCTGGCGGCATATCATGCAATGGGCATCAATCGCCTGAGTATAGGGCTTCAGTCAGCGGAGGAAGAGGAGTTAAAGCTGCTCGGCAGGATCCATACATGGGAGGACTTTCGGGAAAACTATGAAGCAGCAAGAGAAGCCGGATTTTATAACATCAACGTCGATGTGATGACGGCGCTTCCGGGGCAGACACAGGAGAAGCTAGCGCGCACGCTTGAAAAGGTACTCACCCTAAAACCGGAGCATGTCTCCGCATACAGCTTGATTCTTGAGAAGGGTACGCCCTTTTATGAAATCTATGGAGAAAATTGTCGGGAACTTCCGGATGAAGACACCGAGCGCACTCTTTACTATCTCGTGCGGGATATGCTTGTAAAGAACGGTTATTTTCATTATGAAATTTCCAATTTTGCGAAGCCGGGCTATGAAAGCCGGCATAACAGTGCTTATTGGAAAAGACAGGATTATATCGGATTGGGACTTGGCGCATCCTCGTTGTTTCACCATGCACGCTGGCGCAATGAAGAAGGGCTTTCGGATTATATTATTAATCCCTGCAAAATAGGAGAACAACTGACAATCAAGGAGACGGAGCAGATGGAGGAATTTCTGTTTCTCGGACTGCGTCTTTTGTGCGGCGTCAGCGAGGCAGAATTTTATGAAACCTTTTCCGTATCTTTATTCGGACGGTATGGTGATACGATTGAAAAACATTTAAAAGAAGGCCTGCTTTGCAGGAGAAATGGACGCATTGCGTTGACAGATCGGGGGATTGATTACGGAAATTATGTATTTTCAACTTTTCTTTTCGAGTAGAAGGCAGAAAAAGCTAAAATAATTCAACAAGTTGTCGACAAAATGACGAAAATTATTGTTATTTTGTCGGATTTTTCGTATACTATAGATACAGTTGGTAAAATGTTGAAATAAAATGCGTGAGAGAAGGGAAGAGCCGATATGCATAAATTCAGTGAAGATTTATTTTGGAATGCGATTGATCTGAATGAGACGATCGTATTTGAATATGATGTCCGTGAGGATGTGGTCGGTTTTTCGGAAAATTTGAAAAAATATATTCCGATGCCATTTCATATTTCCGCATTTGCCGAAAGAATTGATACGCATGGAAAAATCCATCAGAAGGATATTAAGAAGGCAATCGCTTTTTTTACTTCGCCCAACGGTGCCGACAAGGTTCGCATGGAGTATATTCGTTTCCTTGATTTCAGCGGGGATTTCCGTTGGTACCAAATCAAAGGAAGAATGGAAATTGCAAAAGACGGCACGCCGGTACTGTTATACGGTACGATGGCATATATTGATGATGAGACAAAGCAGCGCAAGGAGGAGGAGGCTCAGACAAGAGACGAGCTGACGCGCCTCTTGACAAAAGATGCAATGTTTCGAAGCGTCGAAGAATATCTTAAAATAATTCCCAAAGATGTCATTCCGGATATGTTCATCATTGACATTGATGATTTTCTGGAGTGGCGTGAGATGTATGGCAGTATTAACAGCGATGGCGTCCTCGTGGAGATTTCCAGAATATTAAAACGAGCCTTTCGCGGCTCGGATCTGATCGGCAGAGTCGGCGAAGACCGGTTTGCGGTTTTTATGAAGGGAGTACATTCCTCAGGCATTCTACTCGAGCGGGCTTCCTACGTGCGCCAGACCATAAAGGAGGTTTGGCGCGATTTTGAAAATATCGGAGGTGTGACGGTCAGTATTGGTGTTTCTGTGATGCATGCGAAAGATGCTACGACGGATAAGCTGTATGCTCGTGCATTGTCAGCTTTGGACGATGCAAAGAAATCGGGCAGGGATACCTATGTGCTATACACGAGTGAAATGGAACGGGTAGATACTTCGATCAATCCGATTCTATCCACAAAGGAAATGGAACTGATCCGCAATATCCTTGACCCCATGTGCACGTGGGCTTATGCGGTAGATGAAAAATACCAGCTTCTTTACCAGAACGACGCACTGAAAAAACGGCAGGGAGATGGAAACAGCGGACTTTGTTACATACAGAATAAGGGTTACAGCGAGCCATGCCCCGACTGCCCGCTTCGTTTGATCGATAAAAAGGATTCACTGGATTCTGTCATTTATTCGGCGGAGCTGCGCACGTCCGTGCCGATTCGTACGACCAGAATCGTAATGCGAAATGGCAAAAGCATTTATCTGATCGCTTCTGTCAAGGAAAATATCGAATCTCAGATCAAACAGGTAAATGAAAGCGAAAAGCGGATTGAGGAAGCTCTTTACGAGATGCAGGATATCATATGGGATGTTAATATTTCCAAAAACATGTGCGTTCGTATGAAGGAAAAGAACATCAAGAGTGTAATGGATCTGCGCATCGAAAATTGGAGGTGGCTTAGGGAATACTATGCGGAAGATATTGTCTATGCGGAGGATCAAAACGCATTTTTTGAGGCGACTGATTCCAAATATTTAAAACAGGCCGTTCGTGCCGGGAAATCCATCCTCTGCCGTGAAGTCCGTTTGAAGAACATGCGGGATGAATACGAGTGGTATGGCATCTATTCTGTTTTTTTAAATCAACTTAACGAAAAAGCAGAAAATGAAACGGAAAGTGGGAAAAAGGACAAAGACGAGAGGGACGATTTCCGCGTCATGATCACTTGTTTAAATGTCAATGAATATAAGCGCCGCAGTCTGGAAGATGTAGAAACAAAAATCAAATATGAGATCATGAAGCAGAAGAGTACGATTCTAAAGGAAATGGCGCTCAATTATGAACGTCATGAGAATGTCAATGAGATGATAGGTATTCTTGTCTACGAATATCAGGTGGCGGATGCGAGCTATTATCTCTGCTCGATGTTTGATGAAGTATTTTTAGTCTATAAAAATGAGCTGACGAATGAATGGTCGCTGCTCGACAGCCTGCAATGCCATCCGGACGATCAGGAGAATTTTGACCGGTTCAAGGAAACGATTAAAACGACAAAGCAGACACAGAAAACGACAGTACGCTTATACAACAAATACCAGATTCCCATTTGGTATACGGTCATCATCCAGACGCTGCACGGACTGAATAATGAGCCGGTTCGCTACTTAGGGACGCTGCAGAATGTCAATACTGAAATGGAAATCAAAGCGGAGATGGAATATCGGGCGGAGTATGATTCCATCACAGGTTTATATAACAGCGATACTTTTTACATAAAGGCGAAGGAGCTACTTCATTTAAAGCCTGAGGAGCAATTTGCTATCCTATCGATCGACATTGATAAATTCCGCCTGATTAATGATCGGTATGGCATCGAAATCGGTAACAGATGTCTGGCGATACTTGGAAGGATAATTCGCGAAATCGCACCGCGGGAAAGCATTGCGAAGCGTTATCAGGGAGATGTGTTCAGCGTGTTGATGAGCTATCGGACTGAGCAGGAGCTGCTGAATTACATGTCGGTACTTTCGGCAAAGCTGCGGGACAACGATTCGATGCCGGCGAGCATTTCTCTTGTATATGGCATTTATAAGGTGGTTGACAGAGAACTGCCCGTCCGCTTGATGTGTGACAGGGCGAGGATCGTTAAAAAGCAGGTAAAGGGAAGCACTCTGACTAATTATGCGGTTTATGATGATATTATCCGCTTAAAATTTAAGGAACAGGCGGAAATTGAAGAGGAAATGCAGAAGGCTCTGCTCAACCGGGAATTTGTAATGTATTTGCAGCCGCAGATCCGAATAAAAGATCGCGGAGTGTATGGAGCAGAAGCTTTGGTGAGATGGAACCATCCGTCGAGAGGCCTGCTTGTTCCCGCACAGTTTTTACCGCTGTTCGAGAGCAACGGCTTTATCACGCGGCTGGATAGGTATATTTGGGAGGAGGCCTGTAGGTATTTAGCGGAGCTGATCAAACGTGATACCGTCCTTCCGGTTTCGGTCAATATTTCTCGTGTTCATATCGGCAATACGAACCTGCCGGATATTCTGGGAGGGCTCGTGGAAAAATATCAGGTGCCGCCGCACCTTTTGGAACTGGAAATTACGGAAAATCTATTTATGGACGACGTAACGCAGTTGTTTGTGCAAATGACGGAGCTGAAAAGGAACGGTTTCAAAATTTTGATGGATGATTTTGGTTCCGGCTATTCATCATTGAATATGCTTAGAAAAGCGCCGGTAGACACATTGAAAATTGACAGGTTCTTCTTGGATGAAATTATGTCAACCGATCGTGGGAAAATTATTGTGGAAGCCTCTGTCCGCATGGCGAAGCAGCTTGGCCTGCTGACTGTTGCCGAGGGCGTGGAAACGATTGAGCAATTACGCTTCTTAGAGGGTATTGGCTGTGATATTGCACAAGGCTTTTACTTTTCAAAACCAGTCCCTGTGGAGCAGTTTGAAATCTTCCTATCTGAAAATAAATAGGAAAGGCACTTCAAATTGTCCGATTTCATAGAATGTAATAAGTATTCTTGAATCGGCTTTGAGGTGCTCTGTTGAAGGCTTTTAAAAAACCGCTGTCTTTTGAAGAAGAGAGTTATTACATAGAGAAGTACCGCCAGGGAGATATGGCGGCAAAAGACATTTTGATAGAACGAAACCTGCGTTTGGTTGCGCATGTTGTCAAAAAATATCAGTGTTCCGGCGAAGAGATGGAAGATTTGATTTCAATCGGTACAATTGGGCTGATCAAGGCAGTATTGACTTTTGATGAGACAAAGGGAAGCCGGCTTGTGACTTACGCGGCAAGATGTATCGACAACGAGCTGCTGATGATGTTTCGGACGAAGAAGAAAAGCAGCCGTGATGTCTCCATATACGAGCCAATCGGAACCGATAAAGAGGGAAATGAAATTAGCTTGCTCGATGTCATAGAAGGAGCCAACGATGACATCGCAGATAAGATGGATATTGCTCAGAACATAAAGCGGCTCTATGATTTCGTGGATGAAGTGTTAACTGAACGGGAAAAAGAAATCATCGTTCTGCGTTATGGACTGACCGGGGGAGAGGAGGTTACGCAGCGGGAAATCGGCAGCATACTCGGTATTTCCAGAAGCTATGTATCGAGAATCGAAAAGAGAGCATTGGGAAAATTAAGAGAGGCATTTGAAAAATGAATAAGGGAAAGATAATCTCATTAGGAATAGCCGTAGCCGTGGCAGTACTTATCGTGGCTGAGACGGCTGTTTTGCTGAATTATAAGGGGTTGTACGAATCAGCAAGCAGGCAGCTTGCGTCAGGAAAAAGCGAGTCCGAATCCACAAAAGAACTATTTGACACCGCGCGTACGGTCGAACAGATTATAGAGGAATAT
>CAZMIX010000006.1:0-85607 GCA_964566545.1 uncultured Lachnospiraceae bacterium | reverse complement strand
CTGTATGATATTGATACGGAAGCGGTGAAGGACGGGTTTTTGACGGGGATGCTCTGGGGTCTTGGCGATCCGTATTCCGCCTATTATAATGCGCAGGATTATGAATCCCTGACGATCCAAGCAACAGGGGAATATTCGGGCGTTGGTGCTGTTATTACGGAGCAGGAGGACGGTACCGTATCGGTCGTAAAGGTTTATTCAAATAGCCCGAGTGCAGAAGCGGGTATTCAGCCTGCGGATATATTTTATGAGATTGACGGGGAAAATGTGGTCGGTGAGGATTCTGCGACGATCGCGGCGAGACTGAAAGGAGAGGCGGGTACTTCCGTGGGGGTAAAGGTATACCGCGCAAGTCTGGAGGAATATGTCTCCTTTTCGATGATTCGCAGACAGATCGAAATCCCTTCCGTTTCATGGAAGATGGCGGAGGGTCGAATCGGTGTCATGAAAATAGAATCGTGGGATTTGGCGACGGTCAATCAGTTTAAGAGCGCAATGGAGGATTTGGAGAGTCAAGGCATGAAAGGTCTGATCATTGATGTGCGCAATAATCCCGGCGGACTTGTCACTTCTGCGGCAAGCATTTTGGATTATTTTGTGGCGGATGGCGGCAAGCTTGTATACACGGTTGATAAATATGAGAGAATGGAATATTATAAAGCAAAGGACGGCAAGGATGTGAATGTTCCGCTTGTCGTATTAATCAATGGAAATTCAGCGTCAGCCTCGGAAATATTTGCAGGTGGTATCAAGGATTATGAGGCGGGAAAACTGGTAGGGGAAAAGAGCTATGGAAAAGGCATTGTGCAGCAAGTCATCCCGATTAGCGAGACCGAGGCGGTAAAGCTGACAATTGCAGAATATCATTTACCGAACGGCGAAAGCATCCATCAAAAGGGTATCGAGCCGGATGTGGAAGTCTTGTTAAGCGATGAGGCACGACTAAAAACAGAGTTGCCGGAAGAAGAGGATTTACAGCTGCAAAAAGGATTAGAAATAATAAAGAGCCAACTAAATTAGACAAAAGTGGGAGAAATGGGAGATGTTATTTATTAAGACGAAAGATTTAAAAGTTGGGATGCGTCTGGCAAAACCGATTTACAACAACAAGGGCGTATTACTTTATGAAAGAGATTCTAAATTGACCAATCAGGGAATTGCTTCTGTTCAAAAATTCGGGCTGATCGGTATTTACATATTGGAGCCTGCGGAGCCGCTGCCGCCCATGACGGAAGACGACATTGAGTTCGAGCGACTTCAAACTGTTTCGGTATTTGCGATACGGGATGAGTTGCAAAATATGCTGGCAAAACGGAAACAGATAAAGCTGTTCAGCTTTGCCGAGGGCATCATCAAGGCCTACGGCAGGCTTGACAGAAAAATTAATTTTGTACAGAATTTGAGAAGCAACGAAGACTTTGTGTATAAGCATTCATTGAATGTGGCGATGCTGTGTGCCATGATGTCACGCCATATGAATATGCGCCATGAAGAGCAGCGTGAAATAGTCACTGCCGCGCTCGTGCATGATATCGGAAAGCTGAATATCCCTCAGGAGTTTGTCGGCAGACGGGAGCTTACGGAATTGGAGCAGAAGGATATTAAGCGCTGTGAATTAAATGGCATCCAACTAGTAGAGCAGGCGTTTTTGTCCATGCCGAATATTAAACGGATGGTGATGCAGTCCTATAAGCAGTTGGATGCATTTCATACAAACCAGCAGTTGGGCGGCGGAAAACTTGTAACGGGCGCAAAGCTGCTGATTGTAGCGGAAACCTATGACACAATGACGGCGATGAACAGCATTGGTGAGCCAAAGTCAGAGATTGCAACGCTCAAATACCTGATGGCGCACCCGGAAATCTTTGACACGAAGGTTGTGGAGGCGCTGATTAAGAGCGTCAACTTCTTGAGCAAAGGCTGTAGTGTGGAGCTTTCCAACGGTATAAAGGGACTGGTGCTGGCCGAAAACGAGAGGGACATCCTTAGGCCGGTTATTCTTTGCTTTTCAAACAATACGGTTATCGATCTGCGCCAGACGATGCTTTATGCGGATCTGGAAATTGAGGATATCATGAAGACACTCGACAACCGCTACGTTGTAGATGTCAGCGCTGTCGAGAGATTTAAAAATGAGCATGGAGGCAGTTAAAAGGCGGTCTTTTTGCTGTTGTATTCCGCCACTGCAGGATCTTTTATTTCATAAATCCGATACCATTCCTTTGTCTCCATGTTTTTTACCGTCTCTGACCGGTTTTTGTATAAAAAACGCGTCAGAGGGTAGCAATTGATCCATATTTCGTTCGTTCCCTCTTTTTGAGATTCATCGAAAATAAGCTGCAAACCCCAATGCAAGTGTGTCACATTAATATTATTCACATTTTCCTCAGCGCTGTATCCTGTGTGCCCCATATACCCGATCACCTGGCCGGCCGTGACAACGCTTCCTTCCTTGAGATCCTTGCAATAGGGGAAGTTTTGACGCAGATGGGCGTAGTAATAATACCGCTTTTTATCAAAGCTTCTGATTCCCAGCCGCCACCCGCCATATTGATTCCAGCCGATTGCCTCCACATAGCCGGATTCTATTGCGATGATCGGTGTTCCAGTCTGTCCCATCATATCATGGCCTAGGTGAGGTCTGGAATAGCCGTAGCTTCTGGAAGTCCCAAAATCATCGTAGTCGCTGTATTCGAAGCCTTTTGCAATAGGAGAAAAGGCTTTTAGTCCATAATATTGCTGCCACCGGATTGTGCCGTTCTCCTCTGGCTTTTGTATTTCGTATTTTCCGACAAAGCCGCTCAGTACGGCGGTGTACGCTTCCAGATAATAGGAATAATACCCCAGATCTTTTGTCAGCTCTTTTATGGTTACTTCTTTGTTCTTTAGCTTCTCCGCTGTTTTCCTTATTTCAGATGTGCTGCCTGAGGAAAACTTACCTCCGTGCGTTGTGCCTGTATAGGCCAACAGTTCAATCCAGCTTACATGGAGGATGTCCGGGTTCTCAAGTGCTTCCTTATAGGTTTCCACGTCCCATTTATAAGCTTCACACAAAGCTTCGTAGGTGACATCAAAATCGACCCACTTGATATAGCTCTTTTCCGCAAATACTTCCACCTTCACCGCCTGTTTGTCTGTGTCCGGAACCTTGTTTTTTATAAACCCGCTCAACCAGACGCTTCCGAAGCAAAAAAGAAGGAGGGCTTCAACGGCTGCCGCCCTTTTTATGATTGTAAGATATCGCATATTAATAGCAGCCTTTCATCCGATACACTTCATAGCAATATATGAAAACATTCCGTAACGTATGTGAGGAATATGTAAAGAAACAATAAAAAAGAAACAATAAAAAAATAAGAAGCGGCTTTACAAATGATCACAGATATCGTATGATAAATATCACAAATAAAGCATAAATAAACATTCCAGTCAGTAGTAAATCCAAAACAAAATTTAACAGCATAAAGAAGCATTGCAGAGCATAAGGGGGATATTATGTTAAGCAGCGTATTATCAGGAGGCGTGCACGGCATCGACAGTTATCTTGTGTGCGTGGAAGCGGATATCGCAGAGGGAATGCCGATGTTTGAACTGGTCGGCTATTTGGGAAGCGAAGTCAGGGAGGCGAGAGAGCGGGTGCGTACCGCGCTCAAAAATACCGGATTTGCTATGCCGGTCAAACGTGTAACTGTGAATCTGTCGCCGGCCAACATTAGAAAAAGAGGAACCGGATTTGATTTGCCGGTTGCCATTAGTATTTTGATCGCGATGGGAAAACTCAGAGCAGAAAGCGTCAGGGAGACAGTTGTCGCGGGAGAACTTCTGCTGAGCGGAAAAGTGGGCGGAATCAGAGGGGTTTTACCGATCCTGTTAGCTGCCAAAAGGGCGGGATACCGGCGCTGTATTATTCCGAAGGAAAACGCGGCGGAGGGCGCCGTTATCGATGGAATGGAGATTATCGGCGTGGAGAGCCTGACGCAGTTGTCGGATTATTTAAAGGGAAGCTGTTCTATCACGCCGGAACCGTTTCTTGGGAAAAAGCTGCTCGGATTAAAACCCGGATATGGATATGATTTAAAGGATGTGCAGGGGCAGTGCTTTGTAAAGCGCGGATTGGAAATAGCGGCGGCGGGAATGCATAACTTGGTCATGCTGGGTTCGCCGGGAGCGGGAAAAACGATGCTTGCCAGATGCATTCCGACGATTCTTCCGCCGCTTTCGATGGAGGAATGTCTGGAGGTGTCGGCAATTTACAGCGTAGCGGGCAGGCTTGGCGGTTCGCAGAATCTTGTTACACAACGGCCGTTTGTCAATCCGCACCATACGGTTACGGACAAAGCGCTGATTGGAGGCGGAGTCAGTGCCCGGCCGGGAACTATTTCGCTGGCACACCGCGGCGTGTTGTTTTTAGATGAGATGGCGGAGTTTTCAAAAAATGCGTTGGAGGTGCTGCGCCAGCCATTGGAGGACAAGCAAATTCACATTATAAAGAGCAGCGGAAGCTGTACTTATCCAGCAGACTTTATGCTTGTAGGCGCATTGAATCCGTGTCCCTGCGGCGCTTATCCTGATCTGACAAAGTGCGCCTGCTCCGAGACGGCAAGAAGGCGTTATCTTGGAAGGCTATCGAAGCCGCTCATGGATCGTATGGATGTTTGCATGGAGGTGCCACAGATAAAATTTCGGGAACTGACAAAAAAGCAGGAATCGGAAAGCTCCGAAACCGTACGCGGGCGCGTTATAAAAGCACAGAAAATACAGGAGACCCGTTTTTTGGACACTGAAAATAACCTGTTTTTTAATTCCCAAATGGGAGTTGGGGAAATTGATAGGTTCTGCCGGCTGAAGGCATCCGGCCAAAAGCTGATGGAGGAAGCGTTTCATCGACTGAACCTCAGCGCTCGCGCCTATCACCGGATTCTAAAGGTTGCCCGGACGATCGCGGATCTGGAAAACTGTACGCAGATCAATGAGTATCATTTGTCGGAAGCGATTCATTTCAAGTCTCATATTGAAGATTGTTGAAGCGACAATCATAAATAAACAGAGAGGATTACGATGCAACAGAATATAGAATATGATTATTGGTGGGCATGTATGCAGAGTGGTTTTTGCGCGCACAGCAAGCAGATTGCGGAGGCTGCGGGCGGGACAAAAAAGCTGTATGATATGGGAGAAGAGCAGCTAAAAAAGGTAAAGGGAATTTCAGAGACTTATGCCGCGTATCTATATAATAGAAGAAATGGGTGGAAGCTGAAGGAAGCGTATGCGCGTCTGCAGGATCAGGGTATCCGGTTTATTCCGTGGTATCATAAGGAGTATCCGAAAAAGCTACTGGAAATACCGGGCTATCCCTTTGCTGTTTTTGTAAAAGGGCGTCTGCCGGATGAGGAAAAAAATAGCGTGGCTATCATTGGCGCACGCGACTGCTCCGAGTATGGACGTGCCGTCGCAAAGCATTTTGGTGAGTCCTTTGCGAGACATGGTATTCAAATCATCAGCGGCATGGCATATGGCATTGATGGGGTTGGACAAACGGCGGCTCTTGCGGCAGGAGGAAGCTCCTATGGAGTGCTTGGCTGCGGAGTGGATATTTGCTATCCGATATCGAATAGAGGACTTTATGGAAGCCTGATAGAAAATGGCGGACTTTTGTCGGAGTATTGTCCTGGGACGTGTCCGATCGGCAGACTATTTCCGCCGCGCAATAGAATTATCAGCGGACTTTCGGATGTCGTCATCGTGATTGAGGCGCGAAAGAAGAGCGGCACGCTGATCACAGTTGACATGGCTTTGGAGCAGGGAAAAGAAATTTTAGTGGTGCCGGGAAGAATTACAGATCCTTTAAGCGTCGGCTGCAACAGTCTCCTAAAACAAGGCGCAAGTCCTATTTTATCGGTTGAGGATGTTCTGTTTTTATTGGATGCGAAATATGAAAATAAAATCAGAAATTTTAAAAAAGAAAAATTAATGCTTGAAACAGATGAAAATTTAGTGTATAGTGTTCTCGATTTGTATGCAAAAAATCTGGAAGATATTGCATCGCAGGTTTCCTGCTCATTTTCAGAATTATTGCATATATTAGTATCGCTGGAATTAAAAGGATTGATCAAAGAAGTCGGTAAAAATTATTATGTCAGGACGGCGGATTCTTTAGAAGAATAAAAAGCCGAAGCAAACGGGAAGCTAATGTGCTGTGGGAGGAAAGAAAATGGCAAAGTATCTGGTAATCGTGGAATCGCCGGCAAAGGTGAAGACAATTAAAAAATTTTTGGGACCCAATTATGAGGTAATGGCGAGCAACGGACATGTCCGTGATCTGCCCAAAAGTCAGCTCGGTGTCGATACGGAGCACGGATATGAGCCTAAGTATATTACAATTCGAGGGAAGGGAGATCTTTTAGCCGGACTTCGCAAGGAAGTAAAAAAAGCTGAAAAGGTATATCTCGCAACGGATCCTGACCGCGAAGGAGAGGCGATCTCATGGCATTTGTCAAAGGCGCTGCATTTGGAGGATAAAAAGGTCAGTCGGATCACTTTTAATGAAATCACAAAAAACGCAGTAAAAGAGTCGCTGAAAAATGCCCGCGATATCAATATGGATCTTGTCAACGCGCAGCAGGCGAGAAGAATGCTTGACAGAATGGTGGGTTATAGGATTTCCCCGCTATTGTGGGCGAAGGTAAAGAGAGGCTTAAGCGCCGGAAGAGTACAGTCCGTAGCGCTGCGCATCATCTGTGACAGGGAAGAGGAGATCGACGCATTCATTCCTGAGGAATACTGGACATTGGATGCCGATTTTAAAATTGCAGGGGAAAAGAAGCCTCTGACTGCTCATTTTTCCGGTACCAAGAAAGGAAAAATGGAGATCCGATCCAAAGAGCAGATGGACGGTATTTTAAAGGAATTGGAAGGCGCCGTTTATCGGATTGCGGACATCAAAAGAGGAGAGCGTATCAAAAAAGCGCCTCTTCCATTTACAACGAGCACGCTGCAGCAGGAGGCCAGCAAAGCGCTGAATTTCTCCACACAAAAGACGATGCGGATAGCGCAGCAGCTTTATGAAGGAATTGATATCAAAGGAAATGGGACAGTCGGTGTTATTACCTATTTGCGTACGGATTCCACTAGAATTGCGGATGAGGCGCAGACGCAGGCGCGTACTTATATTACGGAAACCTACGGCGCCGACTATGCGGGAACGCCTATTTTACAAAGCAAAGACCGGAAAAAGATTCAGGATGCGCACGAGGCAATTCGTCCGACCGATATTTCAAGAACTCCCTTGTCGCTGAAGGAATCGTTGTCGAGAGAACAGTACCGCCTATATACCCTGATTTGGAAGCGTTTTACCGCAAGCCGTATGTGTGAAGCGAAATACGAGACGACCTCTGTGAAAATAGAAGGAAATGGCTATCGCTTTTCCGTTGCTGCTTCAAAGCTTTTATTTGATGGATTTATGGCAGTCTACACGGATGAAGAGGAGGAAAAGGAACAGGCCAATGTGCTGCTGAACGGTATTTCAGAGGAATCCGTATTGACGCTGGATCAGTTTGATCAAAAGCAGCATTTTACACAGCCGTCGGCACATTATACGGAGGCTTCTCTTGTAAAGACGCTTGAGGAACTTGGCGTTGGAAGACCTAGCACTTATTCCCCGACGATTACAACGATTCTTGCGAGACGCTATGTGACAAAGGAAAATAAAAACCTGTATGTGACGGAGCTTGGAGAAGTTGTAAACCGTATGATGAAGGAAGCCTTTCCGAGCATAGTCGATATGAATTTTACGGCGAATTTGGAAATGCTGCTCGATAATGTCGAAGAGGGAACCGTAGACTGGAAGACAATCATTAGTAATTTTTACCCGGATTTGGATGAGGCGGTTCAAAATGCGGAGCAAGAGCTTGCCAAGGTTCAGATTAAGGAGGAAGAGACCGAGGAGGTATGCGAGAACTGCGGTCGGCATATGGTCATCAAATATGGCCCGCATGGGAGATTCCTTGCATGTCCCGGCTTTCCGGAGTGCAGAAATACAAAGCCATATCTTGAAAAAATCGGTATTGCGTGTCCGAAGTGCGGGAAAGAGATCGTCATCCGCAAGACAAAAAAGGGAAGACGCTATTATGGCTGTGAGAGCGGCAGCGAGTGTGATTTTATGACGTGGCAGCGCCCGGTGGAGATGCCTTGTGAAAAGTGTGGCAGTCTTATGGTAGAAAAGGGAAACAAACTGTTATGCACAAATGAGGCATGTGGACATATCGCGAACAAGGTCATTTCCGAGTAAAATGTGACAAAATTATTATAGCAATTAAAATAGTTTGAAAATATCAAAAAATTATAAAAATATTCCAAAAATAAACGCGAGAGTCATTGATTTTCGTGTTTATTTATGTTATTATCAGAACAGGTATTTTTTGTAGAAAGCCGCAGGCGGGAGGATAGATTCATGAGTAGTGTTCAATTATTGGATAAGACACGCAAAATTAACAAGCTGTTACATAATAACAATTCCAGCAAGGTGGTATTTAATGATATTTGCGATGTTCTAAAGGAGATTCTTCGCTCCAATGTGCTTGTGATCAGCAAAAAGGGTAAGGTGCTTGGGACAGGCTCCCGCAGGGAAATTGGAGAGACAGAGGGACTTTTGAAATATGAAATTGGCGGTATTATCGACCAAATGCTGAATGAGCGGCTGCTTGGCGTGTTATCTACAAAAGAAAATGTCAATTTGGAAACGCTTGGTTTTGAGCTTGTCGACAGCAGCAAATATCAGGCAATTGTGACACCGATTGATATTGCGGGTGAGCGGCTTGGGACGCTGTTCATCTATAAAGTAAAAGATCAGTATTTGATTGACGATATTATCTTATGTGAATACGGTGCTACGGTTGTGGGTCTGGAAATGCTGCGAGCCGTCAACGAAGAGAGCGCGGAGGAGAGCCGGAGGCGGCAGGTTGTCAAATCGGCAATCAGCACGCTTTCCTTTTCGGAGATGGAAGCGATTACCCACATCTTCGATGAGTTGAACGGCAATGAAGGCGTTCTTGTTGCGAGCAAAATTGCTGACCGGGTTGGTATCACCCGCTCAGTCATCGTCAATGCGCTCCGCAAATTTGAGAGTGCGGGCGTCATAGAATCCCGGTCCTCAGGTATGAAGGGAACATATATCAAGGTGCTGAATCCTGTTATTTTCGAGGAAATCGAGGCAATGAAAAGAAATAAATAACAAATTTTTCATCTGAATTTATAAAAACGGAAGCCTATATGGAGTTCCGTTTTTATAATGTGGGAAACTCTCCCGTATTTTCCATTTCATTCATGATGTTGTGCAAAAAATGACAAAATATACAAGATAGAGTGTTTTTAATACATTTTTTGAAAAAGTCCTTGTGTTTTTCTACAAATAATTTATAATAGAATAAGGTGGTGAAGAATATGATAAGCTCGGGCGTATATGATTATGTAAATGTGCTGGATAAGGCAGCGGACGGTGCGTGGCTTCGCAATGAGGCGATTGCAAATAATATTGCAAATGTAAACACACCGAACTACAAGAGGCAGGATGTATCCTTCGAAGCGGAGCTGAAACAGGCGCTGAAAGCGTCTAAAAGTGGAACGTTGGATGATAAAATTTCCAATGTAAATGACAAGCTGTCGCGTATTGAACCGCGTGTTTATACGGATGCGGCAGGGTATTCTTATAGACTTGACGGCAATAATGTGGATATCGACAATGAAAATGTCGAATTGGCTTCCAATCAGATTAAATATAATGCGCTCATACAGAGCATTGACGGTGATTTTACGAATTTAAAGACCGTGATAAAGTAGTAGCAGACACTCAGAAAGGGTGGTGATTAGAATGAGCATTTTTAAGTCATTCGGCGTGAATGCCTCAGGAATGACCGCTGAAAGATATCGGATGGACATTATTTCCCAAAATGTCGCAAATGCTAACACGACGCGGACAGAGGACGGGACTCCTTATAGGCGGAAAATTATCACATTTCATGAAAAGACGACAAATCCGGCTTCGTTCGGAACGATTTTTGCAAAGAGCAGAGGACAGGATGTCGGCGATGGCGTCAAAGTTTCCGGCGTTTATGAGGACAATACCGAGGAAATGAAAAAGGTATATGATCCTTCTCATCCGGATGCCGATGAGGATGGTTACGTTTGGTATCCGAATGTCAATATCGTAACGGAGATGACGAATATGATTGATTCGTCAAGGGCTTACGAAGCAAATGCGACTGCTTTTACAGCGAGCAAAACGATCGCGATGAAGGGTCTGGAAATTGGCAGATCTTAAGTGTCTGTGCGCAGACACTTTTTACATAATAAATAGGGTTGGCAGCGCTAAAGGAGCGGTCGTTTCATTTGGCAGAGCTGTGGACAGAAGGAGTCGGAAATGGATATTTCATCATTGTTGAATGTCAGCTCCAATGCGGTATCGGCAGCGGCATCCAAGGCATCGACCAACAAAGGCCTTCAGGGCGATGACAGCTTCAGTACGCTGTTCGATTCGGCACTTAGCAACTTAAATGAAACGAATACCCTGATGAATCAGTCGGAGGAGGAAAAAGTAAAGTTTGCCCTCGGACTTACAGATAACACCCATGATTTGGCGATTGCCGCTTCAAAGGCATCCACATCTTTGAGCTATACGGTGGCGCTGCGGGATAAATTTCTTGAAGCTTATAGAGAGCTTATGCAGATTCAAATTTAAATACTTGTGCGGGGTATAGAAAGAGTGGAGAGACTGGGACAAATTCCGCGAAGATTGTTGGAATGGTGGAATAAATTTACTGCAAAACAAAAGACAATTATAATTAGTGTTGCGGCAGGCGTTGTTTTGACATTTGCTATTTTGGCGACAATTCTTTCGAGGCCTCAATATGAGGTCTTAATTACGTGCGAATCTACAAAGGAAGCATCTGAAATCATTGAACTGCTTGACGGAGACGGCATCGAAAATTCGGTGACGGATGACGGCCTGATTATTTCTGTAAAAAAAGAGGACATTGCGAATGCAACACTGCTGCTTGGCGCAAACAGTTATCCGGCGGACAGCTATGGTCTGGATGCGGCACTCGGCGGCGGTTTCTCCACAACGGAATCAGACAAACAAAAGACGTACAAGCTATATCAGGAAGGCCATCTTGAGGATATTATGGAAGCGCAGAAAGCGGTTAATACTGCCCATGTGACGCTGTCCATACCGGATAATGACGGCACACTCCTCGCCAAGGAGGAGGAGTCGTATGCAAGCGTTATGCTTGACTTAAGCGAAGAATTACAGCCCGGCGTTGCGGAAAACTTTGCAAAAAATATTGCGACGGCACTTGGTAACAAGACGACGGAGAATATCACAATTATTGATTCAAACGGTAATTTGCTTTTTTCCGGTGCGGATGAGGCGGACGGCGGTTCCGGCGTTGTCAATACCTCCAATCAGATTGCGCTCAAGGCAGAGGCGGAGCGTCTTGTAAAGCAGGAGGTGACACAGGTTCTGCTTGGCTCCAATCTTTATGAGGATGTAAAGGTGGCGCCTAATTTAATTATGGATTTTTCCGTGCTGAATGAGACGGAGCATACCTATACGCAGGCGGACGAAAACGGGCAGAATGTGCTGTCCCATGAAGAGACCTATGAATCCGAAGGGACAGGCGGAACAGGCGGTGTTCCTGGGACGGATACCAATACGGAAGAGGCAACGTATGTAATGGAGGACGGGAGTAATTCCAATTATTCCGTGGCACAGGAATCGAGAGATTATCTGCCGAGTGAGCGGATCAAGGATAAGACGGTTCCGGCCGGAGCGGTGCAGTATGACACCTCTTCTATCGCGATCACGGCCTCCCATTATGTGATTTATAAAGAAAATGAACTGAGAAACCAAGGGTTGTTAGACGGAATCACATTTGATGAGTTTATGGTTCAAAACAGCGATATGATTAAAAAAGAAGTCGATGAGGAGATGGTGACGCTTGTTGCGAATGCGACGGGCATTCCGGCGGATAATATCTCTATCATCGCTTATGATGTTCCGATTTTTCAGGCAGATGACGGTTCCGGCGTAGCGCCTTCTGACATTGCACAGATTGCCTTGATTGTCTTAGTTTTGGCGCTGCTTGGCTTTGTTGTATTTACGAGTCTGCGCAAGGAGAGAAACGCCTTTGAGCCGGAAAAGGAGCTTTCGGTCGAATCGCTGCTGCAATCGACTCAGGAGCATCAGGAAATCGAGGATATTGATTTGGAAGCAAAATCAGAAGTGCGTCGGATGGTTGAAAAGTTTGTGGATGAAAATCCTGATTCGGCGGCTGCGCTTTTGCGTAACTGGTTGAGCGAAGAATGGGGGTAGGAGCGATGGCAGCACGCGCAAGCAGCCAGCATAGCGGTTTTCCCGGTATTCAAAAGGCGGCGATTCTGCTGATTGCCTTGGGACCTGAGCGTTCCGCTGAGATATTTAAATTTTTAAAAGAAGAAGAAATTGAGGATCTGACTTTAGAGATCGCGAATACGAGAAGCGTAACGCCGCAGGTCAAGGAAACAATCATAGACGAATTTTATCAGGTATGCCTTGCGCAACAGTATATTGCGGAGGGTGGTATTAATTATGCGAAGGAATTGCTTGAAAAGGCGCTGGGTCAGTCTAAGGCATTGGATGTCATTAATAAGCTGACGGCCTCCCTGCAGGTAAAACCGTTTGAATTCATCAGAAAGACCGAAGCTTCCCAGCTTTTGAACTTTATTCAGGACGAGCATCCGCAGACGATAGCCTTGATTTTATCCTATTTGAATCCAAGTCAGGCAGCGATGATTGTTTCGGCGCTGCCGCCGGATAGTCAGGCGGACGTCGCAAAACGTATTGCGATGATGGATCGGACATCTCCGGATGTCATCAAGGAGGTAGAGAAGATATTGGAGTCCAAGCTGTCTTCTCTTGTCAATCAGGATTATACGATTATCGGCGGCGTAGATTCCGTTGTCGATATTTTAAATACCGTAGACAGAAGTACGGAAAAGCATATCATGGAAACGTTAGAAATCGACGAGCCGGAGTTGGCAGACGAAATCAGAAAGAAGATGTTTGTATTCGAAGATATCCTGCTGCTGGATGACAGAGCGATTCAGCGTGTTCTGCGTGATGTGGATAACAGCGACCTTGCAATTGCCCTTAAGAGTACCAACGAAGAGGTACAGACTGCGGTCTTCAACAACCTGTCCAAGCGTCTTGCTGTCATGATCAAAGAGGACATGGAATTTATGGGTCCTGTACGTATGAAGGATGTCGAGGAAGCACAGCAGAAGATTGTCAATACGATCAGACGTCTCGAGGATTCGGCAGAAATTGTAATTTCTCGCGGCGGAGGTGATGAGATCGTTGTCTAATAATTTAATAAAATCTATAAATGTGATTGTAAGAAATGAAGGGGAACGGGTCATTGATTCGAACCATCTTATTGCGGAAAAAATACAGACGCTGAGTGCGATTTTGGAAGAGGAAGCGGTTGCAGAAGGCTTTATACCGGAATTTACGGCGGGGCTGGATGCGGATCAGGTGGAGCAGCTTCTTGGCAGCCCTGAGGAGCAGGAAGCGTGTGAGAAGACGGCCGGGGAAATGGTTCGTCAGGCAAAGGAAGAAGCAGAGCGGATACTGAATGCGGCCAGGGAGGACGCGGATAGTATCCTTACGGCAGCGAAAGCGGAGGCAGACGCTGTAAAGGCCGAGGCAGTACGGGCCGGACACGGGGAAGGCTATCAGGCCGGCTACGATGAGGGATTAAAAAAGGTGGGGAAGGCGGAAACAGCATGTAAGGAAAAGGAACGACAGCTGACAGAGCTTTATGAAAAGAAGCTTGAAGAGCTGGAACCCCAGTTTGTTGATGCCATGACAGATATCTATGAGCACATTTTTCATGTGGATCTGTCTGAAAAAAGGGAAATGGTTTTATATCTGCTTAAGGATGCGATCCGCAATATTGAGGGTGGTAAAAACTTTTTTGTGCATGTATCCAAAGAAGATTACGCATTTGTAAGCGAACATAAGCAGGAACTTTTAGAAGGGCTTGGCAGCTCGAATTTTGTGGAAGTGATTGAGGATCTGACGCTATCCGCCGCGCAGTGCTTTATAGAGGCGGAGAGCGGTATTTTTGATTGTGGTCTCGGTACGGAGCTGGAGCTTTTGAAGAAAGAGCTGACGCTGTTGTCTTATATTAAAAAATAGCGTCTATGGGAGTGAAGAATTGGTAGATTTCGCGAAGTACTGCAGGGTGACGGAAAAGCCCTTTTTTAAAAGAATGGGAAAAGTGATTAATGTCGTCGGTCTGACGATTGAGTCTAACGGACCCGATGCAAAGCTGGACGATTTGTGCCGCATCATCATTGATGAAGAGGCGGGAAGATATGTGCTTGCAGAGGTTGTGGGCTTTAAAGACAGCAAAACACTTTTGATGCCTTATGAAAGCACGGAGGGTATCGGTTTTGGCTGCGTTGTGGAGAATCTGGGCTACCCGCTCAGCGTTAATGTAGGCGGAGAAATGCTCGGGCTTTGTTTGGACGGTCTGGGAAGGCCGGTGGACGGGTCGGAGTTTGTGACGGTGCAATCTTATCCGGTGGAGGCATCGCCTCCGGATCCTTTGGAGAGAGTGATTATAAATGCCCCGCTGCCGCTCGGCGTAAAAGCGGTGGACGGCTTGATGACGATCGGAAAGGGACAGCGTATCGGCATCTTTGCCGGTTCGGGTGTCGGAAAGAGTACGCTTCTTGGCATGTTTGCAAGAAATACGCGCGCCGATATCAATGTAATTGCGTTGATTGGCGAGCGCGGCCGTGAGGTACGGGAATTTATTGAGCGAGACCTTGGAGAAGAGGGAATGCGCCGTTCTGTCGTTGTTGTGGCGACGTCGGACAAGCCGGCTTTAATTAGAAAAAAAGCAGCCAAAACAGCAACGGCAATTGCAGAATATTTCAGAGATCAGGGAAAGGATGTCTTATTGATGATGGACTCACTGACCCGTTTTTCTATGGCGCAGCGCGAAATCGGTCTTGCGAGCGGCGAGCCGCCGGTAACGAGGGGATATCCGCCGAGTGTTTATGCGGAAATGCCAAAGCTGTTAGAGCGCGCAGGTAATTCCGCTGTCGGTTCCATTACCGGATTGTATACGGTGCTTGTCGACGGCGATGATTTTAATGAGCCAATTACGGATACGGCGCGAAGCATTTTGGACGGTCATATTATGCTGAGCAGAAAGCTCGGCCACAAAAATCATTATCCGGCGATCGATGTGCTGCAAAGCATTTCCAGATGCATGAGCCAAATCGCGGCAAAGGAGCACAAGGCGGCTGCAGGGAAGCTGAAAAACGTCCTTGCCACCTATACGGAGGCGGAGGATCTGATCAATATCGGGGCTTATAAATCAGGCGCCAATCCCAACATTGACTATGCAATCCAAAAAATTGACCAGGTAAATGAATACTTGCGTCAGGATGTTGAGAAAAAATATACATTTGAAGAAGAAGTGGATCTTTTAAGCGCGATTTTTTAACGGGCGCAGTCATATAGGCGGGAAGTTTTTATGGCAAAATTTTTTTACCGGATGCAGAACATCCTCAACATTAAGTTAAAGTTGGAAACGCAAGCGAAAAACGAGTTTGCGATTGCAAATATCAAGCTTCGCGAAGAAGAAGAAAAGCTTGAGCAGCTAAAGAACCGTCAAAACGGCTATGAGCAAGAGTTAAAGCAATTATATTCCGCCAATCTTAAAATCAAGGAAATTATGGATACGCAGCAGGCGATTGAAATTATGAAATATCAGATTAAGCTGCAGGTATTACAGGTCAGGCACGCGCAGAAAAACGTGGAGACTGCGAGAGCCAAGCTGCAAAATGCGATGCAGGAACGTAAAACGCACGAAAAGCTGAAAGAAAAAGAATTTGAACAGTTTCTGCTTGATGAAGCTGCAAAAGAAAGCAAAGAAATTGACGAGCTTGTCAGCTATCGTCACGGACAGAAGAAAGAGGAGTGAGACTGATGCCAAGAGAAATTAATGACATGGTCGATGAGGAAGAACAGCAAGCCGAGAAAAAGGAAAGAAAGCTTCTCAAGATCAAAAAGAAAGAGAACAATAAAGATAAAGAGGAGCAGAAAGGCTTTGATGCGGTCGTAACGGATACGGGAGCGATGTATACGGATGCGGAGAACGAAGAAGAAGGCGGTTCTGCGTTTGTTGTGCTTATTATTTTTTTTATTGTACTGATTTGGCTTGCGATACTCGGCCTGCTCATTAAGTTGGATATTGGAGGGTTCGGCTCCAATGTGCTTTATCCGGTGTTAAAGGATGTGCCGGTAGTAAAAATGATCCTGCCGGAGGGCATTGAGGAGGAGATGGCCGCTGAGGAGAGCGAATATCAAACGCTGGAAGAGGCGGTGGCAGAAATCAATCGCCTAAAAAAAGAAATTTCCGTACTCCAGAGCGAACCGGAAAAAGTGACAGTCAATGAGGACGAAGTGACTGCGCTCAAAGAAGAAATCAGGCGTTTGCAGACATTTGAAGACAGCCAGATAGAATTTCAGAAGCTCAAAACGGAGTTTTACGAGGAGGTTGTGTTTTCGGAAAATGCACCCGAGATTGAGGAATATAAGACATTTTATGAAAGCATCGATCCGGATAATGCGGAATATTTGTATAAGCAGGTAATCCAGCAAATTGAGACAGATAAGCAGACGGACGAGTATGTAAAGGCATATAGTGAGATGAAGCCAAAACAAGCGGCAGCGATTTTTGAAATGATGACAGATAATCTGGAACTTGTTGCCAAGATCCTCGGTGAAATGGACACAAACAGCAGAGCAAAGATTCTTGGCGTCATGGATTCCGAGGTGGCTTCCCAGATCACAAAAATTATGGATCCGGAATAATATTTATGGACATTCACTCTTAAGTTTATCACTCAAATCGCCGATAGATAATTTAGGTATAACTCTGCGTTTCATGCAGGTTATAATAGGAGCTGTTTGGCTCCGGGAACCTTGAAAACTGAAGAGAGGAGGAATTAGGATGACCAACACACCTGTAGCAGAAGTTAATTCTTATTTTACGACTGTTACAAACAGAACAACCGATTTAGGCAGTAAAAAGCAGGCGGATACGCAGTCCTTTACACAGGTACTGAGTGAGACGGCAGGAAAGTCCGTAAACACAACAGAAAGTCAGGAAGGCGCAAAACAGTCCCAAACCGTAGCAGAGAAGCCGGACAGAAAAGATCTGGACAATCAAAGCACGAAAGCGGTAAGGGGGGATACGGCAAAGCAGTCCAAAAAAGTAACGAACAGCAACGAAGTCAGCGAAAAAGTGACTGCAGAGGCGGAGAAAATTAAAAAGGCCATCAAGGAAGAACTTGGAGTGACAGAGGAAGAGCTTGTACAGGCAATGGAGACGCTCGGACTTTCCATGCAGGATCTGTTGAATTCCGACAGCTTAAAGGAACTGATGCTTACCCTGTCGGGGGTGGAGGATTCACTTTCCTTACTGACAAATGCCCAGCTGTATAGCAGCATGAAGGAAGTCATGCAAATGGCAGCGGACGCAGTCGCGGAAATAAAGGCGGAGTTTTCTTTGACGGATGACGAGTTTGCTCAGCTTTTGGAGGAAAGTTTTTTGAACGGAGAATTAAGTTTCAAGGAGCAGCTGACGGCCGATGGTGATTTACAGGCGCAAGCAGACCCACTGCAGACGCCCGTGGAGGGTGAGCCGGAGAAAATACCGCCGGTAGTCAAGGTGGAGGTAGAACGTTCGGAAGAGACCAGAATTTCAGATCCGATCAACACAGATGGTTCAACAGAAGGGAATGAAAAAACTGAAGGAATTGCTTTACCGCAAACGCGGGAAGGCAATACAGGAAAAAGCGGAGCCGAAGCGCAGAATAACGAACTGCTTGGTCAGCCGGCACAGACGACAGTGACAACGAACACGGTTGGTGATATGGTGGAAACCGTAAAGGAGTTCACACAGTCTTATGCAAATGGCGAGGAAATTATGCGTCAGGTTACGGAGTACATTAAGGTAAATATCGGTGCAGATACAACATCGATGGAAATGCAGCTTCATCCGGAGAGCCTTGGTACGATAAATATGCAACTTGCCTCGCAGAATGGTGTTGTGACGGCACAGTTTCTCGTACAGAGTGAAGCGGTAAAGGCGGCTTTGGAGACACAGCTTGCACAGCTTCAGGAGACATTTTCGCAACAGGGACAGAAAGTAGAATCGGTAGAAGTAGCAGTGGCAAGTTATGATTTGGACAGAGGACTTGACCGGAATAACGGGGAACAGTCCGAAAGACAGGAAACAAACACTAGAGGAACAGCCAGAAGAAGACTCAATCTAAATGATCTGGACATGGAAGATCTAGATGAGGAAGAAAAATTGGTTGCAGCGGTTATGAATATGCATGGAAACAGCGTAGACTTTACCGCATAAAAGAAATCCGGAAAATTAAAGGAAAGGAGTAAATACCTATGGCGATATCAGCATCAGTAGTAGACGGGCAGCTCGTTTATTCGACGACGGAGACAAACACAACCGGCAATACAAATACAAAGAGCAGCAGTTCCGGTTCTCTTGATAAGGATGCGTTTTTGCAGCTTCTTGTTGCGCAGATGAAATATCAGGATCCTTTGGAACCGACGTCAAACACGGAGTACATTTCCCAGTTTGCAACATTTTCGGAGTTGGAGCAGATGCAGAATTTAAGTGCGTCAATGGATTTACAGAGAGCTTCCAGTCTTGTCGGTGAGTATGTTATGATGAAGGTGACTTCAGAGACGACGGGCGAGACAAGTACAGTTCTTGGCAAGGTCGATTATGTGGTTAATGAAAATAACAAAGCGTATCTGCACATCAACGGAAATGATTATTCGATTGACGACCTGGATACGATCATCGACAAGGAGTATTATACGGCGACCAGTATTGCCACCCAGTTTCTCGTATCGCTGAACCAGCTTCCAACAGTCGCTAATCTGACGACCGCATATAAAGACGTAATTGAAAATCTTCGTGCGGTTTATGATGACATGGATGCTTATCAGAAGTCTTTCATTTCTGATTCCCAGTTGACTTCGTTAAAAGAATACGAAGCAAAGCTGGCTGAGCTTTTGAAAACGGGTAGCGATGAATCCTAAAAACAGCTTGTTGTGAAGGAGGAATATCTATGAAAGTTATAAACAGTCAATTTCCTTCCATTGAGCAGGTAGCCAATCAATACTTGAAGGACAACGGTTCTTCAAAAAAGATCAGTCAAAGCGACGGACAGTCATTTGCTCAAATATTGGAGCAAAAGCAGCTTGCGACGGACAGTGCGGTAAGGTTTTCCAAGCATGCGGCAGGCAGATTGAATGACAGAAATATCGAATTGTCTGATAATCAGCTCGACAGACTGAATGCAGGGATGCAGAAAGCAAATGCGAAGGGAATCAACGAATCATTGGTCCTGATGGATCAATTGGCATTTATTGTAAATGTAAAGAACAATACGGTGATCACGGCGATGGATCAGACAGAGGCAGAGGAAAACGTCTTTACGAACATCGACGGAGCGGTCATTGTATAACACAAACAGCCGGACCTTAGGGAGGCTGACAATCCCCGACTGACAGAAGGGATCAAAAAGCAAGGAGGTCATTTCATTATGATGAGATCACTTTTTTCTGGTGTGTCAGGACTTAAGACGCATCAGGTAAAAATGGACGTTATCGGTAACAATATTGCTAACGTCAACACGGTAGGTTTCAAGTCAAGCAGCGTAACCTTCAGTGAATTAATGTATCAGACGACGCAGAACGCTTCCGGTGCAAATGCGGAGACAGGCAGAGCCGGCGTCAATGCGAAGCAGATCGGTCTTGGCGTTACGTCAGGCGCAATTAATACCAATATCACAACGTCGGGCGCGTCACAAACGACGGGTAATCCGTTTGATCTTCAGATTACGGGCGACAGCTTCTTTATCGTCAGTAACGGAGCTTCTAATTATTTTACAAGAGCAGGCGCGTTCTATGTGGACGGCGCCGGTAACCTCGCGATGACATCTAACGGTTTTACCGTCATGGGATGGCAGGAGGATCCTACAAACCCCGGAACTATTAAAAAGGATACCGTTACTGCTTTGAAGGTGATGTCTGCTGACAATATGACATCTGAGCCGGAGGCTACGACGCAGGCGTATATGACCGGAATTATCGATAAAAACAGTACACAGGTGACAGGAACCGGTCAGATCGTTACCGTATCATTCTATGATAAACTGGGTTACAGCTATGTGGCGAAGTATTCGGTCAAGGCTACGGCTACAGATGGCGTCTATTCAATGGAGCTGACGGATGTTTTGGATTCGAAAGGCAAATCAATTACGGGAGAAACCGCGGCGGCAGCTATCAAGGATGCGCTGGATGATATTGTCACTATCGGCGGCGCAGCCGGCAGCGAGAATACAGTTTATTTGGCATACGATACCAGCACAGGAAAGTATTTGGGCTGGGGCGATACGGAAGCTACGGCTACTGCTAATGGACTTGACGCAACTACCGGTGAGGAAATAACGAAAATAGAAATGAGTTTCACGCCGACAAACTATGAGAACGTCGAAGTCGGCATGAGGACGACCAGTATCTATGACAATAGCGGCACATCTACGATTGCAGGCAAGGCAGGTGACTACGACGGCAACTATGTCGGACGTAAGTACGGCACGATGTCCGGAATTTCAGTGGATACTTCCGGAAAGATTTATGCGTCCTACGACAACGGCACGTCAAAGCTGCTCGGTCAGATCGCGGTTGCAAGCTTTGCAAACCCATCCGGATTGGAAAAGGTCGGAGAAAATTTGTATCAGACGACCCAGAACTCCGGTCAGTTTGACGGAATGGGTCAGGATGTTACGGAGGACGGCATTGGCAAGATATCAACGGGTGTTTTAGAAATGTCCAATGTAGATCTTTCCGCAGAGTTTACGGAGATGATCACAACGCAGCGTGGTTTTCAGGCAAACAGCAGAATTATTACCGTTTCTGATACATTGCTCGAGGAGCTGACGAATCTCAAGAGATAATATATAAAGGCTTTCGGTTCGGAATAAAACAGGGGAATGGTTGGTTCCCCTGTTTTATACAGAAGTAATTGGCTTAGTACTTACATGGAGAGGAAAACTATGATTGAGGTAACTAGATTAAATGACACAAAAGTGATTGTCAATTCGGATTTGATAGAAATTGTCGAAGAAACACCGGATACGGTCGTGACCCTAACAACTGGAAAAAAAATAATTGTAAAAGAAAGTAGACAAGAGGTGAAAAATCTAGTAAAATCTTATAAAAGGGAAATATATGCGAATTGGTAGGTGGATGAATTGGATTTAGCAACATTGCTCGGTATTGTAATATGTTTTGCGTTCTTTGTCATATCGGTTGCAATTGGCGAGGATGGTATGGCGGGTATGTTTTATTTCTGGGATCCGCCTTCAGTCATGATCACATTCGGCGGAGCTTTTTGTTGTATTCTGACGAGCTATTCGATGAAGGATTATTTTACAGGATTGAAGAGTATCCGCATCGCATTTAAAGTTCCGGTTCTAAATGCGTCGGGAATAATTCGGAAAATCATTGATTTGTCAAATATAGCCAGAAAGGAAGGCCTGCTTGCTTTGGAAGATGCGGCCGGTTCAATTGATGACACCTTTTTACAGAAGGGTGTTATGTTAATTGTAGACGGTACGGATCCTGACCTTGTCAGGGCAATTATGGAAACCGAGCTGATTAGTATTGATGACCGGCATAAAAAGAACATAGGATTTTGGGATAACCTCGCATCAATGGGACCTGCTTGGGGTATGATCGGCACCCTGATAGGCCTTATTTTGATGCTTTACCATATGGATGATGCTTCAAGTATCGGACCGTCGATGGCAGTTGCTCTTGTTACGACGTTTTACGGCTCTATGCTTGCAAACTGGATTTCCATTCCGATTTCGACGAAGCTGAAGACGATTAATGATTCGGAAATGCAGGTAAAGGAAATTATCATTGAGGGTCTACTTTCTATTCAGGCGGGTGAGAATCCACGCGTTATAGAAGAAAAGCTGAAATCCTTCATGGCTCCGGGTGAGCGTTCCAGCGTCGGAAAGCCAATACTGCTCGGAGGTGAAGAATAGTGGCAAAACGTAAAGAGGATCCGCCGAAGCCGGGTGCGGCCTGGATGAATACTTTCGCGGATCTGATGAATCTGTTATTATGTTTCTTTGTCTTGCTGTTTTCCATGTCTTCGATGGATGCCAGTAAATTTGAAGAGATGGCGGCTTCTTTTACGGACAGCTTCAGTATTTTCTCGGGCGGCGGAGCCTCGATTGGAAAAGGCATTTTAATTTCTAACGGTGTCAGCCAGCTCAACGAGCTAGATCAATATATCAATTCCATGGGGTATGCTTCTAAAGAAACGGGCGCTAAGGATGAGCTTGAAAAAGATGCATTCGAATCGGCGCAAGCACAGCAGATGGAAGCGTCTGAGGCGCTTTCTGAGCTTGTGGATGAGATGCTTGCGGAACAGCGCCTTGGCAAGGACGTGGATATGGACTTCACCTCCCAGTATGTGTCTCTAACGCTGAATGGTTCGCTGTTGTTTGATTCCGGCAGCGCGATGATCAAAGAAGATTCTTATGGCATTTTGGACAAGATTGGCATCATTTTACAGAAGTATGCCGAAAGTATTGTTGAAATAGAAGGACATACGGACAATGTGCCGATTCACAACTCACAATTCAAGGATAATAACGAATTGTCCAGCGCGCGCGCCCTGTCCGTATTCGAATATCTTGTGGCTCACACGAATCTGGATCCTGCAATGGTCAAGCATTCCGGCAGGGGCGAGTATGTGCCGATTGCCGACAACTCGGAACCGGAGGGACGTGCAAAGAACAGACGAGTGGAAATCAAAATTTATCATACACTCAGTACATACTGACGAAGGAGCATAAAAATGAAAAAGAATTTGATGACGGTTGTGATTCTGGCACTTTTAATCTTGAATTTGACATTGACCGGAATTATCATGTTTTTTACCGTTTCCGCAAACCAGAAGACGATTGCGCTTGTGAATGATATTGCAGCCGTACTGGATTTAGAGCTTAACGTAGGTGCCGGCGAGGAGGTGGAGGCCGTAGTTCCTATCGAAGATACATGTGTATATAATATTGAGGATGCGATGACGATTGCCTTAAAGCCGGACGAGGATGGTACCGACCATTACGCGCTTGTTTCGGTTTCCTTTTCTCTGAATATGAAAGATAAGGATTATGAAACTTATCAGCCGATGATGTCGGAAAAGGAGAGCAAAATCAAAAGCGAGTTGATCAATGTGATTGGGGCTTACACAAAGGCGGAAGCGATGTCGGATGAATCGGGTCTTGAGGAAGCGATTTTACTGAGAATACAGGAAATGTTCAATTCCAAGTTTGTCTATGAGGCATACTTCAGGGACATTAAATTCCAATAAAAGAATTAGTGAAGGATTGAGGTGTGCTTGATGAGTGAGGTACTCTCCCAAAACGAGATAGATAGTCTGCTTCAGGCATTAAGCTCGGGGGAACTGGATGCAGAGGAAATTAGTATTGTCGAAGAAAAGGTAACCAAAAATTACGATTTCAGACGGCCTGCTAAATTTTCAAAAGAACATTTGAGGACACTCGAAATTATATTTGAGCATTATGGACGTTTGTTGTCGACAAATCTGCCGGTTTATCTTAGGAAGAATATACAGGTCAGCGTCGTGAATTCAGAGGCCTGTACGTTTGCGGAATTTTCTACGGCGCTTGCTAATCCTGTGTTACTTGCAATTGTTAGTTTCGAGCCCTTGAACGGAAACATCATGCTGGAAATAGCTGCCAATCTCGGTTTTGCGATGCTGGATAGAATGCTTGGCGGTCAGGGAACGCCACTAGAGAAGAACAGAGATTTTTCGGAGATTGAGCGTTCCATTATAGATAAGATTATATCGGTATGCGTACAGCTTATGCGTGAGCCGTGGAAAAATGTTGTTGAGATCAATCCGTTTTTGGAGAGGATTGAGACGAATCCGCAGTTTGCGCAAATTATTGCGCCAAGCGAAATGATTGCGATCGTGACGATTAGTGTAAAGATCGGTGATGTGGAAGGTCTGATGAACGTCTGTCTCCCGTATTTTACGTTGGAAAGTGTCATGGATAAGTTAAATACGAAGTATTGGTTCTCCACCATGAAGGAAAACAATGAGGAGAATTACGAGGATCATATCGAAACGATTATTCGCAGAGTTGATATGCCGATTCGTACGATACTTGGCAGGAGCGCAATCACAGTCAATGATTTTATAAATCTTCAGTTAGGCGACATCATTAAGCTGAATTCCAAGGTAAACAATGAATTGGATGTATATGTTGGAAATTTAAAGAAATTCAAAGCCTTGCCCGGCTCCACAAAGGATGCCTATGCGGTAAGAGTTACATCAATATTGAGAGAGGGGGAATAATGGATGGAAGGAATGCTATCCCAGGATGAAATCAACGCCTTGTTAAATGGCATGAGTGAATCGACGGATATGGCGCCGACTCAAGAAACAGCCGATAATGAGCTTTTGACGGAAATGGAAAAGGACGCAATCGGCGAAGTGGCCAATATCAGCATGGGAACATCAGCGACGACATTTTATTCCTTGGTCAATCGTAAGGTCAACATCACGACTCCGATTGTAGAACTGGCAACATGGGATCAAGTTATTGAAGATTATGATCGACCCTGCGTGTTCATAAAAATTCAGTATACGTCGGGTCTTGAAGGAACCAATATTCTGATACTGAAGGAAAGCGACGTAAAGATCATCACCGATCTGATGATGGGAGGCGATGGTACGAATACGGAGGGGGATCTTGGAGAGCTGCATTTAAGTGCGATTTCCGAAGCGATGAACCAGATGATGGGTTCCTCTGCGACGTCCCTGTCCTCCATGCTTGGCACGACGATTGATATCAGCCCGCCGGAGGCGATCATCATCGATACGGAGCAACAAAAGGATGGTGGAGCGATTTCTCCTTTCCTTGCGGGAGTTTTTGTTAAGATTACGTTCCGCATGCAGATCGGGGATTTGGTTGACAGTAAGATCTTACAGCTATACCCGATTGAATTTTCGAAATCATTATATAGTTTTTTTATAGACAGTCAAGAACCCGAGCCGGAACCGGAACCAATCCCGATGGAAATTCCGCAATCCGTTATGCAAACAGCGCAGCAGCCCCCTTTGATGAACATGGGCGCGATGGGAATGAACGGCTCAATGGGAATGGTCAACGCGATGAATATGGGAGGCCCAATGAGTATGGGAAATCCAATGTCAACGCAGCAGCCAATGAATATGCAGCAGCCAATGAATATGCAGCAGCCAATGGGAATGCAGAATATCAATATACAGCCGGCTGCTTTTCAGACATTCTCGAGTGATATCAATGCGTTACAGAGTCAGGAAAACATTGCCTTGATCAAGGATGTGCCTTTGGAGGTGACGGTTGAGCTTGGCAGAACCAGCAAGGCAATTAGTGATATTCTAGACTTTGCACCGGGCACGATTATCGAACTGGACAAAATTGCAGGAGAACCGGTGGATGTGCTTGTAAATGGAAAGCTGGTGGCCAAAGGTGAAGTCGTTGTAATTGAAGAAAATTTTGGTGTCAGAGTAACAGAGATAATCAATTAAAATAACGTATAGGAGAAGGAAAAATGGCAAAAAACATTTTGATTTGTGACGATGCAGCGTTTATGAGAATGATGATCAAGGACATTTTAACTAAGAATGGTTATAATGTCGCAGGTGAGGCAGAGAATGGCGCAAGGGCAATCGAAAAATACAATGAATTGAAGCCGGATCTTGTATTGATGGATATCACGATGCCTGAGCTGGATGGTATTCAGGCTCTGAAAAAGATTAAAGAGAATGACTCCAGTGCGCTTGTGATTATGTGCTCCGCGATGGGACAGCAGGCAATGGTAATCGAATCCATTCAGGCAGGTGCGAAGGATTTTATCGTGAAACCGTTCCAGGCAGACCGTGTCATCGAGGCAGTGAAAAAAGTAGTGGGTTGATTTTATGATGATACTTGGATATACATCGTCAGGCTTGGAAAGCGCGGCTCAATTTTTCACGGTGCTGCTCGTATTCATTTTTGTGCTGGTTCTGACGTATGCTACGACGCGCTGGGTTGGAAAGTTCCAAAAGCTGCAGCTGAACAACAGGAACTTTGAGGTGATTGAGACATGCAAGCTTACGTCCAATAAATATTTACAGATCGTACGGGTAGGAAAAAAATATCTGGTGATTGCGATCGGTAAGGACACGGTTACAATGTTTACGGAGCTTACGGAGGACGAGGTTAAACTGGCACCGGACGGTACGGTACCGCAGGACAGTTTTCAGAAATTATTGGATAAGGCAAAAGAACGGATACATAAACGGGGCGATAATTAAATGGATAAACAACGAATACGAAAAGGCAGAAGATACAAGCTTCTCTTTTGCCTGTTTGTGTGTGCGGCGGGTCTGCTTTTGACAGTACAGACACCTGTAAGGGCGGCAGATCTGAATGATCTCGGCATTTTGGATGAGTCTGCCGTAAATGAAAATAATACAGTTATCAATAAGCCGGGAAGCGCGGAGACCGCGGATGACTTAAAGGAACTGAATGTGGCGAATAATTTATCGGTCACCTATCAGGACGGTCAGGGAAATCTTTCGGGGACACTCAGAATTTTAATTATCCTTACTTTACTTGCGCTTGCTCCGACGATAATTATCATGATGACGTCTTTTACAAGGATTATCATCGTAATGCATTTTGTCAGATCAGCACTCGGTACGCAGACAGCACCTCCGAATCAGGTGCTGATTGGTCTATCTCTGTTTCTGACATTTTATATTATGAATCCCGTCATTACGGAAATTAATACGACGGCGATTCAGCCTTTTGAGGCGGGAGAGATGACCCAGCAGGAGTTTTTGGATGCGGCTTCACAGCCGCTGCGTGAATTCATGTATGGGCAGACACAGACAAAGGATGTCCGTTTATTCCTTGATATCGAAGGAATCGAAAGTGTTGATAGTATTAATGAAATTCCAACGCGCGTGCTGGTTCCCAGTTTTGTTATCAGCGAACTGCGCACCGCATTTATCATTGGATTTTTGTTATATATTCCGTTTATTGTTATTGATATGGTGGTGGCCTCCACTTTGATGTCGATGGGCATGATGATGCTTCCGCCCACGACAATTTCCATGCCGTTTAAAATCCTGCTGTTTATTTTGGCGGATGGCTGGAATCTCGTAATCGGAGGGCTCGTCAAGACATTCTATTAATGGAATAGATATTATTGCAGACATACCGGCGAAAAGAAAGGTGTGATAAAATATGACGATTGATACCGTCACCGGAATTACGCAGGATGCTTTGTATACGATCATTTTGACGTCGGCGCCGCTTTTGCTTGTTTCGCTCGTCGTCGGGCTGATTGTCAGTATTTTTCAGACAGTGACTTCTATTCAAGAGCAGACGCTTACCTTTGTACCTAAAATCATTTCCATATTTGTCATGCTGATGTTAGCCGGGCATTGGATGTTGAATAATATGGTAAGCTTTACCGAGCAGCTATGGTCGAATTTTTCGCTCTATGTCAGGTAGGAGTCTATGATAGATTATTCGTTTACTTATAGCGATCTGGAATATTTCTTGTTGGTATTTACAAGGATAAGCTGCTTTGTTTTTGCGGCACCGTTCTTTTCTACGAATAATACGCCAAGAAGGGTGCGGGCGGGTTTGAGCTTTTTTATTGCGCTTGTAATTTCTCACGCAATAACGCCGCATGTGATGCCGGAGTACAACACCGTGCTCGGCTATGCTGTGCTTGTCCTCAAGGAAGGAATTACAGGGCTTCTGATTGGGTTGGGGGCTAATATATGTAATTCCATTGTTTTATTTGCAGGAAAGATTGCAGACATGGAAATCGGGCTGTCAATGGTACAGCTCATGGATCCTCTCACAAAGGAGTCGACGGGCTTTACCGGCTCTCTTTACCAGTACGCGGTGATGCTGCTTTTAGTAGTGACCAATATGCATCATTATCTGTTGCGTGCCATGGTGGAGACATATACGCTCATACCGATCGGCGGCGCGGTGTTTCAGTCCGATAAGATTGTAACGGCGATGATTCAGTTTTTGACCGACTACGTCATGATCGCATTTAGGATTTGTCTGCCGATTGTGGCGGCGATGATGATTTTAAATGCCGTGCTCGGAATCCTTGCTAAGACTTCACCGCAGATTAATATGTTTTCTGTCGGTATCCAGATCAAGATTTTAGTCGGACTTGCCGTTCTTTTTTTGACACTCAGCGTATTACCGGCTGCTTCGGAATACATTTTCAAGGAAATGAAGATCATGATTACGGCTATGGTAAAAAGTATGATATTGTGAAACAGAGGCGGTTATAGTGATGAAGATACAACAAGATTTCCTTAGATATTCCTATGATCTGCAGCGGTTTGCGAAGGAAGGCCCGGGCGGAGAAAAAACCGAGCCGGCCTCCGAGAAAAAAATGACTGATGCCAGAAAAGAAGGTCAGGTAGCAAAGAGTAAAGAGCTTGGAAATGCGGTCGGGCTGATCGCGCTGTTTTTAATTTTACAGAACTGGGCCGGGCAGATGGGCACCCAGTTTCTTGAAAATTTTTCTTATGTTTACAACCGGATTCCTGAAATGGTTGAACTGGTAAACGGAGAAATAGCACCAAGACTGTTTGCCGGCATGATGAATCAGATGATTATCCGGATGCTCCTTATTATGCTGCCTGTATTTGCGGTCGGCGTTGCCGTGGCATTTTTAGTCGATCTTGCTCAGGTGAAATGGCATCCCACAACAAAGCCGCTTGCGCCCAAGGGGAATAAATTAAACCCGCTGAAAGGCGTCAAACGGATTTTTTCTAAGGATAAGCTGTTAGAGCTGTTCAAATCGGCGCTCAAACTTGTCCTGCTCGGTTATATCGCGTATACGACGCTGTTGGAAGAAATGACATCCTTATATATTTTATATGATATGACGCTGCTTTCTGCAGTGCAACTTTTTGGAAATGTGGCAATTAGCCTCGGTTTAAAGATCAGTGCATATTATTTGATCATCGGTCTGGCAGATTTTCTTTACCAGAAATGGAAGTTCAAAGAAGATATGAAGATGACAAAGCAAGAGGTTAAGGATGAGTGGAAAAACGCCGAAGGCGATCCGAAGATCAAGGGCAAGCAGAAGCAGCGAATGCAGGAGGCTTCCAGGAGACGTATGATGCAGTCAATTCCGCAGGCGGATGTTGTCATTACGAATCCGACGCACTTTGCGGTCGCGATCAAGTACGATCCCAAGGTTGCCGATGCTCCGTATGTGCTCGCGAAGGGCCAGGATTTTCTTGCCGCCAAGATTAAAGAAGAGGCGAAAGTGCATAATATAGAGATAGTTGAGAATAAGCCGCTTGCCAGAATGCTTTATTATAATGTTGAGTTGGGCGCGCAGATCCCGTCCGAGCTTTATCAGGCGGTCGCTGAAATATTGGCAGTCGTTTATAATGCCAAACAGCGAGCTTAATTACGATAGGAGGAAGGCAGATTGAAATTTGGAAAAGCTGATTTAGGCGTTGCGCTGTATCTGTTGAGCGCGTTTGTCTTTCTAATTGTACCGATTCCGTCTTTTTTGCTGGATATTTGCCTTGCGATTAATATTGCGGTTGCATTTACGATTCTGTTTAATTCAATGTTTGTAAAAGAGATTTTGGAAATGTCATTTTTTCCGACGATTTTATTGTTTACGACGATTTTCAGAATCTCGCTGAATGTTTCTTCCACAAGACTTATCTTATCGACAGGCGATCCGGGTAACGTTATCGAGACCTTCGGTAACTTTGTAGGCGGCGGCGATCTGGTCATCGGTTCGATCATATTTATTATTTTAATTATCATCCAGTTTATGGTTATCAATAAAGGTTCCGAACGTGTTGCTGAGGTAACGGCGAGATTTACGCTTGACGCGATGCCCGGTAAGCAGATGGCGATTGATGCCGATTTGAATACGGGTGCGATTACGGATGCGGACGCAAAGGTGCTGCGCGATAAGATTCAACAGGAATCCAGTTTTTTTGGTTCGATGGATGGTGCCGTGAAGTATGTAAAGGGAGATGCGGTAGCAGGTTTGATCATTACGATGATCAACATCATCGGCGGTATTGTGATGGGTGTTACAAGGGAAGGCTTGGAGATCATGGAATCGCTTCAGAAATATGCGATCCTGACGATCGGTGACGGGCTTGTCAGCCAGATTCCGGCGCTTTTGATCTCGCTTTCCACCGGTATCCTTGTTACAAAAGGCTCCAAAGAGGCGGATTTTGGAGACGTGCTTATCAGACAGCTTTTTGGTATTCCGAAAGTACTTTATTTTGTCGGCGTCACAATTTGTTTTTTGGGAATTACGACGCCTCTAAACACGATCTTGTTTCTTGTGCTTGGGCTGACCTTTATTATATCAGGCCGGTTTATTGCAAATTCCCTTGAGGTGGAGAAAATCGAGCAGACCGTCGATGCGGATGAGCAGTCCGCAGAAGAAATCAGAAAGCCGGAGAATGTCGTATCGCTCTTGCAGGTTGATCCGATTGAACTGGAATTTGGCTATGGCATTATCCCGCTTGCCGATGTCAATCAGGGCGGCGATTTACTGGATCGTGTTGTAATGATTCGCCGTCAGGTTGCCTTAGAGCTTGGCATGGTTGTGCCGATTATTCGTTTGCGTGATAACATTCAGTTGAATCCAAACCAGTACATTATTAAGATTAAGGGGATCCAGGTTAGCGAGGGTGAAATTCTATTTGACCATTATATGGCGATGAATCCCGGATTTGTCGAGGAGGAGATTTCAGGTATTCCGACGTTTGAGCCGTCGTTCCATCTGCCGGCCACGTGGATTACGGAGTCGCAGCGTGAGCGTGCGGAAAGTCTTGGCTATACGGTAGTCGATCCGCCTTCCATCATCGCGACTCATTTGACGGAAATTATCAGGCAGCACATTGCGGAGCTGCTGTCGAGACAGGATGTACAGAACCTTGTCAACAATATTAAGGATTCCAACCCTTCGCTTGTGGATGAGCTGACGCCGAAACTGCTTGGACTCGGAGAGCTTCAGAAGGTATTGCAGAATCTGCTGCGTGAAGGAATTTCCATCCGCGATCTTCTGACAATTTTTGAGACACTTGCGGATCATGCGGTCTCTACGAGAGATACGGATGTACTAACGGAATATGTCCGGCAGAGCCTGAAAAGGGCGATTTCTGCCAAGTATTTTCCGGCTAATGAATCGACGAGCGTCGTCACGCTGGATCCGAAGATCGAACAGGAGATTATGGGAAGCGTTAAGCAGACGGAGCAAGGGGCTTATCTGACACTTGATCCGGAGCGGACAAAGGCGATTGTCAAATCAGTTGAGCAGGAAATTGCAAAACTCGAGAATCTTGGGAAAAACCCGATTATTATTACATCTCCGATTGTCAGAATGTATTTTAAGAAGCTGACGGAGGATTATTTTAAGGATTTGATTGTTGTTTCATATAATGAGATTGACAGCAATGTAGAATTGCAATCGGTAGGGATGGTGGCAGCATAGTGATTATCAAAAAATTTCTGGGAAAAACAGAGGAAGAGGCTGTTGCGACAGCTAAAAAAGAACTGGGATCAAACGTTGTGATCATGAATGTGAAAAATATGAAGAAAGGGGGCATCTTTTTCTTTTTCAGGAAACCCCTTGTTGAAGTGACAGCTGCACTTGAGGAGGAGTCGAATAAGCCGGTGCTCAAACCGGTTCAGCTCGGGTTTCCTTTCATGCCGGAACCTAAGGAATTTAATAATGCGATCGATTCTCAGGGAAACAGGAGCGATAAGCTGCTGGAAGAAAAGCTTGAAAGCCTGCATTCCCTCATTGAACAGCAACTCGTGAGAGAAAGTGAAGGAAACGGAGAGGAATTCAAGGAGGACGATAAAAACCTCTCTTTCCTGAAGCTGATTTACAATACGCTGATTGAGAATGAAATTAATGAAAAGTATGTGAATGAGCTGATGGAGGAAATTGAGAAAATCAATAGGCCAAACGTGACGATAGATCACATACTCTCCAGCATTTACCAGAAGATGATTTTGAAATTTGGACAGCCCAAGACGATTATACCCGCAAGAAAGGGCGCTAAAATCTTATTCTTCATCGGCCCGACCGGCGTCGGTAAGACGACGACAATTGCCAAGCTTGCGTCTCGCTTAAGCGTCAATGAAAAAAAGAAGGTTGCTCTTTTGACGGCAGATACTTACCGCATTGCAGCAGCGGAGCAGCTGCGTACGTACGCGAGTATTTTGGAGGCGCCGTTTCGCGTAATTTACTCTGCCGAGGAGCTTACGACGGCAGTTAAGGCGTTTTCCTCGTTTGATTATATACTGATTGATACGGCGGGGCATTCCCATAACAATGAAATGCAGAAAAATGGCATGAACCAGCTAATCCAATCTATTGATGAGAGTATGGAAAAGGAAGTGTATCTCGTTGTCAGTGCGACGACCAAGTACAGGGATTTGGTCAGCATTACGGATGCCTACTTGACACTGACGGATTATAAGCTGATTTTCACCAAGCTGGATGAAACAGAAACACTTGGAAACTTGTTTAATTTGAGAATACACACAGGCGCAGACTTGTCCTATATTACGTGCGGACAGAACGTACCGGACGACATTGAGCAGTTTAGTCCGCAGAGCACTGTAAAACAATTGTTGGGAGGCAAATGACAATGGATCAGGCAGAATCATTGAGGAACATCATTAAGAAAAGTGCCCAGATGCCCCGCCCGACAGCCAGAGTGATTACGGTAACGAGTGGCAAGGGGGGCGTAGGCAAGTCCAATGTGTCCATCAATCTTGCTGTTCAGTTTCGGAAAATGGGACAGCGAGTTATTATTTTTGACGCGGATTTCGGTCTTGCCAACATCGAGGTTATGTTTGGTGCCGTACCGAAGTATCATTTGGGCGATTTAATTTATCAAGGCAAAAATATTAAGGAAATCATCACGATGGGACCGATGGATATCGGTTTTATTTCGGGAGGTTCGGGTATTGCGGGGCTTTCTAATCTGGGGCGAGATTACATCAATTATCTCGTCTTAAACCTTGCCGAGTTGGATTCGCTCGCCGACATCATTATCATTGATACGGGTGCGGGTATTGCCGATTCGGTGTTGGAATTTCTTGTGGCGAGCAGTGAGGTGCTTCTTGTCACAACTCCGGAACCGACGTCGATTACGGATTCCTATTCGCTCTTAAAGGCACTCAATAACCATGGACGCTATAATGCGGAACTGACTCGGGTCAAGGTCATAACGAACAAGGTAGGCGGCATTGAGGAGGGACGCCAGCTTTATAACAAGCTGAATGCGGTTGTCAGCCGATATTTAAAAATTCCAATCTCCTTTATCGGGGTTATTCCGGAGGATTCACAGCTTGTAAAGGCGGTCATGCAGCAGACTCCGATCTCGCTGCATAACCCGAATGCGAAGTCGGCTATGGCATTTCAGGATCTTGCGGTGACACTAATGAACAGCAGTGCCGATCCTATTTTCAGAAAGCATGGAATGGAAGGATTTTTTGCTAATATTGTGCGCGGCAACAAATTTTTATAAATAAAGTTATCTGTTAAAATTATAAGGTGGGGTGAAGGTATGTTGTCAAAGTATGTGAGTATCGGTGCAAAGCTGGAGCTGGAAACAATTGATAGGCTGGGCGATGTGGATAATTCTTCGGAGAGAAGAACCTATCGGAGCAAGCTTTACGACATTGTCTCGGAGGATCAGATTAAGATTGCGATGCCAATCGAGCAGGGGAAAATAGTACTGCTTCCGGTGGATGGAGAATACAATATTTGCTTTTATACGCCGTCAGGCCTTTACCAATGCCTTGCAAGGGTAATCGACAGATATAAGAGCGATAATATTTTCATACTCGTAATGGAATTGACGACTGATATCAGGAGATACCAGAGGCGCGAATATTATCGGTTAAACTGTGTTTTAGATATGAAATGCAGGGAAATAACGGAGGAGGATGTAAATGGCTTCAATGAGCGGGTGCGGTTTCTCGATACGGACATCATGTTCAGCGATGGGATCATGGTAGATATCAGCGGCGGCGGCGCCCGGTTTGTTTCCGGAGTGCGTTATGAGAAAAACGCAAATATTCAGTTTGTATTTTCTCTTTTTGTAAACGGACAATTAACTGAATACAAGCTGCTCGGGAAGGTTCTACTGTCGGAACGCATTGACAACAGAGACGATGAATTTGAGCACCGGATTCAGTTTCTCAATATTATGAATGATGATAGGGAAAGCATCATCCGTTATATCTTTGAAGAAGAAAGAAAAATACGTCATAGGGAAAAGGGTTAGCATGTGAAGAAAAAAATATTAATAGTCGACGATTCTGCACTCATGAGAAGGGTGTTTTGTGATATAATCAATACAGATGACAGATTCGAGGTTGCCAATGTTGCGCGAGACGGCGTGGAAGGTTATGAATTCCTGATCTCGGGGCAGTATGATGCGGTTGTGCTGGATGTCTATATGCCAAGGATGACCGGTCTGGAGCTGCTTAAAAAGATGAAGGACAATGATGTTCGAGCCAATGTTCTTATGGCAAGCACGACGACAAAGGAGGGCGCAAGGGAGACACTGACAGCGCTTGAGCTCGGTGCGGTTGATTTTATTAAGAAGCCGGAAAATATTGTGAACGCAAGGGAAGAAGACTTCAAAAAGACCTTTTTAAGTCTGCTGTATGTTGTAGCGAATGCGCAAGGCACAATAAGGCCGAAACGTGAGACGGGAAAAAAGTCTCCGGATGGGCAGGCACCGACCTTTACGATGCGGTATGATGTAAATTTCCACACTCTGCAGGGGGTTTCCCAAAAGTCGCAGACCACGTCGCGTAAATATCCGTCGGCGACTGTTTCCAAGATTGTCGCAATTGCCACCTCTACCGGAGGCCCTAAGGCGTTGCAGGAAGTTATTCCGAAGCTTTCAAAGAATATCAAGGCGCCCGTGCTTTTGGTACAGCACATGCCAAAGGGGTTTACGCAGTCGCTTGCAGAAAGACTGAATGACCTAAGCGATGTGAGCGTTTCGGAAGCAAAGCACGGCGAGCTTCTTTTGAACGGCCATGTGTATGTTGCGCCCGGCGGGATTCATATGCAGGTGGAGAAACGCGACGGCGGCTATTATGTGAAATGCACGAACGAGCCGACCAGAGAGGGTGTCAAGCCATGCGCGAACTATATGTTTGAATCGCTTTGCAATACGGCCTATGATGAAGTTGTCTGTGTGGTGCTTACCGGTATGGGAAGTGACGGTACCGCAGGAATTATGGCACTGGAAAAAAAGAAGAGGATCCATGTCATTGCGCAGGATGAAGAAACGTGTACGGTATATGGGATGCCAAAGAGCATTATGTCGGCCGGACTTGCAGATGAAGTTGTTCCTCTTACAAGAGTAGCGGAACAGATTATGAAGAACGTGGGGGTATGATAACATGGATATTAGTCAATATTTAGAGATTTTTCTCGATGAAACAAGCGAGCATTTGCAGAGCTTGAGCGATCAGCTCATGGTTTTGGAGCATGAACCGGAAAATGAAGATACGATCAATGAGATTTTTCGCGCCGCACATTCCTTAAAGGGTATGGCCGGTACGATGGGCTACAAGCGGATGCAGGCGCTGACACATGATATGGAAAATGTGTTTTCCGAAGTGCGCAACGGCAAAATCAAGGTGGACAGCCATTTGGTTGATATTTTATTTCGTGCGGTGGACGCTCTGGAATCGTACAAAAGCCAGATCCAGGAAACAAGGGACGAGGGCACAAATGACAACGAGCCTATTATCAAGGCGTTGCAAAAAATACTGGACGAAGGCTTAAATGGAAAAAAAGAGCCCGTAAAGGAAGCCGCTCCGCAAGAGAAGCCGGAAGAAAAAGAGACGCCGGCGGTTTTGATAAAAAATGGCAGGAGATTGCGCTGCTAGAATCCGAGGTGCGGATCGTACGGGATGAGCTTGCAAAGGGTCTGCATGTGTATGGCATTACTGTACTTGTAAAGGAAAGCTGTATCTTAAAGGCGGCTCGTGCGTTCCTTGTGTTTAAATCGTTAGACGAGCACGGCGACATTGTTGTGTCCTCCCCGTCTATACAGGACATAGAGGATGAGCGGTTTGACAGGGAATTCAGCATTTATTTTGCGACAACAGAATCGCTTGAAAAAGTAAAATCGGTTATTATGCGTGTTTCAGAAATTGAACAGGCCGTAGGAGAGGAGATTAACCCGAACGACCCGAAGCTGGTCTTGGTGGAAGCGGATCAGGAAACTCATGAAACGGAATTCTTACATAAAGCCAAAGAAGACAATATATCGGCCGCACCGGCGCAGACGCCGTCCCTGAATACGAGTAACAAGAAAACGCAGTCTGCAAAGCCTGTCGTCAACAGGACAGTCAGAGTGGATATCGAGAAGCTGGACGTGCTGATGAATCTGGTCAGTGAGCTGATCATTGCGAAAAACAGCCTTGTATCCTACAGCGCCTGTGATGATACTAACGGTAACTTTAATGAACAAATAGAATACCTCGAAAGCGTGACGACAAATCTGCATGAATCGGTTATGAAGGTTCGAATGGTTCCGATTGAGAGCGTGGTTAATAAATTCCCGCGTATGATCCGGGATCTTTCCAAGAGCTTGGGCAAGAAGATGGAACTGCACATGACCGGTGAAGAGACTGAACTTGACAGGACGGTTGTGGATGAAATAGGCGATCCGCTTATGCATTTATTAAGAAATTCGGCTGATCACGGTCTGGAGTCGAATGATGTCAGAAAAGCAAGGGGAAAGAGTGAGACAGGTTCTATTTTCCTTGACGCCTATCAAGATGGCAATAATGTTATAATCGAAGTCTGGGATGACGGTAACGGAATTGACGTGGCGGCCGTAAGGAGCAAGGCAATTGAACGCGGCACGATCATGCCGGATCAGGCATCCGAAATGAACGATAAAGAAATTATCGACTTACTGTTCCTTCCGAGCTTCTCTACGGCGAAGGTCGTATCAGATGTATCGGGACGCGGCGTCGGTCTCGATGTTGTAAAATCTAAAATTGAAGCCCTGGGCGGCGATGTCAGTGTCAAGACAAAGCTCGGCTACGGCTCTACGTGGACGATCCGTCTTCCGCTTACGCTTGCGATTATTCAGGCTTTGATGGTTGTTGTAGGCGGTGAAAAGTACGCGATCGCGCTTGGTTCCATTCAGACAATTGAGGATATTGCAGAGGATGAGGTTAAACATGTAGAAGCGAAGGAAGTAATTAATTTAAGGGGAAGTGTTATTCCGCTCATTCGTCTTCATACAATTTTGGATAATGAGTCAACAAAGGATCCTTCGGAGAGCATGGTTGTTGTCATCGTGAAGAAAGGGGATACACTTGCCGGTTTTGTCGTTGACGAGTTGATTGGTCAACAGGAAATTGTTATTAAATCTCTTGGCAAGTATATCAACCCTACAAGCCGTATGATCAGCGGCGCTACGATTCTTGGCGACGGCGAGGTTGCGCTGATTCTCGATGTTAATGTATTGATGTAGGAGGGGGAGAGAGAAATGGAAGGAAACAATACGATGACAGATTATAATACGGTGCAGTATATTGTCATTAAGATTGGCGATGAGCAGTACGGAATTGATATTAAGTATGTGGAAACGATCGTTCGCATGCAGAAGATTACAAGGGTGCCGAAGGTGCAGTCTTATTTTAAGGGTGTAATCAATTTAAGAGGTGAGGTCGTGCCTGTTATGAGTTTGCGTCTCAAGATGAATTTGGAGCCGGATAACATTACGGGCAGGACGAGGATCATTATGATCAAACTCGAATCCAATGCGCCGATCGGTATTATTGTCGATGAGGTAAAAGAGGTTGTCACTTTGGGAGAAAGCAACATCGAATCTCCCTCAAAGGTCGCAAAGACGGAGGCTCAGTCATATATTAACGGTATTGGCAAATCCGGCGGCAGTCTGATCTCGCTTCTCGATCTGAATATGGTGATTTCTGACAAGGAGCTGGTATAGGCAAAAGGAATTAACACAGGGGAAAATAATATGGCTAAATTAAATTTAGAGAATATGGACGGTGTCTATTTCGATGTTCTGAAGGAAATCGGCAATATCGGTGCGGGGAATGCTACGACGGCACTGGCGCAGATGCTTAACACGAAGGTTGATATGAAGGTGCCCAAGGTCGCGCTTTTGGAGTTTTCGCAGGTCGGCGAGGCCATGGGCGGCGAAGAGCAAATTATGATCGGCATTTATCAGGTCGTGGAAGGCGATATTTCAGGAAGCATCATGTTTTTGCTGGAAGAAAGGTCGGCGCGTACCCTTGTTTCAAAGCTGATGGGGACCTACACAACAAATGAAGGCGCCTTTACGGAGATGGAAATTTCAGCACTGAAGGAAATTGGAAATATTATTACGGGTTCTTACTTGTCTTCACTGTCAATGCTGACGAATTTGAAAATTATCTCTTCGATACCGGATATTAGTATCGACATGGCCGGTGCCATTCTTAGTGTGCCGGCGATCGAATTCGGAACGATAGGCGACAAGATCCTTCTGATTCAGACGGCTTTTTCCGATGATGTGCAAATAGACGGTTACTTTATTCTTGTACCTGATTTGGAATCTTATGATAAAATACTATCATCCTTAGGGGTGTAATCTACAGGCGGACAATATGAGTGAAATGATAAAAGTGGGTATGGCAGACTTAAAGCTTTGCAAAAGTCCGGATGCCGTTACGACGCTGGGGCTTGGCTCCTGTGTTGGTATTGCACTGCGGGATCCAATCACTAAGGTTGGAGGGCTGGCACATATTATGCTACCCGACAGTACAAAAATGCAGAACAACTCCCATGTGCCGAAGTTTGCGGATACCGGGATTATAGAGCTTGTGCGGATTATTGTGTCTGCGGGTGGCTTGCGTCCGAGGCTGGTGGCTAAAATAGCCGGTGGTGCGCAGATGTTTGCGTTCCAGAATAAGTCGGAGCTTGTGGCAATCGGCGAGCGGAATGTTGAGGCGGTGATCCGGATTCTCGGAGAGATGAGGATACCGATCCTTTCAAGGGATATCGGTGAGAATTATGGTCGTACGGTGGAGTTTTATCCGGAAACGGGCGACTTTATAATCAAGACCGTCGGAAAAAGTGTTAAGGTGATTTGAGCATCAGGGATGAGGTGGAGAAAAAATGAATACGAAGAGAATACCGGCGCTGATCATGTTGTTTGCCGGGGCGATCGCTTGTATTATGACTTACGCAAATCATTATGACTTAAAGGATATGCTTACGACGCTGATCTGGGTATTGCTTGTTTTCTGGCTTATAGGTCTTATCGTAAAAAAAATTTTGAATTCTTTTCATATGCCCGGTGGAAATGCGGTCGATAACGAAGGGGAAGTGATCGAAAAGCAGGAGGAAGAGCCGGCAGAAGAGGAAAAGGAGTCGGAAGAAAACTAAGGGGAAGTATTGTAGTCGGAGGGGAACATGGAAGAAGCTGCAAAATTAAAAATGTGGGCGGAATATGCAAAATGTCCGACCCCGGAGCTGAGGGAAAAAATCATATTAGAATATGCGCCGCTCGTAAAGGTAGTTGCAGGACGACTCTCCATGTATCTGGGCTATAATGTGGAGTATGAGGATCTTGTCAGCTACGGCATTTTCGGGTTGATTGACGCAATTGATAAATTTGATGCGGGAAAAGCGGTCAAATTTGAGACGTATGCGAGCTTGCGGATCAGGGGTGCAATTTTGGATCAGATCAGAAAAATGGACTGGATCCCACGCACGGTACGCCAGCGCCAGAAAAAGATTACGACCGTTATCAAAGAGATAGAATTGGCTACGGGAAAAAGCGCATCAGATGAGGATGTTGCAAAGGCACTTGGCATTACGGATAGTGAATATGACGATTGGCAGTCCCAAATGAAGGTGACGAATTTGGTTTCTCTTGATGAGTTTATGGAGCAAGGGAGCGACATATCGGACAATCGGAATTTATCTTCGAAGATTGAGCAGCCAGAGGAAGTCATAGAAAAAGAAGAGCTGAAAAAGATGCTCGCAGAAGCGATTGGACAGCTTACCGAAAAGGAACGAAAAGTAATACTCCTCTATTATTATGAGGAGTTGACATTAAAAGAGATTAGCAGCATACTGGAGGTGTCGGAGTCTAGAATTTCACAGCTTCATACAAAGGGTTTGCAGAAGATGAAAGTGAAAATGGGAAGATATGTCGGGGTTTTATTGGAGCATTAAAGTTTTTTGTGGGGGAAAGAAATATGAGTAAAAGAAACGGGTATTTCCAATTATGCATGAAGGAAGATGGGACATATATCAGGCTGTTTCCGGGGGTCGACGGCGGTGAACCAATTTCATTGGAGGAACTTATTGAATATCTTTCCGTGAAAAAGTATACGGTCGATACGCTTGTGCTGAATCAGAAGCTGCTGAGCTTGTCAAAGCCGGAGGAAATTAAAATTAGCGATTCTTCGGGGATTGCGGAAGGAGAAATGCTTTCTCTGAGAGTGTCTTCAGACAAGATGTGGGTCACAGCAAGATTTTATCCGGCATCTAATGAGAGCAGGGCAATGTCAAGAATCGATATTTTATCAGAACTGCAATACAAAGGCATTAAGGCTGGGATCGATGAGCGCGTCATCGATAGTTATCTGTCCGATAAGCATTACTGTACAGATTATGTGCTTGCAAGAGGGACGGAGGCAAGACAGGGTTCCGATGCCAAAATCGAGTATCTCTTTGATATCAATCCCAATACAAAGCCAACGATGAACAGCGACGGAACGGTGGATTTCTTCCATTTGAATATCATTAGTAAATGCACGAAGGGGCAGGTGCTTGCGACGCTTACGAAGGAAGATCGGGGAGAAGCAGGACAGACTGTTACGGGTGAGCGGGTTCCGCCAAGGGATGTACGGCGACTCATGTTAAAATACGGACGCAATATTACGCTTTCGGAGGATGGCCTATCGATTAGTTCTAATGTGGACGGACATGTTTCTCTCGTAGATGATAAGGTTTTTGTCTCGGATGTATATGAGGTTACCGATGTGGATACATCCACCGGTAATATTGATTATAATGGAAATGTTGTGGTTCAGGGCAATGTAAAGTCAGGTTTTCGTGTCGTGGCCAAAGGAAATATCGAGGTCAGGGGTGTTGTGGAAGGTGCACTCTTGGAGGCGCTCGGCGATATTATCATCACACGGGGCGTCAACGGCATGGGAAAAGGTCAGCTAACCGCAGGAGGAAATATTGTTGCAAAATTTATAGAAAATACGACGGTATCGGCGGGCGGTTATGTACGGGCAGAGGCGATCATGCATAGTAATGTGTCTGCCAACGGCGATATTGAAGTGTCGGGTCGAAAGGGCTATATTACCGGCGGCACGATTCGTTCTCTCGGTACGGTCAGCGCACGGGTAATCGGTTCTTCGATGGGAGCGGATACAGAGATCGAGGTCGGTATCGTTCCTGGCATCAAAGTGCGGGTCAACGCTTTGCAGCAGAGCATTACAACGACCAGAAAAGCGATTGCGCAGATTGAGCCGGTGCTTCTGGCATTGACAAAGCGTATTCAGAAAGGTGAGAAGCTGACAACTGAACAGGTGACCTATTTTAAGAAGCTTTCGTCTGAGTACAAGCTTCTCAGACCTCAGCTTGAAAAAGATATTGTGGAATTTAAGTCTTTAAGCACTTCCGTGGATACGCCGATGTCGAACGCGATTGTAAAGGTATCTAGTTTTGCCTATGCAGGAACAAAAGTCACGATGGGCGATATTTCATTATATATCACTGATACGCAGGAGCACTGCCGTTTCGTCAAGGAGGGCGCCGATATTAAAATAAGGCCGCTGTAACGGGTATGGAAGGAGCGTGATTTTATGATCAGTCCGATTGAAGCCAATGGCATGATTTCCAGAGCACAGGATATTTCGGTTATCCGTCACAACGAGGAAAATCGCGGCGCGCTGGATCATACGAATTTCCAGAATAAAATGGAGGCAAAACAAGAGCGGGAAGTCCGAACGGTACATGATGCGGACAACAGCGACAAGGCGGACACGCATCATGATGCCAAGGAAAAGGGTAAGAATGAATATGTGAATCTGCGCAGACCGGGGAAGAAAAAGCAGGCGGATGCGAAAGAAAAGGTAATTGCTAAGAGTGCGCATGGATTTGACGTGAAAATATAATAGAGGAGAACACACATATGACCCCTATGGAAATAGCACTCCTTGTTATAGGAGTGATTATTTTTGTAACAAGCTTTTTGCTGCCGGATAGAGCGGTTGCAAAAAGTGCAAAAGAGAAAGAGAAGGAACAAGATCAAGTCCGGAGGATGCTGGAAAAGGAGCTTGACGGTATGAAGCTGCGCATTAACGAAGCGACGGATGAGACAGTTGAATATGCAATGGAAAAGACAGAGCGTTCGCTGGAAAGACTGTCCAATGAGAAAATTATGGCGGTCAATGAATATTCCGAGACGATTATGGAAGAGATCAATAAGAGCCATAAGGAAGTGATGTTTTTATATGATATGCTGAGCGATAAGCAGGTGGATCTGAAAAACACGGTGCGTAAGGCGGAGGCTACGGCCAAAGAGGTAGAAAAAAATTTAAGTGTAATTTCAGTTTCCAGAGGGAATAAGGAAGCACCTCATGCAAAGTCTGTTACCGAAAAGAACGCAGAGCCTGCGAGGACAGAGATAATAGAAAAATCCACAGAGGCGGCAAAGCTGCCTGAGAAAAAGGCGGGTACTGTTGTCAATCATAACCAACGGATTTTGGAGCTTTATCAGCTTGGAAAGTCTAATGTGGAAATTGCGAAAGAGCTGAACTTAGGCGTTGGAGAAGTGAAGCTCGTGATTGATTTATTCAAGGGGTAATTATATGAAGTTAAAAATTTATTTGAGAGGACTTGGAATAGGGGTTGTTGTGACGGCGCTGCTGATGGGATATACAGGCGGCAAGCAGAAAATGATGGCGATGACGGATGAACAGATCATCGCGCGCGCTCAGGAACTTGGTATGGTTCAGGAGGCGCAGGTGATGCTTCCGGTTTCCGGTAATGTGAAGGAGAAGGATTCTGCGGATGAGTCAAAAGAAAATCCCGAATTGAAAACAGAGAATAGGGATGCCGACAACACGAAGAACGATGCCGTAAAGGCAGAAGAGAAATCCGAGGTGCAGACAGAGGAGCCTACGGCGGAAATGAGCGGTACGGTTACGCTGGAAATTGCGAATGGAAGCGGTTCGACGACGGTGAGCGCGCTGCTCAAAAAAGGTGGTCTTGTGGATAGCGCTGAAGCTTTTGACCGCTATTTATGCGAGTATGGTTACGATAAAAGGATTACAGCCGGGATTCACGAAATTCCTGAAAATGCGGATTATGAGACGATTGCAGAAATTATTACGACGAGATAAAGGTTGAACTTGATACAAATAAATGCTACAATACTCCACAACAAACTGATACGAAGGCAACCGGCAGTGTGGATTCAGAAAGAAGGGGCAAACGATGGGTGACTATATCATAAGCTGCAGTTCTACGGCAGATTTGACAGAGGAGCATTTTAAGGAGCGGGATATCTCCTATATTTGTTTTCATTTTTCTTTAGACGGAAAGGATTATAACGATGATTTGGGGAAGACAATCCCATTTGATGATTTTTACAGAGCGATGGAACAGGGAGCGGAGACAAAGACCTCTCAGATCAATGCGGAGGAATTTGAGGAATATTTCACAGCCTTTCTGAAGGAGGGCAAGGATGTGATTCATCTCTGCTTGTCCAGCGGTATATCAGGGGTGATTAACTCCGCGATGATTGCAAAAGATATTTTGACGGAAAAGTACCCTGAGAGAAAAATCTATATCGTGGATTCGCTCGGAGCGTCCTCGGGATACGGATTACTCATGGATAAGCTGGCGGATCTGCGCGATGGCGGCATGGATCTGGATACACTTTATGAGTGGGTCAACGCACATAAACTGAAGCTGCATCACTGGTTCTTTTCCACGGATCTGACATTTTATATCAAGGGTGGCCGCGTTTCCAAGACAGCCGGATTTTTCGGCAATATGCTGAGTATCTGCCCGCTTCTCAACATGGATAACTTTGGAAAGCTGATCCCGCGCTTCAAAATCCGCACAAAGAGAAAGGTCATTCAGGCTATCGTAGAGAAGATGGAGGAAAATGCGGAAGAGGGGCTTGATTATTCAGGTAAATGCTATATTTCCCAATCGCTGTGCTATGAGGATGCAAGGGCGGTTGCGGATCTGGTGGAGAGCCGTTTCCCGAAGCTGAACGGGAAGGTCGAGATTAATAATATTGGTACGACGATCGGAAGCCATACGGGTCCGGGAACAGTGGCGCTGTTTTTCTGGGGCAAGGAACGCGTGGATTAATGCAGAATAGAGATAATAAGGGATTTTAGAGGGCGGTATGGAGCGTCGGCTCCATCGGCGAGAGGAGAAGCAGGAATTCATGAGAACGGCGATTATGACAGACGGAAACAGTGGCATTACGGCCGAGGAGGCAGAGCAGTTTCACATTTTTAGAATGCGGATGCCTGTAATTATCGATGGAGAAAATTATTTTGAAGAGATCAATCTGACACAGGAGCAGTTTTATAAAAGCCTGCTGGAGGGAAAGGACGTTACGACGTCCCAGCCGTCTCCCGGCGAAGTGATTGAAATGTGGGAGAATATATTCGGCGAGGGGTATGACGCCATCGTGTATATCCCGATGTCGAGCGAACTGAGCAATTCCTGCGAAAGCGCGCAGGGCCTTTCCAAGGAGTACGAGGGGCGCGTGCAGGTCGTGGATAATCACCGGATATCGGTGACGCAAAGACAGTCGGTGTTTGACGCAAGGCTGCTTGCCGACGCGGGTCTTTCGGCGGAGCAGATCAAGGCCCGCCTTGAGGAAACTGCTTATGACGCGAGTATTTATATTGCGGTCAATACGCTGGAGTTTTTAAAGAAAAGCGGCAGGGTGACTGCCGCCGGAGCGGCTCTTGGAACCGTGCTGAATATCAAGCCCCTTTTGACGATCCAGGGCGGAAAGCTCGATGCATTCGCAAAAATCCGCGGCATGAAAAAATGCGAGGCGCGCATCATTGAGGCGATTCACAGCGATGTTAAGACCCGTTTTTCCGGTGTAAAGAAATCACAGCTTATCATCGGAACAGCCGGCACATTTTTGGATGACGAGGATGCAAAGGAATGGTGCCGGACAATTAAAACTGCCTTTGAAGGGATCGAAGTATATTATAATCCGCTTTCTTTAAGCATCGGCTGCCATGTCGGACCGGATGCGGTCGGGATCGGCGTCAGCGTCAAGGTATCGGCTTAAGGGTTTTTAAGGAGACTGATAAATGAATTTGGATAAATATAGCGTGAGAAGGCTGCGGGGATTGATTTTGTTTGCCGGAGCCGTCATATTGGCAATCATACGGATCGAGGAGGTCGTCATGCTTTTGCAGGCGCTGCTCGGTATGGTTGCTCCGTTTCTGACGGGGGCTGCGCTGGCCTTTGTTCTGAATATTCCGCTAAAGAAAATTGAGAAAGCTGTTTTTAAAGAAAAGAACGGGAAATGGTCGGGGCGCTTGCGCCGTCCGGTCAGCATCGTGCTCACGCTGCTGACGGTTTTGCTTGTGTTTGCGATCGTCATATGGGTAGTCGTGCCACAGCTCGCAAAAACCATCTCTGAAATTGCCGATGAGATCCCGGCTTTTATCCAAAGGCTGATCAAACAGCTTGAACAGTTGTTTGCTTCAAATCCGGCACTCATAGAGCAATTGGGTAAATTAAACGATATTGAGATGAGCTGGTCCGATATCATTGGCCGCGTATGGGAGTTTTTCAAAAATGGGGCAGGTAACTTCGTCGTTTCCACGCTCAGCGTTGCTGGCGGATTTTTCAGTGGAATTGTGAATTTCTTTATCGCCTTTGTGTTTGCCCTTTATATTTTGGGACAGAAGGAAAAGCTTGGCGGACAGATAAGACGGGTGCTCGCTGCTTATCTTCCAGAGAAGGCAAATGCGGCTGTGCTCGATGTGTGCGGACGGCTTTCCGGCAATTTCAGCAGCTTTATTACGGGACAATGTTTGGAGGCGGTCATTTTAGGTTCTCTGTTCGTCATCACGATGCTGCTGCTCAGACTGCCGTATGCGGTGCTGGTCGGCGTCTTGATCGGAGTGGCGGCACTGATCCCGATCGTTGGCGCGTTCATCGGCTGTATTGTCGGCGCGTTTTTGATTCTTGTGGATGATCCGGTCAAGGCGTTGATTTTTGTCATTTTGTTTTTGGTGCTGCAGCAGCTCGAAGGCAATCTGATCTATCCGAGAGTAGTCGGAAATTCGGTCGGGCTGCCTGCGATCTGGGTGCTCGCGGCGGTGACGCTCGGCGGAAGTCTGTTCGGTGTTGTGGGCATGCTCGTATTTATCCCGCTCGTTTCGACGGCATACGGCCTTTTAAGGGAGGACGCCTACCGGAAAACGGAAGGTGCAAACGGGCAGAGCGGTGTGCCGGAAACGGATATAAAAGAGGCCAATACGAAGGAAGCCGATACGGAAGAAACGGATACGCAGTTTAATATGGAAGAGAAGAGGAAGTAATTTTATGCGCAGCTACGCGCGCGGAACAAAAGCTGTGCTACCAGGTATTTGGGCGCGAGAGTGGGCGAAGCACACTATAAGTAAGCCAGATGCTGTGCGACTCCGACGATCAGAGTGATCGTGACAATGGAGAAGAGTGTGGAGACAGCTACGGTCCCGGCGGATAATTTTGCATCGGCATGAAACTTGATTGAAAACATCGTGGAAGAGGCGGCCACAGGCGCGCTCGCCGAAACGATGCAGGCGATCAGCAGGGAACCGCGAATCCCGAGCATATAGAGCAGCGCGAGCAGCAAAAGCGGGGATGCGACCAGCCGCAGAAAAAGCATGGCAAACTCATCAGCCCCTTTGAACAGTCCCGAAAGTTTTAAATTGGAAATATAATAGCCGGTGACGAGCATCGGAAGCGGTGTATTCAAAGCTGAAAGATAAGAAACCGGCGTGCCGATTAAAGACGGCAGCCGATAGGAGCAGAAGAAAAAGATTAATCCGATGATGACGGGAAGCGTTCCCGGATTGAGGATTAATTTTTTTATGGACAATTTTGAATGCTCCTTATCCATGAGAAGCAGCCCATAGGACCAGACGAGCAAATTGAAAACCGCGATATAGGAGGCCCCGTAAAAGACACCCTCCTCTCCTAACAGCGCATCCAATAGAGGTAAGGACATAAAGCCGCAGTTGGAAAATATGACGCCGAACTGCAGCACCCTTTTTCTTGCTTCATCACGGCTTCTGATAAAAAGTCTGCTAAGCACGATGCTGATCAGATGCGCCGCAATCGCCGCAAGAAAGGATTTGAAAAAGTCTCCGAGCAGGGCAAAATCGAATTCCTTTTGAAACGCATTGACGATGACGCAGGGCGTCACAATATAGAGCATCATATCGGTAATGCAGGAAACGCCCTCCTTCGTGATAAATTTCAGTTTCCCTCCTGCAAATCCGATCGCAATCAAAATAAACAAAATCAAAACCTGTTGTCCTACGACTAAAAAACTTTCTATCATTCTCATTCTCCTCAGTAAATTCCCTGTTGTTAAACATAGCACAGCCTATAAAATTCGTAAAGTGTAAAATCCCAAAAATTGATTTGAAAAATTATCTTTGCATTTAAGGTTGATTTCAGAATTGTTTTGTATACTCCTTGTAGAGTAAAGCATATGCGGGAGGGGGCATCACAAAACGAAGGAAAACAGAAAGGAGTGCTTAGGATGGAATTTCAAAACATATTTCAACGGTATGAAATGAAATATTTGATGACAAAACAGCAGCAGCATGAATTATACGGGCTGATGCTTCCTTATATGCAGCCCGACCGGTTCGGCAGGAGCACGGTCTTAACTATTTATTACGATATGCCGGACAAACGGCTGATCAGAAAATCTCTGGAGGGGCCGTGCTATAAGGAAAAGCTGAGGGTCAGAAGCTATGGGACGGCAAAGGCGGACAGCACCGTTTTTGTCGAGCTGAAAAAGAAATACAAGGGCGTCGTCTATAAACGCAGGCTGGATATGAACGAGCGGACGGCGGGTGATTACTTAAATAACGGCATGCGCCTGACGAATCCGACGCAGATATCGAAGGAAATTGATTATTTCATGAGGTTTTACGGAAAGCTGGAGCCGTCGGTCTTTTTATCCTATGAAAGGGAGGCTTTCGCAGGAAAAGAGGATGCTAATTTTCGGATGACGTTTGACAGAAATATTTTGATGCGCACTTACGACATGGATTTGAAAAAAGGCGTTTATGGAGAGCCGCTCCTAAAAGAGGATATGGTGCTTTTAGAGGTGAAAACGGCGTACGGAATTCCTGCATGGCTGCTGACCTTTTTAAACGGAAGACAAATTTACAAAACCTCTTTTTCCAAATATGGATATGCCTATCAAAAATTTATGCTGCCGGCATACTTAAAACAGGAGCAATTGGCAGAGACAGAAATTAATGGGGCGGACAGAGAGCGGTGCCCTGTCAGAGCAAAAGAAAACGGAGGTACAAAGGATGTTGCTTAGCAGTTTATTTATGGGAGTTATGGATGGCGGTGACGAAACCGTCACATTTGTTTTCTTTTTATTATGCGTCGGTACGGCGCTCGCGATCGGGCTGTTTCTCGCCCTGTTATATACTTATAAAAGCCGGTATACAAAGAGCTTCGTCATTACGCTCGCAATCCTTCCTGCCGTCGTGTGCATGGTCATCATGATGGTAAACGGAAATCTTGGGGCGGGCGTCGCGGTGGCAGGGGCCTTCAGCCTCGTACGGTTCCGTTCGGTGCCGGGCAGCGCGAAGGAGATCAGCGCCATATTCATCGCGATGGCGGCAGGATTGGCGGCCGGAATGGGATATTTGGGATACGCGGTTTTGTTCAGCATCGTTGTGGGCGCGGTTATGGCGCTTTATACGAACAGCCGCCTCGGAAACGGAAAGAGCATGGAGCGCGTGCTGCGCATCACGATTCCGGAGGATCTGGACTATATGGGTGTTTTTGACGACCTGTTTACAAAATACACATCGCAGTGGGAGTTAAGCAGCGTAAAAACGGCGAGCATGGGAAGCCTGTTTAAGCTGATTTACGCTGTCACGCTGAAAGACGCCAAAGAAGAAAAGCAGATGATTGACGAATTGAGATGCCGGAATGGAAATCTGGAAATCGTGATGGCAAAACAGGCCGGGACACCGGAGGAATTGTAGGAGGCAAACATGAAAAGAAAATGGATGGGAATTTTAATGAGCGTGGTGCTTGCAGGCAGCCTGCTGTATGGCTGTGCGTCAAACGGGACCGTGGCCGCGCAAAGCGGTTTTGCTGAAGCGGCAAAAGAAAAGCAGGAGGATGCGCAGACATCCGAATCGGAAAGCACAGCCGACGGGGACGAAATGTTTACGGACAGAGACTATGAAACGGACTATGAGGAAAGCGAGAGCGTCAGCATCGTTCTGTCCGATAGCGGCATCGAGGCCGGAGACGGCGTCAGTGTGGAGAATGCGACAGCGACGATCACGGCAGAAGGTACCTATGTCGTGAGCGGCAGCTTATCGGCCGGACAGTTGATCGTAGATGCGGATGAGAGCGCAAAAATACATCTTGTTTTTAACAATGTAGAAATCAGCAGCGCCGATTCTGCTCCGGTATACATTAAGCAGGCGGATAAGGTATTTCTCACACTTGCCGATGGAACGACGAGTACGCTTACCACGTCAGGAACCTTTGCCCAGGTGGGAGAAGGGGAAGACAAGATCGACGCGGTAATTTTTTCGAAGGCGGATTTGACGCTGAACGGAAACGGAAGTCTGCAGGTCACGACCGATTCGGGAAATGGCATCACTTCGAAGGATGATCTTGTATTAACGGGCGGTAGCTACATCGTAAGTGCGGGAAACCATGGCCTGGAAGGTAAGGACAGTGTCCGGATCGCGGCGGGAGCTTATACGATCACAGCAGGCAATGACGGCATTCACAGCGATAACAGCGAGGATGCGGACAAAGGCTTTGTCTATATCGCTGACGGAGAGCTGACGATCAATGCGGCGGACGACGGCGTTCACGCCGAGCATAATGTGACGATCGACGGCGGCACGATCACTGTTTCGGACGGCTACGAGGGCATCGAAGGAATGACGATCGATATCAATGGCGGCACGATCAGTGTGGCCGTTTCGGATGACGGCTTGAATGCTGCGGGCGGCAATAAAGGCTCGGGCATGCAGGGCAGCGACTTTTCGGACACGCAGATGCAGGGCGGCACATCCGAGTCTTATATCCGCATTACGGGCGGTACGATCACGGTCGACGCGGGCGGAGACGGCATTGATTCGAACGGCGGTCTGTATGTATCCGGAGGAGAGACGTACGTGTCGGGTCCGACAAACAGTGGAAACGGTGCGCTCGATTACAATGGAACGGGCGAAATCACAGGAGGCATTTTTGTCGCAGCGGGTGCGAGCGGCATGGCGATGAATTTTTCGGACAGCTCGACACAGGGCTCGATTCTCGTAACAACGTCCGCGGCGCAGACCGGTGCTGTCGTGCTGATGGATGCGGACGGAACGGAGCAGCTCCGTTTTACGCCGACGAAGGAATATGGCTCTGTCTTGATCAGTATTCCGGAAATTGCGTCAGACGGCATTTATACGGTGGTGATGGGCGAAGAAACACAGGAAATCACGATGGACGGACTTCTTTACGGCACAGGCTCCGGCATGGGCGGCCCCGGAAACAGGCAGGACGGAGCAAATGGTACCGGCAGAGAAATGATGACGCCTCCCGATGGCATGGAACTACCTGACGGAACCGGTACCATGGAGCCGCCGGATGGAGACGGCACAATGCAGCAGCCGAACGGGCAATTTGGCGGCCGGGGCGGTGGCCCCGGAGGGCAGGGCGGCCCAGAAGGACAGGGCGGCCAGACGGACTCGGGCGAATGACGAATAAATAACAAATGTAACAGGCAGGGCAAAATCAGTCAAATATTCACAGCTATTGCACTTATCATGGAAAGAGGAATCTGTTATACTCAACGTATAGAGAGGACTCTGATGTGTGCGATAGCTGTTTTTGTTGCTTTGTTTAAAGTTGTCATGGACGGCAGAATGGAGAATGGAATGAAATACGGACATTTTGATAATGAAAAAAGGGAATATGTGATCGACAGGGTGGATTTGCCGACATCGTGGACGAATTATTTAGGACTACAGGACATGTGCGCTGTCGTAAATCATACGGCGGGCGGATATTTGTTTTATAAATCTCCGGAATACCACCGTATTACGCGCTTTCGCGGAAACGGCGTTCCGATGGACCGCCCCGGGCATTATGTGTATATCCGGGACGATGAGGACGGCGATTATTGGAGCATTTCCTGGCAACCTGTCGGAAAGTCTCTCAATCAGGCTGCGTACCGCTGCCGCCACGGCCTTTCGTATACGGTTTATGAGTGTGATTATAAGGATATTCAGGCTTCCCAGACGTTATCGGTGCCACTTAATGAAAACGTCGAGCTTTGGGATGTGAAAATAAAAAACACGGGGGAAACGGAGCGTAGCCTGCGTGTCTTTTCCTATTGTGAATTTTCGTTCCACCATATTACGATCGATAACCAGAATTTTCAGATGAGTATGTATTGCGCCGGAAGCGATTATGAGGACGGCATTATTGAGCATGATTTATTCTATGAAGAGTTCGGATTTCAATACTTTGCGTGCAGCGAGGAGCCGGACGGCTTTGACAGCCTGCGGGACAGCTTCCTTGGGGCATACCGAACGGAGAACAATCCGATCGCCGTGGAAAAGGGTGAATGCGGCGGCTCGTTTGAAAAGGGCAATAACCATTGTGGTTCTCTTATGAAGAAGCTCACGCTGAAACCCGGCGAAGAGGCACGGATCATTTTTATGCTCGGAGAAGGAAACCGGCAGAAGGGCAGAGAGGTCAGAGAACAATTCAGCAGAGCCGGCGCTGTGGATTCCGCTTATGCCAGGCTAAAGAATTATTGGGAGAAAAAGCAGAACAAGCTTCAGATACAAACGCCGAACGAGGGCATGAATACGCTGATCAATACATGGACGCTCTATCAGGCGGAAATCAACGTCATGTTCTCGCGTTTTGCCTCATTTATCGAGGTGGGAGGAAGAACCGGGCTTGGCTACCGGGATACGGCGCAGGACGCGATGACGATTCCTCATTCGAATCCCGGGATGTGCAAGAAGCGCATCACACAGCTTTTAAAGGGGCTTGTGAAGCAGGGCTACGGGCTGCATCTGTTCGAGCCGGAATGGTTTGAGCCGGACACCTCGGTAAAGCCGTTTAAATCTCCGACGGTCGTTCCGACGCCCGATCGGGCCGATATGATCCATGGCATCAAGGATGCCTGTTCCGACGACGCGCTCTGGCTTGTGGGCTCTATTGTCGAATATATCAAGGAAACGGGAGAGATTTCCTTTGCGGACGAAGTGATTACCTATGCGGACGGCGGGGAAGGAACCGTTTATGAACATATGAAACGGATCCTTGAGTTTTCAGCCGAGCAGGTCGGACAGACCGGCATCTGCAAAGGGCTTCGGGCCGACTGGAACGATTGCCTGAATCTTGGCGGCGGGGAAAGCGCGCTTGTCTCCTTTTTACATTATTGGGCGCTAAATTATTTCATCGAGCTGGCGGAAAAGCTGGAGCGAGCCCAGGACGCGGCGCATTACCGGGCTATGGCGGCGCATGTAAAGGATGTATGCGATACGCAGCTTTGGGATGAGGACTGGTTTATCCGCGGCGTGACAAAGAATGGAAAGAAAATCGGCACGAAGCAGGATACGGAGGGTAAGCTCCATTTGGAGAGCAACGCGTGGGCCGTTTTGTCTGGAGCGGAAGTGAACGAAAAGGGGAGAAGGGCGATGGACAGCGTGGAGCAGTATTTGTACACGCCTTACGGGATTATGCTAAACGGCCCCTCCTACACGGTTCCCGATGACGATATCGGCTTCGTGACAAGGGTATATCCGGGCGTGAAGGAAAACGGCGCGGTATTTTCCCATCCGAATCCATGGGCATGGGCCGCCGAATGTATGCTCGGAAGAGGTGACCGCGCGATGAAATATTACGATGCGCTTTCGCCCTATAACCAAAACGATCTGATTGAAATCAGAGAGGCGGAGCCGTATTCGTACTGCCAGTTTATTATGGGAAAAGACCACAGCGCGCATGGGCGCGCAAGGCATCCGTTTATGACCGGAACGGGCGGTTGGGCTTATTTTTCGGCAACACGTTATATGCTCGGCATCCGGCCGCAGTTTGACGAGCTCGTCATCGACCCGTGCATACCGGCGGACTGGAAGGAATTTTGCGTGACGAGAGAGTGGTGCGGTGCGGTCTACGAGATCCATGTGTGTAACCCCGACGGCGTGATGAAGGGCATTAAGGAAATCAAGCTGGACGGAATGAATGTAAAGAAGGTTTCGAAGCTGGCGTCGGGCTTGCACTGCCGTGTCGATGTCATCATGGGGTAGGGAGGATGCGTTATGATTAAATTTGGAACAGGCGGTTTCAGAGCCATTATCGGAGATGAGTTTACAAAGGTGAATATCCAGCTTCTTTCAAAGGCGCTTGCGGATAAGATGAAGCAGGAGGGCGTCGCTGAAAAAGGGATCGTCATCGGCTATGACAGGCGGTTTTTATCAAAAGAGGCGATGCAGTGGGCGGCAGAGGTGTTTGCTGCGGAGGGCATTAAGGTGTCTCTCGTGAATAAATCCGCCCCGACGCCGCTCATTATGTTTTATGTGATGAAATATGAGCTTCCTTACGGAATGATGATCACCGCGAGCCACAACCCGGCCATTTACAACGGTGTCAAGGTGTTTACATACGGCGGCAGGGACGCAGACGAGGCACAGACAAAGGAGATCGAGCAGTATCTTGCAAGACTTCAAGAGAGCGGAGCGTCGGCTGCATCGATGGAATATGCAAAAGGCATCAAACAGGGGCTGATCGAGGAGATCTATCCGCTGAATGAATATCTGGACAATATCCTTTCGATGATCGATGTCAATATGATTAGAAGACAAGGGCTGAAAATAGCGCTTGACCCGATGTACGGTGTCAGCGAGACTTCTTTGACAACGATTTTCCATACGGCGCGCTGTGAGGTGCAAACGATCAACGAGCGCCACGATACGCTGTTTGGAGGAAAGCTTCCGGCGCCGACCGCCTCCACACTGCGCGCGCTGCAGAATTTTGTGCTGGATAACCGATGCGATATCGGGATCGCGACGGACGGCGACGCGGACAGGATCGGCGTGATCGATGATACGGGAAGGTTTCTGCACCCGAACGATATCCTCGTGCTGCTTTATTATTATCTTGTGAAGTATAAGGGCTGGCACGGGCCGGTCGTGCGCAATATCGCGACGACCCATATGCTGGACCGCGTGGCGGAAAAATTCGGCGAACGCTGTTATGAGGTGCCGGTCGGCTTTAAATATATTTCAGCAAAAATGGAAGAGACTGACGCTGTGCTTGGCGGGGAGTCCTCGGGCGGCCTGACGGTACGGGGACACATCAAGGGAAAGGACGGCATCTATGCGGCAGCCCTGCTTGCGGAAATGCTTGCCTGTACCAATAAGAAGCTTTCGGAAATTTATCGGGATATCGAAGCTGAATGCGGCAGCATTCATATGGAAGAAAGGGATTATAAGTTCAATCAGGAAAAAAAGGAGGCGATCAGCCGCCTGGTCCTGACCGAAAAGAAGCTGCCTGACCTGCCGTTTCCGATCAAAAACGTATCCTATCTGGACGGCTGCAAGGTCTATTTTGAAAACGGCGGCTGGGTAGTCTGCCGCTTCTCGGGTACGGAGCCTCTGCTTCGGATTTTCTGTGAAATGCAGAATCCGTCCGACGCAAAAACGGTATGCGAGCTGTTTGAAAGCTATCTGTCCCTCACATGGAAACCGGAATAAAGATTTAACGGTGAGAGAAACATAATAAAGGAGAACCCCATGGAGAAGCGAATGCGAGAGATCAGAAAATTTCTGAATCAGAAAAGAGAGCTGCGCTGGAGCATGATATTTATGCTGCTGCTTTGCTGGCTGCTGCCCCTGATGCTTTTAAGCTTTGCCCTGTTTACGACCGTATCGCGCGGCATCAATTCGCAGATCGAGCGCACGATCGTTTCTTCGATGGATAACGCCGTAGAGGTCTATCTGATGCAGGTGTCGGATGCGGTGACCGCCTCTAAGAATGCGTCCTATATGCCGACGGTGAAGGACAGCTGGGCGCAGTATCAAGAGGAAGGTAACGGAGTCGAGCTGTACGAGAGGGTGACGCTGTTCCTCGCGCAGCAGTACCGGTATAATGAGGCCTTTATGTGTACGATGCTTTATTTTACGGATATGCCGGAAAATATTTTTTACACGTATGCCTATTCGCTCGGCGGAAATTACGCGGGTGTCAGCGAATTTAAAGAGAACGGTCGTGAGATGGTGGACGCCTGCACAAGGGAGCTTGACACCAATACGGTGTTATTAAATGTCGGCAACAGGATCTATCTCATCAGAAATTTGATGAACGCTTCCTATGAGCCGTATGCGGTCATTCTTTCCGAGATCAACAAGGACGTGATGTTTCAGGGCTTTGAAAGCGTCTGGGGCTATGAGGATGTGGAGCTGTTGTCGGACGGAGAGGTGCTGTTAGAGGCAAAGGACGTGGAGGCTATTGAAAAATTCAGAAAAAGGGAACTGGAGCCTGCGCGAAGCGGCAGTATTTATCAAAAAATAGGAGACGAGCATTGGGTATACCGGCAGGTCAAGCAGGACGGGCATCAGGTGACTGCGATCGTCAAGCTGGATGCCAAAACGATTGTGGACGGCATGGACGCGGTCAAATACGTGTTTGCCCTTCTTATGATTTTTATGCTTCCGCTGATCGTCCTCGTGCTGCTGTTCTTTGAACGGTGTGTGACAAAGCCTGTCAATAAGCTCGTACGGGCGGCTCATGAAATCACCGAAAGAAATTATGGACATCAAATCGAGCAGATCGACAACAGCAAGGAGTTCGCCTATTTGGATGAGGCGTTCAACCGGATGAGTGCGGAGTTAAAGCACCAGTTTGAGCAGATTTATCTGGAGGAGCTGGCGCTGAGGGACGCGAATATTATGGCGCTGCAATCCCAGATTAACCCGCATTTTCTGAACAATACGCTGGAAATCATCAACTGGGAAGCCCGGCTGAATGAAAATGAAAAGGTGTGCGGGATGATTGAGGCGCTTTCGACGATGCTCGCGGCGACGATGAACAGGGAAAAACGGCAGCTTGTCCCTCTGTCGGAGGAGTTGAGCTATGTCGATGCCTATTTGTACATCATCAAGCAGCGCTACGGGGAGAAATTCCAGTATGACGAGCGAATTGACGAGTCCCTTTTGCATGTGGAGGTGCCGCGGCTCATCGTCCAGCCGATCATCGAGAATGCGGTGGAGCACGGTATGAATGCGATGCGGCAGGGAAAGGTGACGTTGAGCGTATTCAAAAGGGAGGAAAAGCTTTATATCGAAATCATGGACGACGGAACGTTAAGCAATGCCGATCGGGATAAGATCGAGATCCTGCTTACAGACCGTGAAATCAAGGATTCCGTAGGCTCCACAAGCCTCGGTATCCGGAATGTAAACCGGCGGCTTAAAATCATTTATGGAGAGGAATGCGGGCTTGTCATTGATACAAATGACGAAAATCACACGATCAGCACGTTAATTATCAGTATGAATAGACAGGAAGAACAAGGATAGACAATTAATCGCAAACGCAATCATTCCAATTTTTTATAAAAATTTTTATGATATAAGCAGATGATAACAGTGTCATCAATAAAATATTGGGAGGAATCAAAATGAAAAAAAGAGTATTGGCAATTCTACTCGCATGTACGATGACCGTTGGTCTTGCAGCATGCGGCAGCACAGCGGCAGCTCCGGCAGAGGAGAGTGCGGCGGTAACAGAAGAAGCTCCTGCAGCAGACGATGCGGCTAAGGAAGCTCCGGCAGAAGAAGCGGCAGCAACAGGACCGGTTACCTTAAACGTAACGACTACCTATGCAGGTAATGACGGCGGAGCCGTAACATATCAGAAGTATTTGGCACAGTATCAGGAGGAGACAGGAAATACAGTCAACGATGCATCAGGTACGGCGGATGAGGCTTTCAAGGCAAGAGTGCTGGCAGACTTTGAAGTTGGTTCCGAGCCGGATGTTCTGTTCTACTTCAACGGACCGGACTCCAATTCCTTTGTCAGCGCAGACAAGGTTGTATCGGTAGAAGAAATCAGAGCGGAATTTCCCGATTATGCTTCTAACATGAAGGACGACATGCTCGGCGCATCACCGGTAGACGGAACGAACTATTCAATTCCGGTAAACGGTTATTGGGAAGCGATGTATGTCAATAAGTAGGTTTGTGAGGCAGCAGGCGTGGACATCCCGGGCGCAGACACGACATGGGAGGATTTCATGGACATCTGCCAGAAGATCAAGGATGCGGGCTATTCTCCAATCGCAGCGTCTCTCGCACAGGTGCCGCATTACTGGTTTGAGTATTCCATTTTCAACCACACATCGGTAAAGACACACTGCGCATTGCCGGGAAGCACGGCAGACGCGAATGGCAAGGCATGGGTCGAGGGTATTACGGATGTAAAGGATTTATATGAAAAAGGTTATTTCCCTGACAACACTTTGTCGGCGACCGATGATGAGACATTCCAGATGTTTATTGACGGAAAGGCAGCTTTCCTGGTAGACGGCTCCTGGAAGGCAGGCGGTATTGCTGAAAAGACGGACAACATCGATAACTTTACCGTTACCTATGTGCCTAGACAGGGAGACAGAAAATCGACGGATATGATCGGCGGACTTTCTTCAGGATACTACATTACAAAGAAGGCATGGGACGATCCTGAAAAGCGTGAAACAGCAGTAAAATTTGTGGAATATATGACGAGCGATGAAGCAGTATCCGAATTTGCACTCGTTTCCGCTACTGCTTTGAAGAACGGTGCCACGGTAGATGCAAGCACACTTAATTCCCTTCAGAAGGATTGCCTGACCTTATGTGCGGGCGCTACGGGAATTGCTGCGGCAGTACAGGATTTAGTACCTCAGCCGTGCAGAGTGCCGGTATTTGATGGTATGCCAAACCTCGTAACAGGCAAGGCAGATATTACCGAATCTGTACAGGAAGTGCTCGACTTGGTGGCGGAGCAATAAACACATAAATAATACATGCGGACCGGAGACAGAGTATGCATACTTTTCTCCGGTCTCCCTTTAAAAAGAACCTGTGAATATCAGATTTGTTTAAGCAGGTGGAAGGAGCGAAAATGGGAGCAAATATTTATAAAAATAAAAAGCCTGTTATCTTTTTCTTGATTCCTGCTTTTGCATTTATGCTGATATTTCTATATTATCCATTTATACAGAACATAGTTAACAGCTTTCAGCATATATCAGGGCTGGGTACGGCCGCAAAAGGAATGAATGATCCGTGGTATGGGAATTATAAAAAAATGTTTCAGGATCCGAACATGAAAGCCGCGCTTGGGAATACACTGTATATGATTTTCATTACGCTGTTTGGACAGGTGGGCATCGCAATTTTGCTCGCGCTGCTTGTCGACAATATCAAAAAGGGCGCTAAGTTTTTCAGAGTCGTCTATTTCTTCCCGATCATCGTATCGGCGACCGCGCTGGGCCTTTTGTTCAACCTGATCTTTTTGTATGACAAAGGAATGGTAAACCAGTTTCGGGAGCTGCTTGGAGCCATAGGGCTTGTGGACTTTAAGGATGAGGTACATGCGATGCTCACGCTTGTGCTTCCGGTCATGTGGCAGTATGTGGGCTTTTATTTCATCATTCTCCTGACGGGGTTGAATAACATCTCGGAGGATCTTTACGAGGCGGCCGCGATTGACGGCGCGAGACCGCTGCAGAAGGTGCGTTACATTTCCCTTCCGCTTCTGCACAACGTTATCTGCACATGTGTCGTCCTTGCGGTGACGGGCGCCCTGAAGGTGTTTGACCTGCCATGGGTCATGTTTCCGAAGGGGATGCCGTTCAATACGACATGGCTGACCGGTACCTACATGTACTATCAGGCATTTGATGCGAGCAACGTGGATTACAGTTCTGCAATTGCGGTGTTCATCGTCGTGCTCGGCGTTGTAACCGCGAAGGTGGTCAACGCGGTATTTCGCGAGAAAGATTATTAGGAGGAAGAGAAGATGAAAAAGAAATTCAGCGTCGGATACACGCTCGTATATGCGGCCCTGATTTTGTGGGCGCTTACAACGATCTATCCGATCTTCTGGGTAGTTATGAATTCCTTTAAGGACAAAAAATACATTGTTACCGATTCCTTCCTTCTGCCGTTCGGAAGCCTGTTCACGCTCGACAATTACAGGCTGGCATTTGAGAAAATGAATATTTTCGGCGCTTATTTTAATAGTATCGTTATATCCTGCTCAGTAGCGGCACTGGCGATTCTGCTTGCGGGCTTTGCCTCCTACGCGCTCGTGCGTTATGAATTTAAGGGAAGGGCATTTTTACAGTCGCTCGTTGTCGCAGGAATGATGTTTCCCGCTTTCTCTACGATTATACCGGTATTCCGTATGGAAAACTCTTGGGGAATCGTCAACACAGAAAGCCTGTGGCTGTCGCTGCTTGCGGTGGCGCTTCCGCAGATCGCGGGCAACCTCTCCTTTGCGATCGTTGTTTTGTCAGGCTATATCAGAACGATTCCGATCGATTTGGAGGAGGCGGCCTACATGGAGGGCTGCAACGCATTCCAGATATTCTTTAAGGTCATCGTACCGCTGACGAAACCCTCGTTTGCGACGGTGGGCATCTTCTCCTTTCTCTGGAGCTACAACGATCTGTTCACGCAAAATTTCTTTCTGCGTCTGAAGGAGCACTGGGCGATCACAAGGCTGCTAAGCGAGCTGACCTCCAGAGAAGGTACGAACTACGGACTAATGGCCTCCACCGTCACGATGGTAGTCGTTCCGATCCTCATCGTCTACATCCTCTTACAGAAGTATATTATCAAGGGTATGACAGCAGGTGCTGTCAAAGGGTGAGGAAGAATCTATTTTCTTGCAGGGAACTATGTTATACTTTCTACATAGATATTTTTAGTTTTTATCATTCAAGCAGAGGGATTAATATGTATAAGGTAGTGATCATAGACGATGAGCCGGTGATCGTGGAAGGGCTTACGAGAAGCATCAAATGGGAAGAGTGGGGCTGTGAGGTTGTCGGGAGCGCCCTAAACGGTATGGAAGGTATCGCGCTTGTTAAGGAAAAGGAGCCGGACATTCTGATTACGGATATCAGTATGCCGAAAATGGACGGTCTGACAATGATTGCGAGCTTGAAATCCCAATATGAAACGATGGAAATCATGATCCTGACAGGATACCGGGAGTTTGACTATGCGCAGCGGGCGATTCGGCTAGGCGTGACGAGGCTTCTTTTAAAGCCGTCCAAAATGGATGAACTCACAGAAGCGATTTCAGCAATGACAGAGAATTTAAAAAGGATGCGGGAGACGGTCATTCCGGATTTTGAGCAGGAGGAAAAAAATGAGGCTGGCTGCTTCATTGTTAAAAATGCGTTGGCATATATTGGGGAGCATTATCGGGAAAAGCTGACCCTGACGGATGTGGCGGATCAGATCTATGTGAGTCAGTGGCATTTGAGCAAGCTGCTTAACAGGCATACGGACCATACGTTTTCTGAGCTGCTTAACGGCGTGCGCATCGATGCCGCCAAGGAGTTGCTGAAGGATCCTTCTCTTCGCATCGGTGATATTGCGGACGAAGTTGGCTTTATGGATATTGCACACTTTTCCCGCGTCTTCAAAAAGCAAGTCGGCGTTTCCGCAAATGAATACCGCAATTCGATGCCCAATTAAAAAACACATATAAAAAAGCTGTTGCAAAACTAATAAAAAAATAGTTTGCAACAGCTTTTTTTTAAGTACAGCTTCTGTTTATTTTACCAGCACGCCGTTATGGATGATATGCCGAATTGTGAAATCCTTGTTAAGCACGAGCAGATCGGCGGCTTTTTCCTCACCGATGGAGCCAATCATTCGATCCATTCCGATGGAACAAGCCGGATTGATTGTGGCGGCCGCGATTGCCTGATCGATTGGAATGCCGCAGGAAATGGCATACATCATACAGTCAAAGAGATTGGTAACGGAACCGGCAATTGTTCCATCCGCAAGCGTCGCCCGGCGTCCATCTGCCACCTTGACGGACTGCCCACCGAGCGAGTAATTTCCGGGAGGCATTCCGGTGGCCATCATGCTGTCACTGATCAAAACAACATGCTCCGGCCGGAACATGTTAAACGTGGAACGGATGACAGAAGGATGCACGTGGATCCCGTCGCTGATCAGCTCGACGTCACAGCCTCCCATGTCGGCGGCGGCACCGATTACGCCCGGTTCCCGATGAGAATATGGCGGCATCGCATTGTAGAGGTGTGTCACATGAGAAGCGCCCATTTTAAAAGCCCGGATCGCGGTATCGTAGTCGGCGGTCGTATGGCCAACCGATAAAACGACCATATCTTTTAACACTTCGATTGCCTCCATACTTCCGGGGAGCTCTGGCGCGATTGAGAGTATTTTTAAGAGTCCGTCTGCGGCAATCACCAGCTCGTACACCGCCTGCGCATCCACAGGACACAGATAATCGGGATTTTGCGCGCCTCTTTTTTCATAGGATAGAAAAGGCCCTTCCATATGAATACCGACAAGAGATGCCTCGTTTGCGGTCTCCTTTTTTGAATACTCCTGCCGGTCGGCAAATTTGACGGCCTCCCGAAAAATAGAAAACAGCCTTTCCTTTGGCAGTGTCATCGTAGCGGGGCAGATGGAGGTAATGCCATGCTGAAGCTGATAATTGGCAATCGCTTCAAACGCTTCCATTGTTCCGTCACAAAAATCATATCCGACACAGCCGTGAAAATGAATGTCTACAAGCCCTGGAATGACATAACAGCCGGAGGCATCGATGACTGTGTCATTAAAATCATCTGAAGATGCCAAGAAACGGTCTTTTGGGATAAATTCACCGATAAAGGATTCCTCCGTAATCACCGTTCCTTTTTCAAAGCAGCATTTTTCGGTAAAAACTGATCCGTCTTTGATTATCATAAAATCCCTCTTTTCTTGTTGTTATAGGCAGGACATCGCTTCTTCGTCACAAATAATCGTCATATCGTTATGGAATTGCAGGATAGAGGCAGGTACGCGCGGTGTAACAGGACCGAAGAAGGCATCCTTCACGATTTGCGCCTTTGCCTGACCGGTCGCAATGAGTACAACCTTTTTTGCCTGCATAATTGTCTGAATGCCCATTGTATAAGCCTGCCTCGGCACCTCGTCGATGGAAGCAAAAAAGCGGGCGTTGGCTTGAATCGTGCTTTCTGTTAAATCCACGCAGTGTGTTTCCTTCTCAAATATTTCCGCAGGCTCATTAAAGCCGATATGTCCGTTTAAGCCAAGGCCTAACAGCTGCAGGTCGATGCCGCCCTTTTCCTTTATGATTTGATTGTAGTCGGCGCAGGCTTTTTCAGAATCCGGTACCAGCCCGTCCGGCACAAAGGTATTTTCCGGCTTAATGTTCACGTGATAAAATAAGTGTTCGTTCATAAAATAACGGTAGCTTTGGTCACTTTCCGGGGACAGTCCCTTGTACTCATCAAGATTGACGGAAATGACACGAGAAAAATCGAGTTCTCCTTCCTGATATTTTTTGATCAACTGATCATAAGTGCCGATCGGCGTGGAGCCTGTGGCGAGTCCGAGCACGCAGTCCGGCTTCATGATAACCTGTGCAGCGATCAGGCTTGCAGCCGCCTTGCTTGCAGAATCGTAGTCTCTGGTTCGTATAATTCTCATAACAATACCCTCCGTATTTAGGTGTCCGACAGCCGTCTGCTGCCGAATACTTGATAGATTTTTGGTAATCTTATCATAACAGAACAGAAAAAAGACTTCAATAACTGGTTGCAAGAAACGCAATTTCAGATTATAATAGACAAACAGGGTCAAAAAAAGACCAAGGACAGTAGGTCACTGCAAAGTGCCGGACTTTACGAGAAATCAAAGAAGATGGACAGAGGATGCAGGGAGTAGGAGGACACTTTGGAGATTGGATTTTTAGAATTTATAAGGCAGATCAGTAGTAATCCTGTTTTGTTTTTAACGGTGCTGCTGACACTTGGCGTTATTTTTGTAAATGGGTGGACGGATGCGCCGAATGCGATTGCTACCTGTGTGTCCACGAGATCGATGCCGGCTCGTTCCGCGATATTGATGTCGGCGGTTTTTAATTTTTTAGGAGTTCTTGGTATGACTCTCGTCAATGCCACGGTGGCGATGACGATTAAGAATATGGTCAATTTTGATGGAAACAGTCACGACGCGATTGTCGCGTTGTGTGCGGCGTTGTTTGGAATCATTATATGGGCTGTGATGGCATGGTATTTTGGGATTCCCACGAGCGAAAGCCACGCCCTCATTGCTGGCTTATCCGGTGCCGCGATTGCGCTGCACAACAGTTTTGACGGCATTAACGGAAGTGAATGGATCAAAGTCATTTACGGACTTGTTTTATCGACGCTTCTCGGATTCGCGTCCGGATTCTTATTTACAAAATTGACAATGCTGATCTGCAGAAATATGGACAGGCGTAAGACAAATGTAATTTTCCGGAATGCGCAAGTTTTCGGCGGCGCGGCGATGTCGTTCATGCACGGCGCACAGGACGGACAGAAATTCATGGGTGTTTTGATTTTAGGCATCTTTTTGGTCAACGGACAGGATAGTACGGGAAATGTGTCGCTTCCGATCTGGATGATGCTGCTTTGTTCCGTTGTGATGGCGCTCGGTACGTCGATCGGCGGTTATAAGATTATAAAAGCCGTAGGGCTTGATATGGTAAAGCTGGAAAGTTATCAGGGCTTTTCGGCTGATTTGGCAGCGACATTTTGTTTGCTGCTTTCTTCGGTTTTTGGAATTCCCGTCAGCACAACACATACAAAGACGACGGCAATCATGGGCGTCGGAGCGACGAAACGGTTGTCTGCGGTCAATTTTAATGTCGTCAAGGATATGGTACTGACATGGATCCTGACATTCCCGGGCTGCGGCCTGATTGGTTTTCTGATCACGAAGCTGTTTGTGCGGCTATTTTAACAAAGCTGCATTAACAGAGGTGGTATGTCGCATGGGGGCAGACTTCGGACGATATCCGTGCGCAACAATAATATACGATTATGCATAAGATTACATGCAGATAGGAGTAAAATGGCAAAAAAAGATGACTTTTATTTTGACTGCTTTGTGAAATGTGTCGAGCTATCCTGCTCGGCGGCAAAGCTTTTGGAGGAAACGCTGAGGAACTTTGATGAGGAAGTGTTGCCAGAGAAGTTGGAAGCGATTCATGAAGTGGAACATGCGGCTGATCAGGAAAAGCATGCGTTGATGAACGAGTTGACGCGCGCGTTCATGACACCAATCGAACGGAATGACATTGTGGCGTTGAGCCAGAATATTGATGATGTGACGGACAGCATTGAAGACACGTTGATACACATTTATGTAAACCGTGTTTCCACGATCAGGCCGGAAGGTATTCAGTTTGCCTCTCTGATTGTTAAATGCTGCGAAGAATTAAAGAGCTTGATGGAGGAGTTCCGTAATTTCAAAAAAACCAAGCATTTAAAAGAGCATATTATCATGATCAATCAGATGGAAGAGGAAGGCGACCGCCTGTATTTAAAGGCGATGAGAGATTTGCATACAAAGGATACACCGCCGCTGGAGGTTATTGCATGGCGTGAGATTTATGATTATCTTGAGGATTGCTGTGATGCTTGTGAGGACGTTGCCGATATCGTGGAGAGCATCGTGATTGAGAATACGTAATTTAAATTTCCCGCATAAAAGAACATGACCAATCGGCCATGTTCTTTCTTTATAAGCTGCTGTTATGCGGTGTCCGTCTTAATAGCCAAATTCCTGTGCCCAATAATAGGTACCATTGTCTGCCACATATACGGAAATTGCAATTTTAGTAAATGTCGGATACAGAATATTTTCCCTATGGGTCGGGCTGTTCATCCAAGCGCTTACCGCGGAATCGGAATCATTGAAGCCAAATGCTAAATTCTCACCGCCCATGATCGCACTGTTTACTGTGTACCAAGGTCTTCCATTCGGTCTTGTATGAGAGAAAGATACGAAAGCCTCCTGTGCACGAACAGAAGCAGTCGACTCCAAATTAGAATCCCATATCAAAGCAGTCAGTCCGACAGCGGCTCTTTGCGCGTTTACAAGATTATAAGCTCTTAACGCTTCGCTCCTAAGAGAAGTAGTATCACCTGAAGTATCCGCGAGAGCAATCGCTTCATCATCTAAATATACAGTTTCTTCATTTGCGATGTCATTGAAAGCACGAAAGGCCGATTGATCGGCAACTCCTGATTTCCCGCCGTTGGCAAGGAAAGCGTAACATAGAACCGGAACGATGAGAACTCCGAGTGCAATCAGCCCTACGAGAGTTTTCTTTTTCATAAATTATGATCCCCCTTTCAATAATTTACTATTATATTGAATTAAATGAAAACATATATTTTCTTCAATTACATTATGTCACAAAAACTCATTAAACGCAACATCTTTTTGAAAGAAAAATCACATTTATATTAATATGCAACAGTTTTCTTGTCGGATATGGTAAGGAGACGTGTGGCTTGGCAATAAAAGATTTATTCAGTTTAGGATATGCAATCTGAAATTAATAGTGTATAATCAGTATGTATAAAAAAGCACAGGTTAAGTATGGCTATCCGTCAAAGGAGTTATTTGATATGAAGCAGGAAACAAAAAGAATTATTCTATTTCTAATGATTACGTTTGCGCTGACATATATGGCAGAAATTGGATTGATTTGGCCGCTTGTGGGGAAACAGGGTCTTGGTTCGGACGTGAATGCGCAGCTTCTTACCTCTGTCATGATGTTTATACCGGCAGTCGGTGTTGTCCTGACGCGCCTGCTTACCAAAGAGGGCTTTAGGAACCATTATCTGAAATGGACATGGAATAAAGCCAATACGAAATACTATTTGTTTGCATGGGTCGCGCCTGTGATCCTAACGCTGCTTGGCGGAGCCATCTATTTTCTTGTATTTTTGCAGCGCTTTGACTTTGATATGAGCTATCTTGTCGCAGTCTACGCAGAGAATGGAAAGATCGTGGAGCCTTCGGAGCTTAGGACTACGGTTTTAAGTCAGATGGCCGCTGCCGTCATTCTAGCGCCGCTGCTCAACTGTATGACGTGCTTTGGCGAGGAGTGGGGATGGAGAGGTTATCTGCTCCCTAAAATGGCAAAGAAATTCGACCTGATACCGATGCTTTTAATAAATGGTGTTATTTGGGGACTTTGGCATGCACCGCTGACAGTCATGGGGCATAATTATGGAACGCAGTACTCCGGATATCCGTATCTTGGAATTGCAGCCATGTGTGTTTTCTGCATTGTCCTTGGTATTTTGTTTTCTTATGTCACAATGAAGACCGGAAGCTGCATTCCTGCCATTATCGGACATGGTGCCGCCAATGGATTTGCTTCTTCGATGGTCTATTTCACGGACAACGGTGGGAATCCGCTTGTAGGTCCCGGCATTACGGGAATCATCGGTGGACTTCCGACGATGATTACGGCAGTCCTGTTAATTTATATAATGAAAAAGGAACGTACGCTTGAAGAATTTAGGGGAAAAGATTTACATCCAAATTTATAAAAAAAAGTTTTCTAAAGATTAACAAATGTGTTACAATATAAGAGGTGCGTTTTTAGCACGGATTGATTACGGAAGGAAAAGACAGAAATGCAAAGACCTGGTCAGACGGGGAATATAGATAGAAGTGCCAGGGTGCGACTGATTAAGAGGGTAATTATTGGTTTTTTTATATCTGTATTCATGCTTCCTACAGCGCTTTGTGTTATTTTGTTTTACAAATTGGACAAACTTGAGCGGCAATTACAGCAGATCGCCTTCGCAGAAGAGGAATTTATTGAAGAAACGGAAGATACACAGCTTGCGCACATTAGAGCGAAGAATAGCAAAGAAACTTACATAACAACTGTTTCGGAGGAAGGGACATCCGAGACAAAGTCACTTAACAAAGAAAAAACTGAAAATGAAATATCCCAAAACGAAATATCCGATCACATCGGTGCCGCAGGGAACGGCATATCTGTAAATAATATGGTAAGCGGATCCGTAATCGTTTCAGGGGTGGAAGAGCGTATATTGGAATCTGAGAAAAGTGTTTCTTCAAACGAATCCGCCATGCCGGATCGGGCAGAATGGCCGAAAAAGGTTTATTTGAGCTTTGACGACGGACCAAGCTGCAATACGGATACTATTTTGGATATTTTAAATAGCTATGGTGTCAAAGGGAATTTTTTTGTCGTGGCGGTAAATCAGGAAGATTTACGGGAGATGTACCGGCGAATCGTGGAGGAAGGACATGTCATCGGCATGCATTCTTATTCCCATAAGTATAATGAGGTTTATGCTTCCAAAGAAGCCTTTATTAATGACCTGTCTAAAATACAGTCACTTATTTATGAAGAAACCGGATTTATGCCGGACATTTACCGCTTTCCGGGTGGCAGTAGCAACACAGTATCAAAGCTGGACATGTCTTTATTTATTCAGGTCTTAAACGACAGGGACATTACCTATTACGACTGGAATGTTTCGAGTTTGGACGCGAAGAGTCCGGCTCCCACTAAAGAGCAGGTCGTAGAAAATTGTCTGACCGGCATTCAAGATTATGAAGAGGTCATGATACTGATGCATGATCTGGGAGATAAAACATCGACGGTTGAGGCGCTTCCCGAAATTATTGAACGCCTCCTTAAAATGGGAGTTGAGATTGCTCCGATTGATGGGGATACAATGCATATCCAGCATACAAATATACAATAAATGGAGGAATGGGAAATGAGTTTTTTTAAGGATTTCAAAGAAGATTTATCACAGGCCGTGAATGAGCTTCTGCCGGATGAAAAGAATGAACCGGTAAAAGACTTCATGGCGGAGCCGCCGCAGATGGTGGACACGATTACTGAGGATGAACCGGTATTTGACAGGGATGAAATTGCAAACATGCTAAAAAATATTGATACGACACCGGCAGAAGAGCATGCAGAGCCTTTTGGAAACCATATGTTTGAGAGAGAACCTCAGGAGCAGGAGCATATGGTGGAAGAACCTTTGTTTACAAGTGTTTCGGACTCTTTCCACACAACTGTGCAGCAGGAAGAGGAGTCGGAAGAAGCAGAAGAGCCAAAGATGCAGGAAACAGAAGTATCCTCAGAGGAAGAAATAGCGGAGCCTGAGGGATCGGTTTTTGAGGAAATGAAAACATATTTTGAGAAATCGGAAGAGCTGAAAGAAGAAAGAGGGGCTCTTACACCGATATTTGCACAGGAGCCGGCGGAGCGTCCGGCGCCAATCAATACGACAATGGAGGATTTTTCAATGGAAACAGGTGTTATTATTGCCGAAATGTCAGTTAAAGGGGATATTACTTCAGAGGGAAATTTGGATGTAATGGGAACTATTACGGGAAACATTGAGGTGAAAGGAAAGCTTGAAATCACTGGTGTTATCGAGGGTAATTCCAAGGCAGAGGAAGTATTTGCAGATGGTGCAAAGATTGTCGGCGAAGTTAACAGCAGCGGTTCCGTTAAGATTGGTCAAAGCTCTGTTGTAAAAGGAAACATTATTGCGAAATCAGCGGTGCTTGCTGGGGCAGTAAAGGGCGATATCGATGTACAGGGACCGGTTATTCTTGATACGACGGCAATCATTATGGGAAATATTAAATCTAAGTCGATCCAGATTAACAACGGTGCCGTGATTGAAGGCCTTTGCTCTCAATGCTACGCGGATGTCAGTCCAATGACTTTCTTTGATGACGATGATCAGGAAGCAAAAGCGGCAAAGACAAAAAAAGCATAATAAGGGCAAGGATATTTGTATGAAAAGAGTATTATTGAAACTGAGCGGCGAAGCGCTTGCGGGATCGAGGAAAACCGGATTTGATGAGGAGACGATCAGGAAGGTTGCACTTCAGGTGAAAGCACTTGCTGAAAAGCAAATTGAAATAGGCATTGTGATTGGTGGGGGCAACTTCTGGCGAGGACGCACAAGCGAGCATATTGACCGGACGAAGGCAGATCAGATTGGAATGCTGGCGACAGTTATGAACTGCATCTATGTTTCCGAAATTTTCCGATCGGTTGGAATGATGACGAGTATCCTGACACCGTTTGAATGTGGTTCCTTCACAAAGCTTTTTTCAAAGGATCGCGCAAATAAATATTTTGCAAAGGGAATAGTTATATTTTTTGCAGGCGGAACGGGACATCCTTATTTTTCAACGGATACCGGCGTTGTGCTGCGTGCGATCGAGGTGGATGCGGAAGGAATTTTACTCGCAAAATCGATAGATGGGGTTTATGACTGTGACCCGAAGATTTATCCGGAAGCGAAAAGATATGAGGAAATTTCCATTGAGGAGGTCATAAAAAAGAAGCTGCAGGTAGTAGATATGACCGCTTCGGTTCTTGCGATGGAAAATAAAATGCCGATGTATGTGTTCAGCCTAAATGAGGAAAACAGCATTGTCAATATGATGAACGGAAAATTTAATGGTACAAAGGTAACCGTATAAAATTGGGAGGACAACGTTATGAATGAAAAATTAATCGAATTTGAGGAAAAAATGAAAAAGACGCTGGATCATCTTGCGTCGGAATTTTCAGCGATTCGTGCGGGACGTGCCAATCCGCATGTACTCGATAAGCTTAGAGTTGATTATTACGGAACGCCGACACCCATTCAGCAGGTAGGCAATGTTTCGATTCCGGAGCCGCGTATGATCCAGATTCAGCCGTGGGAAAAGAACCTGTTAAAGGAAATCGAAAAGACAATTCAGATGTCCGACCTTGGAATCAATCCGACAAACGACGGGCAGATGATCCGATTGGTTTTCCCGGAGCTGACAGAAGAGAGAAGAAAAGATCTCGTAAAGGAAGTAAAGAAAAAGGGCGAGGCAGATAAGGTAGCGATCAGAAATATCCGCAGGGACGGAAACGATGCGTTTAAGAAGCTTTCCAAAGCGGATGTCTCGGAGGACGAGATCAAGCAATTGGAAGAGGAACTTCAAAAGCTTACCGATAAGTATATTAAGAAGTTGGATGAAATGGTAGAAGAAAAGTCCAAGGATATACTCACTGTTTAAAATCAAAACAACCAGGGGACAAGACGAAGCAATCCCGTCGTGTCCCTTTGTTGAATGTATCGAAGATGTTTTTTATATGGAGGATACACGAAATGAAGGTGCCAAATCACATTGCGATTATTTTGGATGGAAACGGAAGATGGGCGAAAAGCAAAGGGATGCCGCGCAATTATGGTCATGTACAGGGAAGTAAGAATGTGGAGCTGATTTGTGAGGAAGCCTATAAAATGGGTGTACAGTATCTGACTGTCTATGCGTTTTCCACGGAAAACTGGTCGAGACCTCAGGATGAAGTGGATGCGTTGATGAAGCTTCTTAGAAATTATATGAAAACATGCCTAAAAACTGCGGAAAAAAACCAGATGTGCGTTAAGGTTATCGGAGAAAAGCGCTCGCTCGCTAATGATTTGCAAAAGCAGATCGCAGAGCTTGAGGAGGCTACAAAAAACAATACGGGGCTTCATTTTCAAGTAGCTTTAAACTACGGAAGTCAAGATGAAATGCTGCGCGCGATGAATAATATTCTTGGAGACATGCAAAAGGGGACAATTCCGAAAGGAGAGATCACGAAGGAACTGTTTGAAAGCTATCTGGACACGTCCGGAATCCCGGCTCCCGACCTTTTGATTCGCACGAGCGGCGAACAGCGTATTTCCAATTTTTTGCTATGGCAGCTCGCGTACACGGAATTTTATTTTGCATCGGTACACTGGCCCGATTTTTCCAAAGATGAGCTTGTGAAAGCGATTGAGGATTATAACGGCAGAGACAGGCGTTACGGCGGAGTAAAGGAGGCATAATATGTTTTTTACAAGATTGTGCAGCAGTATCGTAATTGTCATACTGACACTTGTGGTAAATTTGATTGGCGGCCCTGTTTTAGCTGCCGAGCTGCTCTTGATTTCCCTGATTGGGTTGTGCGAATTCAATCGAGCGGTCGGCATCAGGAGGCAGGAAAAGGGCATCAATTTAATAGAAGCGGTTACGGTTCTCGGATCGATTGTTTTTTATGTAACAGGCTACTTTGCAAAGAATCTGGAACGGTATTTGCTGTTAGTAGTTGTTCTTGTATTTGTTTTTTTGATGGCTGTCTATGTCTTTTCGTTTCCCAAATATGAAGCGTCGCAGGTTATTCATGCTTTTTTTGGTTTTATTTATGTGCCGGTGATGTTGTCGTTTATTTATTTTACGAGAAATCTTAAATATGGAGAATATACAGTATGGCTGATTTTTATCGCATCGTGGATTTGTGATACATGCGCGTACTTTACGGGCATGCTACTCGGGCGTCATAAGCTGGCACCGGTCTTGAGCCCAAAGAAGTCGATCGAAGGTTCGATCGGCGGTATTGTGGGAGCCGCACTTATGGCTGCGTTATTTGCGTATGTCCTCGTGGAGAACTTGATCCCGTATCAGAATATTACATGGCTGTTTGTCATGATTGGCGCGTCGGGTGCGATTGTTTCCCAGATTGGCGATTTATCCGCATCGGCGATTAAGCGTAACCACAATATCAAAGATTATGGAAAGATCATTCCGGGTCATGGCGGAATTCTGGATCGGTATGATAGCGTGATCTTTACCGCACCTCTGATCTATTTTCTTGCGGTTATTTTTATGCATTAGACCTAACTTTCTATGGAATTTCCCGCATGTAGTGAATGATTATAAAATACAATAATATCATGAGGAATTATTTATGAAGAAAATAGCGGTATTGGGTTCGACAGGCTCCATTGGCACACAGACGATGGAAATTGTGAGAGCGAATCAGGATTTGCAGGTTTCAGCCATTGCGGCCGGCTCTAATATTATTTTGGCGGAGCGGCAGATCAGAGAGTTTTCTCCTAAGGTTGCGGTCATTTATGAGGAAGCGGCTGCAAAACGTTTAAAAGAGAGTATTGCCGACTTGCCTACGAAGGTGCTGAGCGGTATGGAGGGGATGCTGGAAGCGGCTGCGCTTCCGGAAACTGATACGGTAGTGACGGCGATGGTAGGCATGATTGGTATCCGTCCGACGATCGCGGCGATTGAGGCAGGCAAGAACATTGCCCTTGCCAATAAAGAGACACTCGTGACAGCGGGACATCTGATTATGCCGCTTGCCAAAAGGCACGGGGTTCGGATTCTGCCCGTTGACAGCGAGCACAGCGCCATTTTTCAATCGATCAACGGCGAAAATCCGCTGCGTATTAACAAGATCCTGTTGACGGCCTCCGGCGGTCCTTTTCGGGGGAAAACAAAGGAGGAGCTGAGCAGGATGACGGTTGAGGATGCCCTCAAGCATCCAAACTGGTCAATGGGCAGAAAAATCACAATCGATTCGGCGACGCTTGTAAATAAGGGTCTGGAGGTCATGGAAGCCAAATGGCTGTTTGGGATTGGACTTGAGCGTATCCAGGTTGTCGTGCACCCGCAGAGTATCATCCATTCAATGGTCGAGTATGTGGACGGCGCGATCATGGCGGAGCTTGGTGTGCCGGATATGAAGCTGCCGATTCAGTATGCGCTGTTTTATCCGGACAGAAGACCGCTTACCACAGAGCATGTTAATTTTTATACGTTGTCGCAAATGACGTTTGAAGCGCCGGATATCGAGACATTCACGGGTTTGAAGCTTGCATTTGAGGCGGCAGAGGCGGGTGGTACGATGCCGACGGTCTTCAATGCGGCCAACGAAAAGGCGGTTGAGTTATTTTTAAATAAAAAGATTGGTTTTTTGGATATTCCGGATATGATCGGGCAGTCCATGGAGCATCATCAGTTAATAAAAAATCCTGATGTATCCGAGATACTGGATGCAGAGCAGGAAGCTTATGAATTTATTGAAAGCAGGTGGTAGCTTGAAAGTGATATTGGCGGTATTAATATTCTGTATCATTGTTATTTCACATGAATTAGGGCATTTTCTGATTGCGAAAGCAAATGGGATTGCCGTAACAGAGTTCTGCATTGGATTTGGACCGACAATCATCGGGTTCACCAAAAACGGAACGAAATACAGCATCAAACCGATTCCGCTTGGAGGCGCCTGCATTTTTGATGATGAGGAGCCGGAGAATCTGGCGGAAAGTTCCTTCCTTAAGGCAAAGGTATGGGCGCGGATCGGGACGATTGCAGCCGGGCCGGTTTTTAATTTCATTCTCGCATTTATTCTTGCGCTTTTTGTGATAGGAGCCACAGGCTATCCTACGACGGAGCTTAAGAGCGTGGCCGTAGGTGGAGCCGCCGAGGCGATGGGGCTTCAGGAGGGCGACGTCATCCTGAAAATGGATAACGAACGGGTACATCTTTATCCGGAGGTTATTTTAAATACGCAGTTCAGCACCGGAGAGACAGTGCGCTTTACTTATGAAAGGGACGGCGAAAAGTACATTGCGGATATCACACCGAAATATAGCGAAGAGGACGGGCGATATTTGTATGGGTTTGCCTTCGGCACTTACACAGGCAGCAAAACGCCTATCAAGACGCTTGAATACAGTTATTATTATGTGCGGTATCAAATTAAGATGACGTTAAAGAGTCTGCAGATGCTCGTGATGGGTCGGGTGGCGGTAGACCAGTTAAGCGGTCCGATCGGGATGACAGTCGTCGTCGGTGAGGTGTTCGATTCTGCGAAGCAGGGCGGCCTTTCTACCATTACGCTATCGATGCTCGATATGGCGATCTTGCTTTCTGCAAATCTAGGGGTCATGAATCTGCTTCCCATTCCAGCCCTTGACGGCGGTCGGCTCGTATTTTTGTTTGTTGAGGCAATTAGGAAAAAACCGATCAGCCCGGAAAAGGAAGGCATGGTTCACTTTGTGGGAATCGCATTTTTGATGCTGCTTATGGTATTTGTAATGTACAATGACATTGTTCGACTGTTTACGAAAAATTGAAATAGCGTTTTGATTTGCGTGTGGGATTACCAAATTGCACAAATTAGCAGCACAAGAAAGGGTCATTTGTGATGCGGATTTGTGCAATATTTTTGTGTTTTGGAATATAAATAAAAACCTAAAAAATAACCTCTTGACAAACATACCTGTATATTATAGGATACTGGTACAGATCATTTCATATCGGGAGTGCACATTGGACCATTCGGTCAGACATTCACCAGCTTTGTACTTTGAAAATAGGATAGAGGTGAGAAAAATGCTTGAAAACGGGACGGTGCTTAAGAACCGTTATCGGATTACAGGACAGCTTGGAGTGGGCGGAACAAGCTATGTTTATCTCGCAGTTGATTTAAGCATCCAAAAGTGGTGGGCTGTCAAGCAGATCTTATACAAAAAAGAAGTGAGTGTACGGTTTGCGGAACAAGAGGTTTTGATGATGAAGCAGCTTGACTATCGGATGTTTCCCCGTATTGTGGATGCGTGGCAGGAGGAGACCTGCTGCTTTATTGTTAGCGACTATATTGACGGCATCTCTCTTGATGTTCTGCTGCGGCATAGGAAAATACCGAATAAAACAGCACTTGTCTGGTCGATGGAGCTCGCGGGCGCCCTGCGGTACTTGCATGAAAGAGAACCGCCGGTTCTATATCTGGATTTGAAACCGGAGAATATCATGGTGAAGCCGGACGGTTCTTTGATACTGATTGATTTTGGTATTGCACGGCGGATTGCCGAAGGGAATTGTGAATTCGGAACACCGGGATATGCCGCGCCGGAGCAGTATCATATAAGAGAGGGCGGCGGGCTTAGCCCACAGGCAGATATTTTTGCATTTGGCATGACGCTGTATGCGATGTTAAGCGGTCGGGTGCCTGATCTAAGACTGTCCGTGCAGACACAAAACATAAAAAAAGATCGTACGATCAAACGAAAGCTAAAACACTTATTATTGCGATGTATCCATACAAATCTAAGAAGGAGATTTCAGAATGATGAAGAACTCCTTTCTGCTCTCAAACGAATCAGAGAAAACAATCACAAAACAAAAATATTATTTACGTTCAGCATTTTGTTTATACTGCTTTTTATGGTGTTCCTGCCGCTTATGCAGCGGTATGATGCAAGACAGAAGCAAAACGCAGCCGCAGAACGAATGCTTGAAGAAGCGGAAGGTCATATGGAAGGAGGCAATTATACAAAGGAAGGTATTAAAATTATCTGCGGATATTTAAACAGCGGCTGTTTAAGTGAAGCGGCAGAGCAACAGTTCCTTTATGAGGCCGCAAGGAATTACTTTGAGCAGCAACACAATTATAAGGAAGCAAAACGTTATTTTGAACGATTGGATGAAAAGGCATATCCGGAGAAGCAGTTCTTCTTAGAACTATGCAAATTCCAGACGGAATTCACAACGAATATGGAGAGTTTAAACGAATGTCTTGCCGCATTTTATGAATATAGTCGGGCAGAAGGATTTTCTGAAAGAAAATATGAAAATGAGTTGTTGATTGCCGCCTTTTTTGATCAGCCGGGCTGTGAAAAGAAGGATGTGGAGAAGGCGGTGTATTATTTGGAAAAGGGAATGCAGGAGCTGACCGCCGCGCAGAAAGAGGAGGCGGCGACAGCATGGTTGCGGGCTGAGTATGCAAGAAGGCTATGCATGCTGTATGAGCGTTTGGAGGAATATAATAAAATGCATTTTTATGGAGATCTTGCCATGCGGCTGCTGCCAAAAGAAGAAGAAACAGTGAGGCAGGATATTTCCGAACGACTTGCGAGAAAAAAAGATAAGGAGTAGGTAGATGGAGCAAAAAAGAAAAAAAGGATTATTATTTGGAATCTGCTTTCTGCTGTTGTTTGGTATTCCCGTGCTTGAATTAAGAGCCGAAGAACCAGATATCAGTGTCGTGCGCGAAGACGGAGTTTCGGTACTGATCAAAGAAGGAGAGCTTTATTATACAAATGCGCCGATTCGTTTTATTTGTCATACGGAGCCTGAGGAGGAAGCAGTATGCGAGTATGCGCTGAGCGGAGATGACGGTAAAAATTACAGTGACTGGGTACAGATGGAGGCGGACGGCTATTTGCTTGTGCCGGATCTGGAAAATGAAGCAAAGGGTATTTGGCAGATTAAGTTTCGAAAAACGGAGGCAGAAAAAAAAGAGGAAATGGAGTCGCGTTCTTATCGGATCGGGTTCGATTTATGCCCGCCTGATTGTTCGCTTTTGTCTGAGCAGACGTTTACCGCATGGTCCGCAAAAGACATCCTATGTGACTTAACCGGCAAGGAGGATAAAAGCGGCATCCGCAGTATTTTAGTGGAAACGGACGGAGAATTGCTGTACGAAAGGACATATTCGCAATCAGAAGAGGTACAAGAGTTTGAGACCGAGCTTGTTTTGGATAAGGAAGCAAGGAGTTTGGATGGTCTTCGTCTGGAGGTTACGGTTACGGATCATGCGGGTAATATGCAAACGATTACTGAAACCTATTATATTGATAAAACACGGCCGGTCGTACAGTTATCCGGCATTCCTACAGGTACAATCCAAAAAGAACCTGTAACTGTGGGGGTGGAAGCACAAGATAACCATCCGACGGGGATCAAACTGATTTATCAAGTAATTCTGACAATGGCTGACGGACAGAGCTTTGTTGAAGAACAGACGGCAGAAGGCGGCGAGCGGCTTGAACAGTGCTATCAAGAGGATGGAAACTACGAGATTTTCTGTTACGCGGTGGATCCTGCCGGCAATCGCTCTGGTGAGGCAAAGATTACCTTCCGCATTGACAGTACGCCGCCGCTCATACAAATAGGAGGTGTCTCTGACGGCATGGATTATCAGGAAGAAAGATCCGTATCCATCGCCGTGGAGGAAGCCTTTTTTTCGGATTGTCATGTGGAGATTTTTGCGAAGCGCTGCAGCCCCGGATACGAAGAAGAGATTTTTCTTCCGACATGGAAGATGCAAGAAAAAGACAGTAAAAATAGTTACTATTTTGAAGAGGACGGCGACTATGTTATTTCCGTCAGGGCAGTGGATGCAGCGGGGAGTCAAACAGACAAGAAGGTCTGCTTTCGGGTGGATAGTCATGCACCGACTCTTTTCATACAGGGTCTGTCAGAAAAGGCGGTGACAAATCAACCGCCAAAGCTTCTATTCTACGTCGAAGAACTGTTTTATGATACGGCTCAGATTCAGTGCCAGCTGATTAAAAAAGGTAAAAATGGAGTTTATGTACCGGTCAAAATGCCCGAATGGACTTTGGAGGCGAAAAAAGAAGAGTTTCCGTTGGAAATAAAAGAGGAGGGCAGCTATGTGCTGCGGACAATTGTAACAGATCGGACAGGTAACCGGACAGAAGAACTGTTTTCTCTTACGCTGGATTATACGTCTCCGGTAATAGGGTTTTTGGATTCCATGCATCAAAAATATGTAACAAGCTTTCAGCTCCCGGCAGATTTTTCGGCATGGATTTCAGATCTGACAAGGGTATCCTACAAAGCATATTTAAATACAAGGAATTTTTTGCCGCAAGAGGAGGTCACACAGGACGGAAAATATATTTTACGGATTGAAGCCGTAGATGAGGCGGGAAATATGGCGGAGAAAACGATTACTTTTATCGTGGACAGAACGGCACCCTGTGTTGTTGTAAACGGCATGCAAAGGGATGGAACAGTAGGGAAAAATGAAAGACTCACGCTGTGTCTTTATGAGGAGGAGGATAGGTTTCTAAGTGTACTGTTAGACGGTGTTGAGCAGACACTTGCTGAGGAGGGAAAGCAGGCTGTATTATCCATGAAAGAATATGGTGATCATAAAATTACGGTAAAGGCAATAGATCCTGCGCAAAATGAGCTGGAACAGGTAATTTCCGTGAACTGCGCACTTGCTGTGAACCCGCTTGCAGGTTATCAGGTGAAGGAACAGACCGTGGAGCAAAAAGGGGAGGGGAGGCAAAAAGAGCTGTCGACGAGCGCCGATGTGATGCGAATTTTTGCATCGAAAGCCGCAGCAACGGCAGCAGGTGTGCTAATAGTGACCGGTGCTGGTATTTTCTTATATAAAAGGAAGTCATTTCGAAGGGTCAAAGAGACTTTCATTGACAGAAAAAAGTGGCTGTGATAGACTGATTATGGGTGAAAAGCGAATACCTGCCACAAGATGTTGTGGTAGGTATTCCGCTTTGTTGCACAACAGGAAATTCAGAAGAATTTCCTGTTATCTCATATTTTCAAGAAGGAGCGGCAGGATGTATCGAGAGCATACAAAAGTAATTCAAATTGGAAATAAATATATCGGAGGCGGTAATCCGGTGCTGATCCAGTCAATGACGAATACGAAGACGGAGGACGTTTCTTCGACGGTCGCACAGATTAAGCAGCTGGAAGATGCCGGCTGCGACATCGTCCGTTGCACGGTTCCGACGATGGAGGCAGCGCGGGCGTTTTCACAAATCAAGCCGCATATCCGGATTCCGCTTGTTGCGGACATTCATTTCGATTATAAGCTTGCGATTGCGGCGATCGAAAATGGAGCGGATAAAATCAGGATCAATCCGGGCAACATCGGCGGTGAGAAAAACGTCCTTGCGGTCGTAAACGCGGCAAGAGAGAGAAATGTGCCGATCCGCGTCGGCGTTAACAGCGGCTCGCTGGAAAAGGAGCTGATCAAAAAATATCACGGCGTGACGGCGGAAGGAATTGTGGAGAGTGCTCTGGATAAGGTGCGCATGATCGAGGAGGCTGGATATGAGAGGATCGTAGTCAGTATCAAATCCTCCGATGTGCTGATGTGCGTCAGGGCACATGGACTGATTGCTCCGAAATGCCCTTATCCGTTGCATGTAGGCATTACGGAGTCCGGCACGGTGAAGTCCGGCAATATCAAATCCGCTGCAGGACTTGGCATTATTTTATATCAGGGGATCGGCGATACGATCCGTGTTTCTCTGACGGGTGATCCTGTTGAGGAGATCGTTTCGGCAAAACTGATTTTAAAAACTCTTGGCTTAAGGAAGGGCGGCATCACGGTCGTGTCGTGTCCGACTTGCGGCAGGACGAATATCGATTTGATTTCGCTTGCATCGGACGTTGAGAAGCTTGCGGCAGGCTATGATGATCTGGATATTAAGGTGGCAGTCATGGGATGTGTCGTTAACGGGCCGGGCGAGGCGAGGGAAGCCGACATCGGTATCGCCGGCGGCATTGGCGAAGGGCTTTTGATTAAAAAGGGAGAAATTGTCCGTAAGGTACCGGAGGATAAGCTGCTGCATGTATTGCAGGAGGAATTGGAGCATTGGAATGGATAAAGCGTTTTTTGAAGTATTTCCAACTTTGAAACTAAATAAGGGGCTGCAGGAACTGTTTGAGGAAACGGCGGTGACGCGCGTGGTATCCTCAAGCAGAAAGGATCAGCTTAAGATTTATCTGAGCAGTCCGCGGCTGATAGAAAAGGAAACGATCTACGGTGTGGAACGGGAAATTGTCAGACAGCTTTTTCCCGAAGCGAATATCCGCGTCTCGTTTCTGGAAAGCTTTCACCTTTCCAGCCAATATACGCCAAAAACTCTTATGGACGCATATCACGACAGTATTATGCTAGAACTGAAAAACTATAATCATTTTGATTACCAGCTTTTTTATCATGCGAATCTGGATTTTTCGGAGGAAAAGGTGATCCGGCTCGTATTGGAGGATACGATCGTCGCGAGAAACCGTTCCGGAGAGCTTGTGCGCGTGCTCGATAAGATTTTAAATGAACGCTGCGGAATTGGAACGGATATCCGCATTTCCTATAGAGATGCAGCGCCGAATAAGGCGAGAGAACATGCCAAATTGAAAATGCAGGAGGAGGTTGGGCGGATCACGCGACTATCAGAGAACGGCGAGGAAGAGGGGCAGGAGGAACAGGGTCAGGAGAGTGCCGGGATTTTGGAAGCAGGCTTACAGGCACCTGCGGCCGTATTAAAACCCGCAGACAATACAGAGATATCCGCAAAAAGAAAAGACGGCAAGCCGGCAGGAGGCAAAAAGGAATGGAAGAGCAGAGCCAGCCTTGAAAAAGGCTCATCGATTACGCGGGGCGGCAGTCGATATAAAAAGTCGTCTAATCCGGATGTCGTTTACGGACGAGATTTTGAGGAGGAGCCTGTCCCCATCGCGGAAATCGCCGGAGAAGTAGGAGAGGTCATCGTCAAAGGGAAAATTATCCGGTTTGAAACGAGAGATACAAGAAATGAAAAGAAGCTTGTCATTTTTGATATAACGGATTATACCGATACGATTACGGTAAAAATGTTTCCGCGTCCTGAGCAGCAAGAGGAGCTGTTTGCAAATGTCGAGGAAGGAAAGTTTATCATCGTCAAGGGCGTTGCGAATATCGACAAGTTTGACGGAGAGCTGACACTCGGTTTTATTGTCGGAATTAAGAAAACAAAGGATTTTACGTCCAAGAGGATGGATACGGAGATCGAAAAGCGCGTTGAGCTTCACTGCCATACAAAAATGAGTGATATGGATGGCGTCAGCGATGTTGGCGCGATTATTAAACGCGCCGTAAAATGGGGACATCCGGCAATTGCGATCACAGACCATGGCGTTGTACAGGGCTTTACCGATGCATTCCACACGATGCAGAGGCTGAAAAGCGAATATCCGGATTTTAAGATCCTCTACGGCATGGAGGGCTACCTTGTCGATGACATGACGGAGCTTGTCGTCAACCCAATGGAACGGACGCTCAACGATACATTTGTCATATTTGATTTAGAGACGACGGGTTTTTCTCCGATTAAGAATAATATTATTGAAATCGGTGCGGTCAAGGTCATAAACGGAAAGATTGTGGATCATTTTTCTGCGTTTGTCAATCCGAAGGAGCCGATCCCGTTTCGAATTGAAAAACTGACGGGAATTAACGATGCGATGGTGGAGGACGCTCCCTATTTAAATGAAGTGCTTCCGAAATTCTTGGAATTTTCCAAGGGAGCTGTTTTCGTCGCGCACAATGCGTCGTTTGATATGGGCTTTCTCATTCAGAAGGCAAAAGAACTGGGTATTACCGATCGGTATACTTATGCGGATACGGTCGGGATGGCACGCGTGCTTATGCCGGAGCTTTCCAAATATAAGCTCGATCATGTCGCAAAGGCGCTGAAAATTTCACTGGAAAATCATCATCGTGCGGTGGATGATGCCGGCGCGACGGCGGAAATTTTTGTGAGATTCGCAGAAATGCTCGAAAAGAAAAACATACGGACGTTGAAAGAGATCAACGCGCTTGCGGATGCCTCTGTGGAAAAGGTGAAAAAAGCGATGTCTTATCACGTTATTCTGATCGCTAAGAATGAGGTGGGGCGGATCAATTTATATAAGCTTGTGTCGCTTTCGCACTTAAAATACTATCACCAGCGTCCACGTATTCCCAAAAGCGTGCTAAATCAATACAGGGAAGGTCTGATCATCGGTTCTGCCTGTGAGGCGGGAGAGCTGTATCAGGCGGTGATGAACGAAAAGCCTGAGGCGGAGATCGCAAGGATCATCAGCTTTTATGATTATTTGGAAATACAGCCGCTTGGCAACAACGAATTTATGGTGCGCGAGGAGCGGTATGGAGATATTCATTCCGATGAGGATCTAATTGTAATTAATAAAAAAATCATCGCGCTTGGCGAGCAGTTTCACAAGCCGGTCGTCGCCACATGCGATACCCATTTCCTTGACCCGGAGGATGAGGTCTATCGGAGGATCATCATGGCGGGCAAGGGCTTTAAGGATGCGGATGAGCAGGGACCGCTGTATTTGCGCACGACAGAGGAGATGATGAAGGAGTTTTCATATCTTCCTTATGACAAGGCGTATGAGATTGTCATAAAAAATACAAATTTGATCGCGGATATGGTCGATTATATCGAGCCGGTGCGCCCGGACAAATGTGCGCCGATCATTGAAAATTCCGATCAGACGCTACGCGATATTTGTTACCGGAGAGCGCATGAAATTTACGGAACGGATTTGCCGGCTCAGGTTTCGGAGCGCTTGGAAAAGGAACTGCATTCGATCATTACGAACGGATTTGCCGTAATGTATATCATCGCGCAGAAGCTCGTGTGGAAATCGATGGAGGACGGCTATCTTGTAGGCTCCAGAGGCTCCGTCGGTTCCTCCTTCGTTGCGACGATGGCGGGAATTACGGAGGTGAATCCGCTGTCTCCGCATTATTATTGTTCCAAATGCTATTATTCCGATTTTACTTCCGCCGATGTGCGCGCTTATGCGGGAAAAGCGGGCTGCGACATGCCGGATAAGCTGTGCCCTGAGTGCGGCGCGCCGCTGAACAAAGAAGGCTTTGATATTCCGTTTGAGACGTTCCTTGGCTTTAAGGGCGATAAGGAGCCGGATATCGACTTAAATTTCTCCGGCGAGTATCAGTCAAAAGCGCATAAATATACCGAGGTCATTTTTGGGGCGGGGCAGACATATCGTGCGGGCACGATTGGCACCCTTGCGGATAAAACTGCTTACGGCTACGTAAAAAATTATTATGAGGAGCGGGGGATCAGCAAGCGTCCATGCGAAATCAACCGGATCACGCTTGGCTGTACCGGCGTGCGAAGGACGACAGGACAGCATCCCGGCGGCATCATCGTACTTCCGCACGGCGAGGAGATCGATTCTTTTACGCCAATTCAGCATCCGGCAAACGATATGACCACCGAGATTGTGACGACGCACTTTGATTACCATTCGATCGACCACAATCTGTTAAAGCTCGATATCCTTGGCCACGACGATCCGACGATGATCAGGCGTCTGCAGGATTTGACACAGACGGATCCGCAGCTCGTGCCGCTTGACGATCCAAAGGTTATGTCCCTATTTAAAAATACCGAGGCGCTTGGCATTGTGCCCTCTGATATCGGCGGATGCCCGCTCGGTTCACTCGGTATTCCTGAATTCGGTACCGATTTTGCCATGCAGATGCTGATCGATACGAAGCCGACCTCATTTTCCGATTTAGTCCGAATCGCAGGTCTAGCGCACGGCACCGACGTATGGCTGGGCAATGCGCAGACGCTCATTCAGGACGGCAGAGCGACAATTTCCACCGCAATCTGTACGCGTGACGATATTATGACCTATTTGATCGGAATGGGAGTCGAAAGCAGCCTCTCCTTTACAATTATGGAGTCCGTGCGAAAGGGAAAGGGCTTGAAGGGGGATTGGGAGAAGGTAATGACGACGGCCGGCGTTCCGGGCTGGTATCTTTGGTCCTGTAATAAAATTAAATACATGTTCCCGAAAGCGCATGCGGCGGCGTATGTTATGATGGCGTGGCGGATTGCCTATTACAAGGTCAACTATCCGCTCGCTTATTATTCCGCATTTTTCAGCATCCGTGCGACGGGCTTTTCCTATGAGATCATGTGCCAGGGAAAAGAGCGTCTCGAATATTACCTTGACGATTATAAGAAGCGCACAGAAAGCTTGACGAAAAAGGAACAGGATGTTTTGCGCGATATGCGAATTGTGCAGGAGATGTACGCGAGAGGTTTTTCCTTTATGCCGATCGATTTGTTCCGTGCAAAAGCGCATGAGTGCCAAATCATAGACGGTAAAATTATGCCTCATATCGGCAGCATCGAAGGGCTTGGAGACAAAGCGGCGGACGCGGTCGTAGAGGCCGCGCTGGATGGAGCGTTTCTTTCTAAGGATGATTTTAGGGAACGCACTAAGGTCAGCAAGACTGCAATTGAAACGATGAGCAGCCTCGGATTGCTGGGCGAGCTTCCTGAATCCAACCAGCTTTCGCTGTTCGATTTTGGCTAAGTTATTTAAATCTGAATAAAGGAGGACAGTATCATGAAAAAATTAGGTATCCTTGGAGGAATGGGCCCGGAATCCACGTTATTGTATTACAAAGAAATTGCTTCAAAATTCAAGGAAAGAGATGAAAGTGGGGGCTTTCCTGTATTAACGATAGAAACGGTCAATATGTATGAGATGCTGGATTACTGTAAAGAGGGGAAATATGAGGAACTGGCAGATTACCTGCTTCAAGGTATCCGTAATCTAGAAAAGGCCGGAGCGGATTTTGTTGCGATTGCTTCCAATACGCCGCATGTTGTTTTTGAAGTGCTGGAAAGAGAAGCTAATGTTCCGCTACTCAGTATCCTTCAACCAACGTATGAAGCAGTCCGTGCTCAGGGTTTCAAGAAAATAGCGTGGCTTGGCATCCGATTTTCGATGGAACAGCCATATTTTAAGAAAATATTTATTGAAAATGGGATTGATGTGATTGTCCCCAATCAAGAAGAACGTATTTATATGGACAGGATCATTGCGGAAGAGTTAGAATTCGGCATCGTCAGGGAAAGCTCAAAAACCGAAATGTACAAAATAATTCAGAGGCTGGTTTTTGAGGAAAGCGTGGAAGCTGTTATTTTGGGTTGTACAGAACTGCCCCTGATGTATGTAAACGAAGAGTTGCCGGTTCCCGCGTTTAACCCCCTAAAATATCACATAGCCGGAATTATCAATCACATGTTCAGGGAGTGATTAAAAGAACTAAAAAATCTTAAAATCCAATCAAGGGTTTCAAGAACGTTTCGGGTTGGGCACATCATCCAACTAGGTGTAAACAAAAAGTATAAACAACCCTTTGTTTTAAGGCTATATAGCTTCGACGGAGAAGAGCAGGATGGTTTTGAAGAGCCTTAACAGCAATAAGAATTGGTAAAACAGAATAAGGAAAATATAGTATATTTTAAGGCTGGATAAACAAGTGTAAACATATAAAACCAGATTTGCCCACAGCAGTTTCTGCAAAATAAAAATGCTAAAAGCCAGTAAAAACAAAGCTTTCAGCATTTTCTCGGGTTGGGCTGTTTAAATAAACAGTCAGTAGCCCGTAGGGGAATCGAACCCCTGTTTCCGCCGTGAGAGGGCGG
>CAZMIX010000005.1:41626-94415 GCA_964566545.1 uncultured Lachnospiraceae bacterium | reverse complement strand
CCATGGTGGATGAAATGATCGCGGCGCACGGGGATTTTATGAACATGTATTAATTAAACAGGAAATCCGGGAGGGAAGAATGGAAAAGCAGACGACCTATAAAAATGCAGCCGGTTTTCGCTGCCTGAGAAATATAAAGCGGCAGACAAACGACCTGTATCTTGTGCACTGCGGTCAGCAGCAATGCCCGCCCGGATATACCTATGACCACAAAGTTCCCAATGAATATCATCTGCATTTTGTAATAAGCGGCAAAGGCACACTTGAAATCGACAAGCATGTCTATCACATAAAAAAGAATGACATTTTTTTAATTCCCAAGGGTGTTCCGATCAATTATTATGCCGACAGCGAGCACCCGTGGGAATACATATGGATCACCTTTGACGGAATTATGGCGGATACCTACTTAAATAATGCAAAGATTTCCGCTGAAATTCCCGTCGTCCATTCGACGATTCCGGTAACGGCCTATGTTCCCATGGTACAGCGTATTCTTGATACAAATCAACTGACCTTTGCAAACGAGATCAAGCGGGTCGCTTATCTTTATGAAATTCTTTCCACCTTTATAGAAGCGCAAAGCGCAGGAAAAAAAGAAAACGGCCAATACGATTATCCGTATGAGACCTATATTGATTATGCCCTGCAATACATAAGATTTAACTACAATCGCATCCGGGTAAATGATATCGCAAACTATATCGGTATCAATCGCTCTTATCTGACGGCCATCTTTAAAAAACATCTGCAAACCTCGCCACAGGAGTATCTGATCAATTACCGCTTAAAAGAAGCCGCCCGGCTCATAAAAACCACCGATCTCCCAATCCAGGAAATCGCGGCGGACATCGGCTATCAAAACGCGCTGACCTTTTCAAAAATGTTCAAGCAAATTTACGGCGTCAGCCCCAAAAACTACCGGGAGTTAAAAATCTGACGATCAGGACTCCGCCCTGATGTTACACCAGATTCTCCGGATTTAAGCATTCCAGCTCTTTTATTACGAAGCGGCCGTCCTTGCGGATCAGGACGTCGTCGAAGTAAATTTCCCCACCGCCGTATTCGGGTGTTTGAACCATGACAAGATCCCAATGGATGGCTGATTCGTTGCCGTTTGGCGCATTATCGTAACAATTGCCCGGCGTAAAATGGATGGAGCCCATGATTTTCTCATCAAACAGGATATCCTTCATCGGCTTGAGAATATATGGGTTCACACCGATCGCAAACTCGCCGACATAGCGCGCGCCCTCGTCCGTATCAAACACCTTGTTGATTTTTTCCGTATCGTTCGCCGTCGCCCTGATGATTTTTCCGTTTTCAAATGTCAGGCTGACGTTCTCATAGGTAAAGCCCTGATAAAGAGACGGCGTATTATAGGAGATCGTACCGTTTACGGAATTTCTGACCGGCGCGGTATAGACTTCGCCGTCCGGGATATTCAGCTCGCCGTCACAGGCGATGGCGGGAATATCCTTGATGGAAAATGTGAGATCCGTTCCTCTTCCGACAAGACGAACCTTATCCGTACGGTTCATATAAGCGACCAGATTTTTCATTGCCTTTCCCATTTTGGAATAGTCCAGATTGCATACTCTAAAATAAAATTCCTCGAATGCCTCTGTGCTCGTGCCGGAAAGCTGTGCCATCGCATCATTGGGATAGCGCAGAACGACCCAGCGCGTCTTCGGCACCCTGATTTTATGATGCACCGGTGTAGAATAGAGCCGGTCATACATCGACATCTTCTCCGAAGGCACATCCGCAAGCTCGGATACGTTATTCGTGCCGCGCACGCCGATATAACAGTCCATTTTTGACATTTCCAGCGCATCCACCTGGGCCATCAGCACAAGCTGCTCCTCGGTGCAGTTCATCAGCACCTCGCGCTGCACCTTCTGGTTCGTATAATGAGGAAACGGGATCCCGCCCGCCAGATACGTTTCCTTGACGAGCGCTCTCGCCAAATCCTCCGTCGCATCTCCTATATAGTGAATATAGACGTTTTCTCCCTGCTTTACCTTGCAGGAATAATTGATTAAATTGTGCGCCAATGTTTTTATACGTTCATCCATTGAGTAACCCTCTTTTCTTTTCTTTTATTTTATTTTTTATCATTCCACATACGTAATAAATTGATTTCCGTTATCTTCAAACCATTCTCGCGAATCGTTCATACCCTTTTTTGCAATCTTACCCTCAAGCGGATCAAAAATAATTGTATTTTTTTCATCATAACCCACGATCAGAACCGCTTCGCCGCCCTCCACAGTCGCCATGACCGGATAGCCTCTGCATACATAATAAAGCACTGCACTCAGTGAACAGCCGGTTAAATCAAGCACCGTCGCTTCCATGTTGTTTTCAAGAACAGAAAGAACCGTATTTTCATTTAAAAGCACCGCCGTATCCTTATATATTTCCTCCTGCCTTAACATCGCATCCAAGCAGATTGCCGTGGAAGAAATCTCTTCCGTCACTTGTACTTCTTCAATTTCCGTAAGCTGTATTTTTGTTTTCCGATTGCCGCTTTCCCAAATATAGGAACAGTTTTTATTGACAACGACTCCGAATACCTCTGACGCGCAGTTGACTGCTTCTGCTGCATCCGCATAAATTCCGGCAATCTCTCCCATCACATAAACATAATACCGGTTAACCGTATCTTCCACATCAAGCGCAAGTGCCCTGCTGCCCTCAAAGATCACTTCTCTTGGCGTCAGAAGCTTAATCGTATCCGAGGAAGGCGTTTTAGCAAGCACAGTCTGCCGGGTTGTCTCCATTTCATCCGTAACTACACTCGTATATACATTTTTTGTCGCCTCCTGCGGCTGATTATTCATAATCTGATCCTCAGACGCCTCCTCATATTCGCCGGTCTCTTCATTTTTAGAAATACGGTTTAGAACGATCATATTATCTGTGATTTCCACATCCAAAATATAGATATTGTTTTGCTGATATTCCTTTAAAAGCTCGCCCTCAATATTCTTAATGCGCAGCGCATACATAGGCACGAGCGTCCGCCCCGAAGCATCCGTCGTAACATCGCTCATCCGAGCCGCCCCATAGATAAAATCCTGCCCCATAAATCCGAGCGGAACAATAATGCCTCCCTCATCCGCAGTGATTTCCACCGGTACAAGCGCATCTAAGGAAAACAGATGAATTGTTTCAAATTCATGCAGTTCTTTGCCGGTCTGCCATGCGATCATGCCGTTATCTTTTGATGAAACAAACCGGTTTTCATCCAGTGCTGTTTCTACCGTCTCCACCCTTCTTGATTCCATATTAATGCTATATACCGTTCCGTCCAGCATCATATAAAACCTGCCGCGCGTATTCACATAGGACAAGCAGTCAATATCCTGTTTCAGCATATTATATGACTTTTCGTATGGAATATACAATTCCTCTTCGATGGAGTTAATCATGCTGTCATAATAATACATCGCAACGCCGACCTCTCCTTCATGAATGCCCCGGTTCATATAACCGTACACGAGGAATCGGATATTGCCCGGCTCATCGACCGACAACAGCTTGATACCGTGCGCATCATATCGTGTCCGTGCATCATCATTTTCCTTGTTCCAGAACGAATAAAGCTTTGCTAAATTATTTGTGGAGGAATTAAAGCTGTAAAGCGCGTTCTGCTGCACAAAGCAATATACCGAGGCGTCCGAATTTTCCAGATACTGCAGGTCTTCGTGCAAAATACCATGCAGAATCTTTCCGTTTACAAGAATGTTCTTATCCTCGTCAAAGATCTGATCCATATGCCTCTCGTATTCCATAAGATAAATCCGCTCGCTGCCGCGTCGGATTCTGAAGAACTCCTTCACATTGTACAGCTCGTTTTGGATCAGAACGCGATAACTTAGCTCCATGCTCGCATTTAATGCGTCGATCTCTAAAATATCCAGCTCTTTTTCAGTCACGACGGCCGGCTGCAGCTCGCCCCATGTCAGCTGGTAAAAGCTCGAATGAATATTGACATAGCCATAACTAGAATTGTCGCCTTCGGAATTTGATTCCATATAAGGAACAAGCGATTTCGCGGCTTCCTTGTCAAAGGTCTGGGCAGAAAAATCTTTCACGAAATCCATCTTTTCGCTCAAATAAATTTCAGCCTCGTTGATAATCCTGGAATAATAACGAATCTCTTTGCCGGAGCCTGTCGTCAGCTTGATGATAAACATATATTCCGTATCGTCCTCAATCAAATCCTTGATCGGAATCGTCGCCGTGATTGTGTCGTTTGCATAAGAAAATCCCGAAAGCTCCGTGTTCTCAATCAGACGCTGCATGTCCATGCTGCGCACCTCATAGGCGACCTTGCTGATGGTAGATCCGTACGTATCGGCCTTAATCGAAACCGTCCGATTCGCCTGCAGCGGCGTCAGCGAACCACGTAAATAATTACCCTCCATCTCAGATGTATATCCATGCAGGCAATTTACATATTCATCATTTACATTCATGTAAAGCACCGGCAGCGTCGCCGGTCTCATCTCGGCCGTCAAATCCGTATTTCCCCTATTGACGATTTTACTGACGACCGTCACGGAAATTAGAAAAACCGCAAGAAAAACGCCTAGCCTGATCAATGTTCTTTTCATATTAAAAGTCCTTACTTTTCAAGTAAAAAACCGTTTAGCAGTTCCAGAAGCTTTGGCTTCCCGTTTAGCTCCAAAAGCAGTTCATCCAAATCTCGCCTATTCGTTTTTTTCTGCCTGCCGCTCTTTACCGCTCGAAGCAGAATGTTTTTGGGCGTATGCTCCATATCGATGAATTCGAGCACCTGAACCTCATAACCCATGTGCTCCATAAGCTCTGCCCGGATGCCGTCCGTAAGAAGCGCCGCTATCCGCTCTTTTAACAGGCCATATTTCAATATCGGCTTTAGAAGTTCACTCTTGATCTGTCCGTTTAACTCGTGCTGACAGCACGGAACAGACAAGATGACTAAGGCATTCCACCGCATGGCCTGATAAAGCGCATAATCGGTCGCCGTGTCGCACGCATGCAGCGTCACAACCATATCCACCTGATCCTCACACGCATAATCGGCAATGTCCCCATACGCAAACGTCAGCTTTTCATAGCCATACTTGTCCTTTAAGCGGCTGCAAGTTTCTATGACCTCCTGCTTTAAATCCAAACCGGTAATGCGGATATCATATCCGTTCAACACCTTTAAATAATAATACATCGCAAAAGTCAGATAGGACTTGCCGCATCCAAAATCAATAATCTTGACTTCTCTGTCCTTTGGTAGCTTTTCCAAAATATCCTCAATGAATTCGAGAAAACGGTTAATCTGGCGGAACTTATCATACCTTGTATGTACGATTTTTCCTTCCTTTGTCATGACGCCAAGATCAATCAAAAACGGAACCGGCGTACCCTCCTCCAAAATATAGTTTTTTTTCCGATCGTGGGAAAGCTCATGAGAAACAGCGGGTGCCGAAAGCCGCCGGGTTTTTATCGTCAGCTTTCCCTGCTTGCTGACAAGCCCGATCACCCGCAGTTCTTGCGCCACAATTTCAATCTGCCTGAAATCTTCCTGAAGAAAGAGGCATATGCGCGAAATTGCCTCACCTTTTATATCATTTTTATGAAAAACTTTTTCTTTTCTGTATTCTGTTGCCTGAAATTTAAGACCGCCATTTAATAATAACGGCCTTATTTTTACTTTGCTGATTTTTTCACTGTCTCGCGGATTGCTTAAAACAATCTGTATCAGCTTTTCATTTAAGGCTTCTTCTAAGAGTTTTTCTAAATCTTCCATCATTGATACCTATACCCCGTAATAGTGATACTATCTTATAGTTTAATGTTTTTTGCCTAAAATCACAAGTAAAACATCTTGTTTTTAGCTTGACCTTTTGCCTGACGGCAGTCGAGAATTTCCTGACAAAGCAATACCTCAATCAAATCCCGCAGCTGATCGCCGTTTTTCACCTCTCCCGTTCGATTGTATACGGCATTTGCAATCATCGAGAGACTCAGCCTATCGGGATATTCATCATAAATTACACTCTCCTTATAATCCCTCAGCTTTAATTCTTCCTTGACCTGCTCCCGTATTTTCTTTGCAGCAGGCGGATAAAGCTCCGTCAAATATTCCTTATCTTTTTCCATAACCGTTTTTCCCTCAAAATATGCCTCCAACGGGTATGCCATAAAAAACGGGATAATTTTTCTGCCATTTGAATTTCCCGTCATCCAATTTCCATCCATTAATCACACTTCCTATTCTTTCTTTATTCACATATAATCCATATCTATTGATATTACAGTACCATAAACCACAAGAACATAAATAGCAGAATGCCATTTTAAAGGTACTCTGCTATAATATATGCCCTTTCCATTGAAAGGGGTACTTTACATTTTTTTTACATTCTGTAGACTTTTCTAATTTTAATTGCTATACTGAGTAAAAATCATACATTACTTGGAGGAATTCTCATGGACAAGCCGCTTCTTTACAGAAAACGTATCATTCCGGAAGAATGTATTGCCCTAAAAGACGATATCATTCTTTATCAAAATGAGGAAATCATCATTACAAAATGGCATGCCTTAAAGCCTAAGAAAAATCTGCATCACGGCTATTCCTGTTATTTTCTGAAAAAAGGGTATAAAATCAGTAAGTTCTATAAAGAAGACAATTCTTTGATGTATTGGTATTGTGACATCATCAGCCATACTTATTCCGCGAAAACAAACACTTATATTTTTACCGATCTGCTTGCCGACGTCATCATCTATCCGGACGGCAGTGTGAGAGTCGTCGATATCGACGAAATCGCTGAAGCGCTTGAAAGCGGCAAAATCTCAACAGAAGAAGCCATACAGGCGCTGTATAATTTAGACAGGCTATTAAACACAATCTACAACGGAAAATTCGATGAGCTGCAAAAACTAATCGAAGACATGGAAGACATTCCAAATTAATAAAATACGTGTCCGCCTATGATCTGTCCGTTAATTTGCGGAATGACCGTTCTAAAATAGAGGCAGTTTCCGACCGGTGTCGATCCGCTCATCGCTTCATCCGCCGCCGCATAACTGGAGGAATTTGCGCCTATTGCCAAACGTGCCGCCAAACGACCGCTCGCTACCGGAGAAAACTGTCTATTCTGGTAAATGACGCCGACCATTGAATTCGGATATGCCGCGCTTCGCATGCGATTGATTACAACCGCTCCGACCGCGACCTGCCCCGTATAAGACTCTCCGCCCGCTTCACAATAGATCAGGCAGGCCAGCAGATCTCTGTCCCCGGCTTCAAAGGTCAACTCCGATACGTCACGCCATGCCATTGCCGCAGCCCTGGCACTCATCGCCTGCTCTTCGGCGAGCTGTTTCTTTAACGCAGTCAGATTTTCCTCCTGCGCCTTCAGCTCCGCTTCATAAGCAGCCTTCTCCATTTCTGCCGCCGTGATCGCTCCATTTGTGGCTGCAATCGTCCCCGAAGTCGAATTCACAAGAGTATTTACCTTGCTATGCTCCGTCTCAGCCTGTTCCTGAAGCGTCAAAAGCTCCTGTTTTTCCACTTCCAGGTTTGCTTCTTTTTCCTCCACACTCTCGCGTAGTAAAATCAGATTTTCAAACATTTTCTGATCGTATTCTTCCACCTTATTCACATATTCTGCCTTATTTAAAAAATCCGAATAGCTCGTTGCAGATAAAAATGCTTCAAGCAGCGATATGTCGCCCTTTTCATAAATAAACTTCACCCTTTTTTTCATGAGGGCATATTGGCTGGCCTCCTCTTGCTTGGCTTCCTCCAACTCCTTCTGCGTCTGCTCGATCTCCGCTTCCTTATCCTTAATCTGCTGCTCCAAGTCTGACAGATTATCACTGATTTCCGTTAAGTCGGAGTTTAACTGCGAAAGATAATTCTGGAGCTGTTCTTTTGTATCCTCCAGCCCCTCTTTCTTATCCTCAGTCGCCTTTTTCTGCTCCTCGGTCTGTTTCTTTAGATCCTCCGCTTTTTTGATTTTCTCAGAGGTTGTTTCCGCATAAACAGGACAAGAAAACGTCTGCATAGCAATTGCAGCCGTAAGCATCAAGCCTATGAACTTGTATGTAAGAGATTTCTGTATTTTCACGCGGATTTCTCCTTGCTTTTTCTATCGTACTCTATTTGTCCGATCAGCCATTTACACAAAATCTATCTTAGGAGGCACTATAAAGTAAACTCTACTCTCCGATCCGTGCGCTTATACTGATAATACCGAACACCCGCCGCATCCAGCATCCGCTTTGATGCGATAACTGAAGGGGTATCGGCATATTTGTCACAGTCATAAACGATCGTCTTAATTCCCGCCTGAATGATCGCCTTCGCACATTCGTTGCACGGGAAAAGGGACACATAAATTTTTGCATCCTCCAGACTGCCGCCCCGGTAATTTAAAATCGCATTTAACTCACTATGCGTCGAATAATAGTATTTATTGTTCAGCGGATCGCCTTCTCTGCACCACGGAAATTCATCGTCGGAGCAGCCCTTCGGAAAGCCATTATAGCCCATCGACAGAATCTTATTATCCTCACTGACAATGCATGCGCCTACCTGCGTATTCGGATCCTTTGACCGCATGCCGGAAAGTATTGCAACACCCATAAAATACTCATCCCACGAAATATAATCCTCCCTTTTATCGCTCATGATTTCCTCCTCCGTTTTGTAATTCCCCTGCTTTTTGCTGCTATTTATTTTGTTCCAAAAATACGGTCGCCCGCATCGCCCAAACCCGGCACGATATAACCATGATCATTCAGCCTCTCATCCATCGCGCCAATATAGATATCCACGTCGGGATGCGCGTCCTGCATCGCCTTAACGCCCTCCGGTGCGGCAATAATGCACATAAAATGAATGTTTTTGCAGCCCCTGTCCTTTAACATCTGAATCGCAGCGACTGAAGAACCTCCTGTCGCGAGCATCGGATCTACAACAAAAACCTCCCGCTCCGCACAATCAGCCGGCAGCTTGCAATAATACTCAACCGGTTTCAGAGTGGCTGGATCCCGATATAGTCCGATATGCCCTACCTTTGCCGCAGGAATCATCGTGAGCATCCCGTCTACCATGCCAAGTCCCGCCCGCAAAATAGGTACGATCGCCATTTTCTTTCCCTTCAGCTCCTTTACGGTCGTTTTGCAGATCGGCGTCTCTACTTCAACCTCCGAAAGCGGCAGGCATCTTGTTGCCTCATAGCAGATCAGCATTGCAATTTCCCCGATTGTCTGCCTGAAATCCTTGGTACCGGTACCAATTCTTCTGATATAACCGATCTTATGCTGAATCAGCGGATGATTCATAATCACTACATTTTCCATTTCTCTTCCTCCTGCGTTTTATATAGTAGATTCTATTAAGAATTTCCCTGTACTTCAGAACATCTATTGAGTTTCGATAGAGGTTATGCTTTTTTCAATAGAAGCGATTCTTCTTGAATGTTTCTCCATCTTAGAAAAATCTGTTTCAAAAAAAATATCCACGATATCAAGCGCCAAATAAGTTCCGATAATGCCCGCACCCAACGCGAGCACATTCGCATCGTTGTGCTCTCTCGTCAGCCTTGCACTTGTGCAGTCTCCGCACAATGCGGCACGGACTCCCGGAACCTTGTTGGCCGTAATCGAAATGCCGATTCCCGTCGTGCAGATAACAATGCCCTTCTCGTATTCGCCCGCTGCCACAACCTCGGCAACTGCCCTCCCGTATTCCGGATAATCGCATGAACTTTTATCATAGCAGCCAAAATCCTGTACCGTAAAACCCTTCTCCTCTAAGTGTTTCCTGATAATTTCCTTTAAATCGAATCCCCCGTGATCACTTCCTATTGCTATTTTCATGCTGTCTCCTCTATCCATGCAAAGATTTTAAACTTTAATTATATGATAGCCTGCCGCCTTCATCAGACGGTTCATAATGGCCTGTCCCATTTGCGGCGTGTCAAATTCCTCCGAAAAAATACAGGTCACACCCTTTTCGTCGAAGTCCCGTAAAACCGCATATAGATGTCTGGCAATCGTCTCTTCATCTTCTCTTGCCCCAATATCCTTTACAACGGCATCGGTATAAAGCGGATAAGTCTCCGCTGTCGCAATCACACCAACGATCTGCCCCTGCTCCTGCTTCTTTCTGATTGCCTGCCGGATATACTCCACTACGTTTTCCTGCAAGCCTTTGACAATCATCAAATCGCCCTTTGGCGCGTAATGCTTATACTTCATTCCCGGCGCCTTCGGCGGAGTCCTTGGATCCGGTGCACCAAGAATCGCCTTATCGTACTCGACCTCTCCGAGCACTTCGGCAAGCATTTCTTTTGATATATAACCCGGACGAAGAATGATCGGCATGGTTCCGGTCATATCCACAATCGTCGACTCCAAACCAATATCCACCGCTCCGCCGTCAATAATCATATCGATCCGGCCATCCATATCCTCCGCCACATGCTTTGCCAGCGTCGGGCTTGGACGCCCCGATAAATTTGCGCTCGGCGCGGCAATAAATCCGCCTGACGCTTTGATCAGCGCAAGCGCAACCTTGTGGCTTGGCATCCGGACGGCGACAGTATTTAATCCGCCGGTCGTCTCTTTTGGCACAAGCTCGGTTTTTTGAAAAATCATTGTTAGGGGACCGGGCCAAAAACGATCCGCAAGTTTTCCTGCCGCTTCGGGTATGGCAGCGGCAATTTTTTTAAGCCCGTCAATATCGGCAATATGAACAATCAAGGGGTTATCCGACGGCCGACCCTTTGCAGCATAGATTTTCCCGGAAGCCTGACTGTTTAGAGCGTCTCCGCCAAGTCCGTAAACAGTCTCCGTCGGAAACGCAACAAGACCGCCCGCTTTAATTATTTCTCCAGCGCGGGCTATCGCCTGATTGTCAATATGGATTTCATTTATTTTTATTTGAATGGTGTTCATAAGGCCTCTTGTGGTTTGTCTGACGACATTATACCACAACTTCTCATCCATGCAAACTGTATTTATCATGGAAATTTTATTTTTTATGTATCATATTGCTTACTATTTAATTTTGCGTATTCAGATATTTTAAAATTCCCATACAGATATGCCACGCTATCTTTTCCTGATATTCCTCCTGAATTAGGAGAGCGGCTTCTCCACTGTTAGACAGAAAGCCGCATTCTACGATGACAGTCGGACTGGTGGTGTTTAATAGAAGGTAATAGGAATCGTTTGATTTTGCCTGTCTTGTGTTTCCATCCTTCAACCCGGCGATCAGTTGGTTTTGCAGGAATTCGGCAAGCGTTTTTCCGCCCTCGGAGTTTTCATAGTAAAATACTTGTGCTCCTTTTATATATTCCTCATGATAGCTGTTCTGGTGAATGCTGACCGTAAAGGCAGGAGCGGTTTTGTTAATCAGCGCGCAGCGCCTCTTCATGTCCTGCGATTTGCGGTTCGTGCTTTCCTCATCATACAGACCGTCGTCCGTTTCCCGCGTCATTATAACCCTGACATCATTTTGCACGAGCAGAGTTCTGAGGCGCCTTGCAATTAACAGATTAATATCTTTTTCCAGCGACTGATTAATACCAATCTTTCCGGGATCACTGCCTCCATGACCCGCATCGATGCAAACGACGCGTTCCTGCTTCTTTTCTACACTTCCACTCATGACAGAGACAGCCGCCTGCTTCGACAAAAACGCTGCCGCAATCAGCAAGACCATTGCCATAAAAATTTCAAGCTTCCTGTTTTTCATAAACACTACGGTTCCGCTTTATTGTTTATACATCTTATGAGACAGGGATATCCTTTTATAACCACTTCCTCTTATAATAAATGTATCGGAAACAAGAGTGCATCAGGCAATGAACGCTTTTTACACACAATAGGCGATGAAAGCAGGGACTGTACAGCCGCCTTACTCTCACCGCCCGGTTTCAAAACCAACAACCTATAGGGAAATAATCATTTCTTTGTCTGCCAGAGGCAGCTCTTTTTTCTCAAAGCCTTCCATGTGGATGCAGACCTTCATATTTTGGGGTGCCGCCGTCAGCTTCAGGGAAATGGCATTTCCGCTTCTTACAGCCAGAACACGAAGCACTTCCTTACCATTTAAGTCCACTATCTTGCAGGAAGCAGTCTTTTCCTCGCCAAGCTCATAAATATTTAGCACCGCACCATCCGCGTAATCATAATCTGGTCTTGTATCCATTGTGCCCGTCGCAAGGATCGTGTTTTCACGCACATACAAGGGAAGGGAGAAGTAATCATACGTATCCTTGTAGAAGCGGCCGCCCTCTCTCTTTTCTTCTGAAAGCAGATGCGTCCATTTGCCTTGCGGCAGGTAGTAATCCGAAGTGCCCTTTTCATTGAAGATCGGCGCTACAAGAAGGCTTTCTCCAAGCATATACTGCATATCCAGGTAGCTTGACGCCGGATCAAGCGGATATTCAAATACCATCGGGCGCATCACGGGCGTGCCCTTTTCATGCGCTTCCGCCGCCATGCTGAAAATGTAAGGCATCAGCCTGCATTTCAGCTTCGTAAAGAAGCGAACGACATCGTTAGATTCTTCATCAAACAGCCACGGCACGCGGTAGCTCGTCGAGCCATGCAGCCTGCTGTGTGTGGACAGCAAGCCAAACGCCACCCATCTCTTATACAAATCGGGCGGAGCCGTCTGCTCAAAACCGGAAATATCATGACTCCAGAATGAAAAGCCCGACATTGCAAATGATAAACCACCGCGCAGCGTTTCCGCCATTGAAGGATAGTTTGCCGAACAATCACCGCCCCAATGCACCGGAAACTGCTGGCAGCCCGCTGTCGCACTTCTTGCAAACAGTACAGCCTCTTTTTCGCCCTTTTCCTGCTTTAACAGGTTAAATACCGCTTGATTATAAAGATAGGTATAATAGTTATGCATCGTGACCGGATCGGAGCCGTCATAATAAGCGACATCCACCGGAATTCTCTCTCCAAAGTCCGTCTTAAAGCAATCGACACCCGCGTCCAACAGCGTTTTCAGCTTATCCGTGTACCACTTTGCCGCTGCGGGATTCGTGAAATCAACCAATCCCATGCCCGACTGCCACGTATCTACCTGCTTTACACCCTTACCGTCCGCACGCATCAGCAAATATCCATTCGTGACTCCCTCTTTAAAAAATGCCGTTCCCTGCGCAATATAAGGATTGATCCACAAATCGATTTTCAGACCCTTATCCTTATATCTGCCCAGCATGCCCTTCACGTCGGGGAACACGCGCTCATCCCATTCAAAATCACACCAATGAAATTCTTTCATCCAAAAACAGTCAAAATGGAACACGCTGAGCGGAATATCTCTATCAAACATGCCTTGGATAAACGAGCTTGTCGTCGCCTCATCGTAATTAGTTGTAAATGAGGTAGACAGCCACAGTCCAAATGACCAAGCTGGAGGAAGCGCCGGTTTTCCGGTCAAATCCGTATACGATTCCATGATTTCCTTTGGTGACGGGCCGTATACAAAGAAATAGCGAAGCTCCTCGCCCGGCACGGAAAACCCTACATACTCAACCTTCTCGCTTGCCACTTCAAACGAAACGTTGTCGGCATGATCCACAAAAATACCGTAACCCTTGTTTGTCATATAATAAGGAACGCATTTATAGGAGATTTGGGAAGACGTGCCGCCGTCCTCGTTCCATGTATCCACAACCTGTCCGTTTTTCACAAAAGAGGTAAACCGCTCGCCAAGACCGTAAACGCATTCACCCGGACAGATCGAAAGCTCCGTCACCATATAAGGCCGGCAAGCTTCCTTCATATAGCCGTCCTGCGGAAGCATTGTGGAAAGCTCTCTGTCATATTGCACATAAGATAAATTTCTGAAGCCGCAGCTTGTGATCACTTCGCCTGCCGCCTCAAATTGATAGTTCCATGACTCCCTGTTGACACGTACCGTCAAGTCGCCCGCCGTCAGAACGGCTTCCTTTTCATCGATCACGACCGTCGTATCCTGCGGAATGATAGTAAGCGGGAACCTCGCCTCATGAGACTCGTAAGCTTCATAATGATAGCTTCTTACCTGAATCATATTTTTTCCTGCCGATGTGAATTCCAATGTAATCGTCGGCATATTCAGCGTGTCACCCCTGCTTGCAATTTTCTTGCACGGTGCAACGATGCGCATACCGCTGGGGATTTCCTCCACGTAATATGCCTCCGACGCATAAAAAGCCGTTGCTCGTTCACTCTTCAACCAATATCCTTCTGAAAATTTCATCGTTCTGCCCTCGCCTTCTTTTCAGCTTAAACTGATAAACTATGTCTTCTAACTGTATTTTAATGATTTTTTGTTTTTTTATACTGAATTTATTATAAAGCATTTGTGAGTTTTTCGTAAATGTTTTACAGAGTTTTCTTTTGTACTATAGCGACTTAAGGAACGTGCATCCGCGGGGCGTACGACAAAAGGGCACGAGCCGCTATTTTGCAGTCCATGCCCCTATTTATCCAATTAATTTACTTAATTGCCGCCCTCCAGCTCTACCCACTTCTCTTCGATCTGTGTGCATGCCGTATCCTTATCGATGGTTCCCGCGATATAGGACTGCAGCACCTCACCGAATGCCTGATGGAAGCTGTCTGTTGAGTAAACAATCGACAGTGTGTTTGTGCCTTCGGCAGAAGCATGCACGTTACCCTGCTTAATAACTTCGAAATCAGGAGCCGTCGCATCGTCAATCGGAGGAATAACACCCGCTACTTCATTGAACCATCCCTTTCCATAATCGGAAGTATACCACCAATTTACAAAATCAAGCACATCGTTCAACACCGCTGAATCCTTATAAATACGAAGAGCCTGATCTGAACCGCCGATTACCTTGCAGTTTGCAGCATCATTGCTTACCGGATAGCCGTCAAAGCCGATCTTAAGTTCCGGATCAATCGCAAGCACATCCGCTTCTACCCATGCGCCCTGACCATTCATGATCGCTGCCTGGCCGGAGCCAAACGCTGCATCCTCTGCGCTTAAATCTGTCTCAAGCGGCTTTGCGTCGCCATATTTTACGGTCAGATCCAGATATCTAAAGAAATTGTCATAAATTTCCGGGTAGTCCTTGAAATGTGCTTCGCCTGCCACAAACTTGTTGACAAGTCCTTCCACATCATCTCCACCTGCCGCGTCAAGGAATGACTGGAATGTGTGCTTAAATACCCACCACTCAGCATAGCCCGTCGTGAACGGCTGATAGCCCTTTGCTTGAATCGCTTCACAAACTGCCTCAAGCTCATCAAGCGTCTGCGGGAATTCCGTAATTTCGCACTCTTCAAAAATCGCCTTATTATAAATGAGTCCGAAATAGTTGCCTTTGATGCTGAGTCCGTGAATCTCATCGCCGGACTTCATAACAGCGGCAACCGAATCGCTCATCGCACCGGCGAGCGGCTGTCCTGCCAAATCATAGGAATAATCCAAATAAGTGCCGATTTCCTTGCCGGAAGTAGAAGAAAAGATATCCGGGCATTCTCCCGCATTCAGCTTTGTCTTTAACAATGTCGGGTAATCGTTCTGCGTTGTTTCATAATTAATTGTAACGTTCGGCTTTACTTCCTTGTATGCCGCAATCAGTTCATTGATCGCATCCGCATATTCCGGACTTGAAATAAACATGTTGATTTCAACAGGCTCATCTGAGGAAGCCGTTTCTTCTGCTGGAGCTGCATCCTCTGCCGCTTCAGCAGGTGCGCTTTCTTTGGCAGGTGCCGCCGGTTCCGCAGAGCTCTGGCCGCAGCCTGCAAGCATTGTGACTGCCATTGCTGTCGAAAGAATTAAACTTAATACTTTCTTTTTCATAACTGTTTCCCTTCCTTTCAAACGTTTCCATAAGTTTCTTTTTCTCTATATTAATCCGTACCCGGCCGGAATACGAATAAATATCTGTTTTGTATTTTAGCGGCTAACCCTTTACGGCTCCCGCCACAACGCCTTCTACGATATACTTTTGCAGCAGAACAAAAAATATAATCGAAGGCACAACCGCGAGCACCATTGCCGTCATCGCATAATGCCACTGCGTATTGAACTGCCCGACAAAATTATAGGCCGCAAGTACAAGTGTCTTTGTTTTCGGAGAGCTGTTTACCATCAGCAGCGGGAGCAGAAAATCGTTCCATATCCACATCACATCAAGCACGATGACCGTTACCGAAACAGATTTTAACAAAGGAAAGATTACACTTGTAAAGGTGCGGAATGTGGAAGCTCCGTCAATTCTTGCACTTTCATCGATTTCCTTCGGAATTGTCTTCATGAAATTATAATAAATAAACGTCGCCATCGGAATTCCAAAGCCCCAGTACTGAATGCCAAGACCCCAGGTAGAACCGGATAAATGCACGACATTCATCACCTTTAGCAGCGTGATCATAATCGTCTGGAATGGGATCAGCATCGGTGTAATAATGATCGTATGGATCAGTTTCGTATATTTGTTTTTCCTTCTGTCCAGAATATACGCGGATATTGAGGAAAACGCCACAATACCAACGATGCCGATCGCAGTGATAACGGCATTGTTAATAAACAACCTGCCATACTCCATTTTGTCAATGACATATTCATAATTTTCCCATGCGGCTCGCGTCGGCAGCGCTATCACATCCGTTACGACCTCCTTAAACGGCTTTACGGAATTCATAAACATCAAAAACACCGGATAAATATATACGAGCCCCATCAAAAGCATCACAATTTCCAGTATGAGGACACGAAGCTTCTTTTTCTTTGCTCTTGTCATCACAGATCAACCTCCTTCCTGCTGAAAATCTTCAGGACGAGCTGTGTAAGCACGAGCACGACTAGGAAGAAGATGATGGACTTCGCAGAACCAACTCCATAATTATTATTTTGGAACGCTTCCCGGTAAATTTCCAACGTAACGCTGTAGGTCGCGCTTCCGGGACCACCCTTTGTCAAAGCCAGAATAATATCAAATACTTTCAGAGAATTGGTCAGCGACATAAATAAACAGGTCGTAATAGAAGGTCCAAGCAGCGGCAGCGTCACCCGGAAAAACCGCTGCACCCCGTTTGCGCCGTCCACGGTCGCCGCCTCCAACACATCGGTCGGCACAGCTTGCAGACCCGCAATATAAAGCACGATATAAAAACCGATCGACTGCCAGATACCGACAAAGGCCACCGAATAAAACACCAGCTTTGGATCACCCAACCAGCTTAGATTTAGAAATTCGGCACCGGTCATATCAAATAATTTCGCAAAGCCCTGAGAAAAAATGAATTTCCAAATAAAGCCGACGATCGTCATACTCATGATGTAAGGTACAAAGAACACACCGCGCAGCAGATTTGCTGTCTTTATTTTCTTTACGAGCGCCGTCGCAAGCGCCAGTGCCAGAATATTAGCGACAATGATAAATACGAACGAATATTTCATCGTAAAGAAAATGGAATTGATAAAACCTGTATCTCCCGTAAAAATCTTTTTAAAATTTTCAAAGCCGATAAAAACCGGTTCCTTGGAAATTCCGTTCCACTTCGTCAGGGAATAATAACCGCTCATAATAAACGGAATATAAATTGTCAGGCTGACAAGAATCACCGCCGGAATTGTATAAAAAATCGTTTCCAGCGTTTCTTTCTTTTTCATACCCATCTGCTCCTCCTCTTTGTTCCTTCTTCCTGTATACTTTTCCATCATCATTCAGTTTGTGCACTATGTATATATTTTATTATATTTAAATATCCCTTTTGTTAAAATGCAATTAACAAAACAAGTTATGGTAATAAAAAGAACAAATTCTATTCACTTATTTTATATTTGTGATAATATGAATATACAAACCCCGCATTGTCCTGATGGGCACAGGGTGTTTTCACGGAAAGCTGTTCATTTTGCGGAAAGGGGCGCAGACTGCTATGACAAAGAAAAAAATCAAGCAATGGCTGAATCTGATTTCCTTGAGAAATCAACTGATTTTATTAAGCTCCTCGATTATCCTAATCATTGTCGTTATTATTATTTCCTATAATTATATTAGAAATAAGAATACGATTATGGAGGAAAGCATCAAATCGCAATCCACGGCTCTTACCTTTGAGGGTGCCAATTTTGATTCCTATCTGTCGGAAATCAACTGGTATTCCCTTGCGCTCAGAAACGACGGGACCTTTTTGCAGATGATTTCCAACAATAAACAGCTTGATTACGAGGACAAGAATTATATCCAATCGTTGTTAAAAAGCAACTTTTATTCAAGAAGTGACTTGATTTCCTATAACCTTTATCTGATCAAAAAGGAGGCGCTTTATTCCCGCTCCACAAAGCTGAACCAGTTTTTAAGCTCCGACTTTTATGATTTTGCTTCCCTGCCGGGCTATGACAGCTTCACGAAGGGCAACTACTACCGCTCAATCTTTCCTTTGGACGAGGACGGTTTCATGAAATATTATCGGACGATCATTGATATCGAGACAAAGGAACCGCTTGCAATCGTAGAGCTGTCATTTACGACGACCTTTGTAGATGCGTTGGCGAAAAATCATATTCAGAACAACGAAATTTACTGCATTCTGGACGGAAACAACAACATTTATTATACGAGCGGCAAGCAGCTTACGGATCCCCCGGCACTCACACGTTTTATGCAGGATTTGACCGTTGCAGGGGGCGAGGCATTTACGACAAGAGTCCTTGATGTTCCTTATCTGGTTGTATCACATGTCTGTTCAGCGGAAGATTTTACGCTCGTATTGTTAAAACCGGTTGAGGATATCGAAAATGATATTGCAGTTACACGCAATATCCGCATTGTCCTTGCACTGATCGCGATCTCCTTCTCCGTCCTGCTTTTTGTCATTTTTATCCGTCTTGTTACAAACCCGATCAGCGCCCTGACGCAGCGGATGAAAAAAGCCGGCTCCGGAAATTTTGCAGCCGTTGAGAAAATTGGCGGAAACCTTGAAATCTGTGAGCTCGAAGAAGAATACAACACGATGCTTCAGAAAATCGACGAGCTGATTAAGACGAACTATATCGCAAAGCTGAATGAGGAGACGGCGCGCCTGATTGCTCTTGAAGCACAGACGAACCCGCACTTCCTATATAATACGCTGCAGGCAATTTCAGCCGAAGCAATTTTAAACAACCAGACAAAAATTAACACGATGATTACGAGTCTCGCTTCGCTGTTGCGTTATTCCATCAAGGAAAAGGAGCTTGTCGCAATTGAAGAGGAGATCGTGCAGGTGCGCGGCTATCTGATGCTGCAAAAAGAACGCTTTGACAGCGCTCTCTCCTTCCGCATTACGATTTCTGATGGGATATCACATTATTTGATACCGAAGCTCAGCATCATGACGCTCGTGGAGAATTCCATCCTGCACGGCATGAAGGGCAATATTTTTTCGATCCACATTGACGCGGATGCGTTTGTTGAGGAGGAGACGCTATGGATCAAGGTATCGGATAACGGCAACGGGATCGAACGGGATCAGCTCCAAAAGCTGCTCGCTTCCTTCTCAGATATTCCGCTGCGCTCCGAAAAAAATACCGGCATCGGTCTTTCTAATTTAGCAAGCCGGCTTCGCCTGATTTATCACGAGAAGGCCTCGCTTCATATCGAAAGTATCCTTTATGCCGGCACTACCATTACCGTTGCAATTCCTATTTTGGAGGTACAGCATGTTTCAGGCATTGATCATTGACGATGAAAAACCGGTACGGGTCGCCATTACGGCACTCGGAAACTGGAAAAAATACAAGATCTCGCAGCTTCATTATGCGACAAATGGCAAGGAGGGCATTGCCTGTATGCGGGAGCTGCACCCCGAATTTGTTTTTGTGGATATGCATATGCCGGTTATGAACGGCATTGAATTTCTAGAACAGGCCAAACAGGACTTCCCAAAGTCCAAATATATTATCGTAAGCGGCTATGACGAATTTCACTATGCGCAGGCTGCAATTAAAAACGGAGCCGTCGACTATATACTAAAGCCGATCAACTCCGAAGATTTGAATATTGCCATCGAACGCGCATTTATTCAATTGGGCGGCCGCTTAGAGGATCAATCCGCAGAGACAGCTTCGTATCAGCTTGCGCCGGGCGAGGTCATCGAAATCATCCGCGATTATGTCGAAAAAAATTATGCGACCGATATCAAGATATCCATGTTTAGCGACAAATATTTCTTTTCAAAGGAATACTTATCTAAGCTGTTTAAAAAACAATACGATATCGGCATTTATGAATACGCACTTAAGCTGCGTATGAGCCGGGCAAAGGAGCTGCTTTCAAATAACGCTATCCAAATACAAGAAATCTCTGACCGTCTCGGCTACAGCAACAATAACTATTTCAGCAAGGCCTTCAAAAACTATTATGGTATCTCTCCGACCGATTACCGGGAAAGTCTCACCTGATCCCCTTTAATAATACTGATCAAGTACTTCCCATACGGAGCTGTCCGCATAGCCAAGCTGCCATGCCGCTGCTCCGGCAAGGTTTTTATTGACCATGACCTGCAGCTTTGCGCCAAGTGACTGTGCATCTTCAAGCCATACCTTATAGATTGAGCCTTCCTTCGTCCACTCGGCGTAATTTTGGGCGGTCGTTTCGTCCCATTCCGCTGTCACACCGGCATTCCGCACGGCTGCGATCGCATCCGCCATCCTGACTGTCTGCACGTCCAACTTATAAGGAATATATTCCGTATTCGCATCCTCTGCCGCAATTTCCGCCTCGGTCTTGGGCGTCTCAATCCAGATTCTCGTATAAAGCGGCACTGCATTGATTACGCGTTCCGCCGGAACTTCTTCCAATGTCATTTCGATTCCGCTTGTTACGAAATTCAAAGAAGCTACCGAACCACTCTTCTCTGAGCTCTTAATATGCTCGTCGTAGCCCATGATGATCACATAGTCCGCAAAGATACCCTGTTCCTTTCGGTTGTAATGGCTCGTGTAGGTCGGCACATAGTTGTCCACGGAAAGCACGATCCCCTCCTTACGGCATTCAATCGAAAGCTCCCTGATAAATTGGATAAACGGCTCCCCCGTATCAACGGAAATTGACTCAAAATCAACGTTAATCCCTTCCAAACCATACTGTTTCGCATAATTGATAAGCTGTTCTATTACAAACGCACGTTTATCCGAATAGGATAAAACCTCATAAGTACTGACCTCCGGATATGTCAGGTCATCGACAAGGCCCCAAACCTCATAGCCCGCCGCATGTGCGGTATCGACATAAGCCTGACTCGCGATAGAAGCGACCGTCCCGTTATTATCCGCCAGACTGAACCACGTCGGCGAAATTGTCGTGAGACCGCTGACCGATTGCAGACGATCGGAAAGATAATTATTGGCATCCGCATTAGTCACCATATCCCACGCGAGCACGATCGGATAGTCCTTAGAAATATGCTTAAACTCTCCCTCTACTACTTCAGCCGGTGCCTCCAGGGCTTTCTCGTGAGTATCAGTCAGATCTCTTGTCTCAATGAAACCGATCAGCAAATCGTCCGTCTGCACCTTTGACCAGTCTCCGGACGTCTCCAGCACGGTAACTGTCGTACCCTCATCAAGCTCCTTAATAATTTTACTCTTTTTATCAGCCTCCAGGCGCACCGCATGGCTCTTCTGAAGCTCCGCCTTTTGCACTGTACCGCCCGCAGTCCTGATCGCAACACGGTAAGGCTCGCCATTACCGCCAAATACCTCATAAGAAAGCGTCGTATACAAGCTTACATAGTCCAGAGCCACATACAGCGTATCACCCTCCAGCATGCAGATCGCATAAGGCGTCTGCGTTTCAATGCCCGCAATCGAATAGGAGGCTGCTCCTATCGCCGCGGAAAGCACGCTTTCCTCCGTGGTATATAATAAAGCACCGCCATTGACATCATAATAAAACCGATCAGTAAACTCGCTCTTGACCGATGCCAGATCGAGATAACAACGCCCGTCAATGACCCGAAGCTGCTGCTCGGAAATTACACCATTTTCCACAATAGCAGCATAGTCCTCCGAAACCACACCATAATAGCTGTACAGGTCAGATTCATCGATCTGCTCCGAGGAATAAGAGAAATTCTCGAATAAGCCTGTCACCATACTTACAATAACTACAAGTATAATTAATACGACCGCAATAACAGCCGGAATGAGCTTCTGAAGCATCCTTCTCATTTTTCTTCGTTTTCTTGCTTTCGATTTATTCGTACTCAAATTAATTCCTCCTACTCTGGATTAAACCGCCGCGCAATTTTGCGTGCACAATCAAAATCACAGTATATTATAACAAACTATTTTCTTTTCGTCATTATAAAAAGTAGTATTGTGTAATATTTTCGTAATACTTCAAATTTTTTTAAGAATTTTGGCCGATGCCGCATTGCATATCGGGGCCTGATTTACAAAATGCGGCACGGCTTGATTCCGTCTTTGATTTCCTCCTCGTGCTCTGCAGTTTACGGAAGAACAATCCGGTCATACCGGATCTCAACGAGCTGACCGCTCTCATCCCGCAAATAATCGGGCATATAGCAAACCTTTTCATTAACCGACATGATCTCTGCAGCCTCAGAAATCGGAAATACATGTCCCTCAATGGAAACGCGCACACCCTCCTGTGACAGCAGCTTCAAATAGGCTTGAAGATCCTTACGCTGTTTTGCACAAACGGCTTTTTTATAGATATCCATAAGAAAACCCTCCCTAACCCCTTATACAGCCTGCATTTTTGCTCAATTTTATATAGGAAATACCAGCATCCATCAATAGTTTTCGTGACACAATGATATGGCATTTTCACATAAGGGATTATATTTTGTATTTTTTTGCCGATACTATAATTAATAATCGGAAAGTAAAGACTAATATGAGGCTTCCCGCTTGCATAAACTATAACGGTTCTATGTTTTGAATTATTACTGTTCGGAGTCCTATCGTCTTTGATGAAATAAATATTGAAACGATTTGATTAAGCGGTCTGTATATCCACTTAACAGACATCTGTAAAACAGATTATGTGGCGAAAACCAATCTTTGGATTAATTTCCACTAGAAAAAAACTGCAATATGGCTTAAAATATAAGTGAAAGATTATATAATATTACTATCCTCCTTTCGCTGCTATCTGCGAAAGAAGCCTCATGAAATGATTGTACTGGATTTTATTTTACATTGCAAGCATTATTTTACATTTTTTATTTTTTTCGTCAGGATACTTTCTTTTTGCTTTATGAAACTTTAAGATTTGTGGACAGAAAGCCTATTGACTTCATTTTGCATACAGTATATTATCGGAACATAAGACATATTCCGATAATCAAATTGACGGCTGACGCCTTTTATGAGAATTTGCTTCCCAATTTCTCATAAGCTATATTATCGGAACATAAGACGTATTCCGATAATCAAATTAACGGCTGACGCCTTTTATGAGAATTTGCTTCCCAATTTCTCATAAGCTATATTATCGGAACATAAGACGTATTCCGATAATCAAATTAACGGCTAATGCCTTTAAAATAATAATCAGGAAGGATGTGATACTATGAAACTCGAAAAAGTAAATGACCATCAGATACGCTGCACATTAACAAAAGCTGATTTGGCAGACCGCGAATTAAAGATCAGCGAGCTGGCTTACGGCACGGAAAAGGCAAAAAGTCTCTTTCGGGATATGATGCAGCAGGCTGCATACGAATTCGGTTTTGAAGCAGAAGACATCCCGCTTATGATAGAAGCCATTCCGCTTTCCGCAGATTGCATTGTGCTTATTATTACAAAGGTGGAAGACCCCGAAGAGCTTGATACGAGATTTTCCAATTTTGCTCCTTCTGTACACGAGGAAGAGGATTTGGGACTTGACGAGGTCATGCAGTCTATCAATGATGAGGCTGACAACGTTCTGGATCTGTTCAAGAAGTTAAAACAGGAACGGTCACCTGCTTCTGCTGAGCTGCTTGAGGAGGCAAAAGAGAAGATGCTTGAAAAAGCTTCTGCTTGTTTTGAATTAACAAAAGCCTATTCCTTTGTTGATATCGATGCCGTCACAAGACTCGCGCATGTTGTAAAAGCGTTTTACTTTGGCAAGAACTCCTTATATAGGGATAGCCGGACAGGACGGATCGTCCTGATTGTCTCCAAGTCGAGCCATACGCAGGAGGATTTCAACAGGGTCTGCAATATGATCTCTGAATATGGTACGCCGGAAAAATACACACCCGCGGCAGAAGCATATTTTGAAGAGCACAATGAGTCAATTATAAAGGAAGATGCCTTGCAAAAGCTGCTCTATGCATAAAATTTCCTAAGAATAACACATAAAAGTACAAATAAAAACAGGATTATTCCATAAAATAAAGAGTGTGAACCGGTTTCTAAAACGGTTCACACTTTTATTCTTCCTTCCGCTGTCCGGTTGGTTTTAACAATTATAAAGCATTAATCTTTGCCATTAATTCGTCGATATCCATTCCATGAACAAATGCTGCTTCTTCCAAGCTTTCTCCCTGTGCGGAAGGACAACCGAGACAATGCATTCCTGCTTCCATAAGGATCGAAGCCACATTCGGGTTCGTCCTTAAAATTTCACCGATCGTCATATCCTTTGCAATCGCTGCCATAGTAAAACCTCCTTCTGAAATTACTCGATGAGTATAAAATTCTTCACATTCGTAGGGTAACACTTTTTTCTTTTTATGACAAGGCATAAGAAAAATGGTTTTCGAAATTTATTATAAAATCTTTCTAAAATTTTATACAAGATAACCAAAAAAACCTTATTTTTCAGCGAATGTATGCAAAAAAGAACAGCCGGACTCCTTGACGTGTATACACGATTAACCTATAATCATACATGGATTTGAAAAGTGTTATTTCGGTTTTGCAAGGACCGGATTCGTTATTCAATATTATTATAACTATAGGAGGCATTCAGCAATGAGATCAGAATGGAATGGTTTCGTAGGCGGTAAATGGGAAAAAGAAATCAATGTCAGAGACTTCATTCAGAAGAACTACACACCATATGATGGTGACGATTCTTTCTTAGCAGCACCTACACAGAACACACAGGATTTATGGGCACAGGTACTCGATCTGCAGAAGCAGGAACGCGCTGCAGGCGGAGTTCTGGACATGGATACAAAGGTTGTATCTACAATTACTTCTCACGGCCCGGGATATTTGGATAAGAGCAAGGAAACGATCGTAGGTTTCCAGACAGATAAGCCCTTCAAGCGCTCCATGCAGCCTTATGGCGGTATCCGTATGGCGGAGAAAGCTTGTTCGGACAACGGTTACGAAGTTGATCCTGCGATCAGCGAATTTTTCTCCACACACAGAAAGACGCATAACGCAGGCTGTTTTGATGCTTACAACGATGAGATCAGAGCATGCCGCTCCTCCCATATCGTTACGGGTCTTCCTGACGCATATGGGCGCGGACGTATTATTGGGGATTACAGACGTATTGCTCTGTACGGTATCGACAGGCTGATCGAAGATAAATTGGAGCAGAAGGATTCTACGGGACGTGTGATGACGGATGATGTCATTCGCCTTCGTGAAGAGCTTTCCGAGCAGATTGTCGCTTTAAAGATGATGAAGGCAATGGCTGCTTCTTATGGCTGCGATATTTCCAAACCTGCACAGAATACACAAGAAGCGATTCAGGCTACTTATTTCGGATATCTGGCTGCAGTAAAGGAGCAGAACGGCGCGGCAATGTCCCTTGGACGTACTTCCACCTTCATCGACTGCTTTGCAGAAAGAGATCTTAAGAACGGTACCTTTACAGAAAAACAGCTTCAGGAATTCATCGATCACTTTATCATGAAGCTAAGATGCATTAAGTTTGCCCGCACACCGGAATACAACCAGATTTTCGCAGGCGATCCGGTATGGGTAACAGAGTCAATCGGCGGTGTGGGCGTTGACGGACGCCACATGGTAACAAAGATGTCGTTCCGTTATTTACAGACACTTAATAATTTAGGAGCTGCTCCGGAGCCGAACTTAACAGTTCTCTGGTCGACAAGGCTTCCTGAAAACTTCAAGAAGTTCTGCGCGATGTCTTCGATCAATACGTCTTCGATCCAGTATGAAAATGACGACCTTATGAGAATTACACACGGCGACGACTACGGTATCGCATGCTGCGTATCCTCTATGGTAATCGGCAAGGAAATGCAGTTCTTCGGCGCTCGCGCGAACCTCGCAAAATGTCTGCTTTACGCTTTAAACGGCGGGGTGGACGAGGTATCCAAAAAGCAAATCGGACCGAAGTACCGTCCCGTTACAGGCGATGTGCTCGATTTTGACGATGTAATGGTTAAATTCGTCGATATGATGGAATGGCAAGCGAATGTTTATGTAAATACGCTGAACGTTATCCACTATATGCATGACAAGTATTGCTATGAGAAAGCGCAGATGGCTCTTCATGACAGAGATGTCAAGAGATATTTTGCAACCGGTATCGCAGGTCTTTCCATCGTTGCAGACTCACTGTCTGCAATCAAATATGCAAAGGTCGAGGTAATCAGGGATGAAGACGGCGTTATTATTGACTTTAAGACGACCGGCGACTTCCCGAAATACGGAAACGATGATGACCGCGTCGATGAAATCGCACAGAAAATCGTATCTAAGTTTATGACGGCGATCAGAAGAAATCATGTATATAGAAACGGTGTTCCGACGATGTCGGTTCTTACGATTACTTCTAACGTAACTTATGGCAAAGCAACCGGTAACACTCCTGACGGACGTAAGAAGGGTCAGCCTTTCGCTCCGGGTGCCAACCCAATGCACGGACGTGACTCACATGGTGCGATTGCATCCCTGTCCTCCGTTGCAAAGCTTCCGTTCAACGATGCCCAGGATGGTATCTCCAATACATTTACAGTCATCCCCGGTGCACTTGGCAAGGAAGATCAGGTATTCGCAGGAGACATCGAGCTTGACCTCAGCAAATAAGGAACTGTTCAGAAAGAGGTAGGTTTATGGATGAAAAGAAAATGATTGACGATTTGGTAGCATTCCTCGATGACTCGGTCAGCGAAGGAGTGGGACATTTAAACGTCGAAGTGGATTCTACAAAAGAAGCGATACGCAGTGTAGATACAAGGGGCTGCACGGATTGTTCCAGAACACCTCTGGCATGCAGCGTACCAACTCTTCACCAGGGCCTGGACGATTATGAATAAATTGTACCGAAAGGTATCACAATAACAAAAGGAGGATTTGTATTATGGCAGCAGCAACAAGCAGTGCACAGGTTGATAACCTTGTAGCTTTATTGGATGGTTACGCTACGAAGGGTGGACATCACTTAAATGTAAACGTTTTGAACAGAGATACTTTGCTGGAAGCGCAGAAGCATCCGGAGAATTATCCTCAGTTGACGATTCGTGTTTCAGGATATGCGGTCAACTTCATCAAGCTGACACCGGAGCAGCAGAATGATGTTATTTCCCGTACTTTCCATGAAGCAATCTAATCTGAAATTTTAACAGGGGCAAGCCTCTCTGCGGCGCGGAGAGGCTTGTTATTACCTATATGTATGATTGAAAGGGGGCGCATAATTATGAAGGGACGAATCCATTCCATTGAAAGCTTTGGTACCGTAGACGGGCCGGGTGTGCGTTTTGTCGTATTTTTTCAGGGCTGTCCGATGCGCTGTCTGTACTGCCATAATCCGGATACATGGGAATTAGCGGCCGGTACGGAAATGGAAGTATCCGAAATCCTTGACCAGTACGAGAGAAATAAAGGATTTTACAAAGACGGGGGTATCACAGCCACCGGGGGTGAACCGCTCATGCAAATCGATTTTTTGATCGAGCTGTTTACCGAAGCAAAGCAGCGCGATATTCATACGTGTCTTGACACCTCAGGTATCACCTATCAAAAGGATAACGCCGCTCTGATTAAAAAAATGAATCGGCTGATGGCGGTAACAGATCTGATTATGCTTGATATTAAGCATATTGATCCTGAGATTCATAAAAAAGTGGCTTCCCAGCCCAATGACGGCATTCTCGCTTTTGCCAAATATTCCGCACGAAAAAAAGTGCCTCTTTGGATTCGCCATGTCGTTGTACCGGGGCTTACCGATGAGGATGAATATCTGTTTGAGCTCGGCTACTTTATCGGCGGACTGTCCAACCTAAAAGCGCTGGATGTACTTCCCTATCACACACTCGGCAAGCCAAAATATGAGAAGCTTGGTATTCCCTATCCGCTCGGCGATACGCCTGCAATGGATAAGAAAGAGGTCGTCAAGAAAAAAGAAGTCATCCTTAATGGCATTCGGAAACGACGAGCCAAACCCCTAGCCGGATCCCAATAATTTTTATCTTGTATATTTAGGCTTTTTATATTAAAATAAAAAGAAGTACATTTTAAGGAGGATATAGTTATGGCATATGTAATCAACGATTCATGTATCAGCTGTGGTACATGCGAGGGGCAGTGTCCCGTAGGCGCTATTTCTGCAGGTGACAGCAAGTTCAATATTGATTCGGACACTTGTGTAGACTGCGGCGCTTGTGCAGGTGCTTGTCCCGTAGGCGCTATCGATCCCGAATAATCAAATACGGTCTTGCGCATATAATTTCGTTACATAGGGACTTCCTATGTTATAGTAAGAGGGTGTCTGGAAAGCTGACTTTTGAGACACCCTCTTATTATAATCATATTCTTTATTCTTTATGCTTTTTGCCCGCTCGGCTCATGCTTAGATTGAGTTTTTAGATGCAGTCCGAGTTTTCCACGCTGTTTTTTCCGAAGAAGCTCATCAAACCGTTTAAAGCGCTCTTCTTCGCGATCTTCTTGCTCACGGAATAAATAATCCACCTGTTTGATGACATGGTCGCCCACCTCCTCCTTGACACTGCTAAGCAATATCTGATTATTCTCCTGCAGCGCCTGTAGAAATAACTCCTTAAAAAGCTGTCTGGCCTTCAGTTGTCTGGCCTGTTTAACATCCTGCGGCTCCTGTTCCATCACCGTTTCCTCTTTTTTCACATGATTTTTGGATGCCTCCTGAATTACAGAGGCTGCCAGTTCCTCGGCATTTTCCATGTGATTATCAAACGCCATACGAATTGCCTTAAGTTGAAAGCCCTTCTCCTTCATCTCTTTCACTCGAGTCAAATAGCTGATATTTTCTTCTGTATAATAGCGGTGTCCCATCTCGTTGCGCATAATCGGCAGATCCAGCTCCTCTTCCCAATAACGCAATACATGCGCCTCCACACCAACTCTCTTAGATGCCTCCGATATCATATACCTTACGTCTCCCATGACTCCTGCTCCCCTTATTTTTATTTCTTAATTTATTTAGATACGAGTGCGCATCCTGAACAATGTTCTTTTTTATAAATCGAAAAAGAACCGATGAAATCTCTCATCCGTTCTCTTTCGTAAGGTAATACGTGCGCTAATCCCGCACTTTGTTTGCAAACTTCGTATAATCCGGCATCCATACAAGCTCTATGGTACCGATTGGACCGTTTCTCTGCTTCGCGATAATAACCTCCGCGATGTTTTTCTTGTCCGTTTCTTTATTATAGTAGTCATCCCTGTATAAAAACATGACAACGTCGGCATCCTGCTCGATCGCGCCTGATTCACGCAAGTCAGACAGCATAGGGCGGTGATCATCTCTCTTTTCTACCGCTCGTGAAAGCTGTGACAGGGCAACAACCGGCACATGCAGCTCTCTGGCCAAAGATTTGAGCGAGCGGGAAATATCTGATATTTCCTGCTGCCTCGAATCTGCACGCCCGCTTCCCGACATCAGCTGCAAATAGTCGATGATGACAATCTGCAAATCATGATCAAGTTTATACTTCCGGCATTTGGAACGCAGCTCCGGTATCGAAATTCCGGGCGTGTCGTCAATGATTATCTTTGATCTGCCGATCACTCCCGCACCTTCTATAATACCGTCCCAATCGCTGTCCGACATATTGCCGGTACGGATCGCCTGAGAATCCACCCGGGACTCCAAAGAAAGCAGACGGTTGACAAGCTGCTCCTTTGACATTTCCAGACTGAAAATAGCCGCACACATACCCAGCTTAAAACAAATATGCTGAGCAACATTCAAGACAAAGGCTGTCTTTCCCATGGACGGTCTGGCAGCAATCAGCACAAGATCGGAGGGCTGCAGCCCTGCGGTTTTATAATCTAAATCCGTAAATCCTGTTGCGATTCCGGTGACATTTCCCTTTTGCTGAGAAGCGATGTTGATCCGCTCAAGCGCGTTCATGACCACTTCACTGATCGGTGTAAAGTCCTCCATACCACGCCGCTGAACAATATCAAAAATCCTCTTTTCCGTATCCTCTAATATGTATTCCGTTGATTCCTTTCCCGCATAGCACGCATTTGCAATTTCCTCATTAATGCGGATCAGCCGCCTGAGAACAGCCTTTTCGCTTACAATATTGGCATAATATTTTACATTCGCCGAGGTGGGTACGACGGTAATCAGTTCCTTGATAAACTCCATGCTGCTGATTTCCGCAGGCACATCCTTTTCCTTTAAATGGTTCTGGAGCGTGACTAAGTCTACCGGCTTACCTTCGTTATAAAGCTCCACCATCGCTTCAAACAAAATTCCATATTGTTTCCCGTAAAAATCATCTTTATGCAGGATTTCCGAAGCGATCACAATCGCTTCCTTGTCCATCAGCATGGAACCAATCACCGACTGCTCCGCCTCCGTACTATGCGGCAATATTCTCTTTATCAGTGCCTCTTCCATGAAGCCAGCCTCCTTGGTTCATTTTCTTTCTTATGCTTCCTCTACTTTTACCTTTAGGTTTGCGGTAACCTGCGAATGCAGCTTCACCGGAACCTCGTAAGCGCCGATGCTCTTGATCTGTTCAGGAAGTTGGACTTTCTTCTTATCGATATCCAGATCATGCTGATTTTTTGCTTCCGCCGCAATTTCTTTAGAGGATATGGAACCAAACGTCTTTCCACCCTCCCCTGCTTTCAGCTTCACGATAACTTGCTTTGTCTCAATCATCTTTGCAAATTCTTTCGCTTCCTCAAAAATTCTAGCCGCCACTTTTTCATCATTTGCCTTTTGCAGCTTCCGTTCATTCATATTTTTCGCACTTGCTTCAACCCCAAGCTTTTTTGGGAAAATAAAATTCTTTGCATAGCCGTCGCTTACATCGACGACATCGCCCTTTTTTCCTAATGTCTTGACATCTTGCAGTAAAATAACCTTCATTATAATTCTCCTTCTTTTTGCATCATTTCCAGTGTGTTCAAAAGAAACTGCTTTGCCTCTTCTATGGTCACATCCGGTATCTGTGCGCCCGCGATATTCATATGCCCGCCGCCGCCAAGCTTCTCCATAACGATCTGTACGTTAATCTCATCGATTGAACGCGCGCTGATATAAACCTTGTCCTGATAATCAGTCAACACAAAGGATGCCTTGATACCGCTAATATTCAGCAGCTCATTAGCCGCCTGCGCACCGATAATCGTCGGGCTTTCCACACCCTCGCTCGGAGAAACGGATATCGCATAGGCACCTTGATAAACCTCCGCGTGTCTGACCGCCTCTGCCCTCGCTTTATAGTCTATCATATCGTCTCTGAATAATTTGCGGACTCTTGTCACATCTGCGCCATTTCTTCTCAAATGAGCTGCCGCCTCAAATGTACGTACACCCGTCTTTGTCATGAAATTATTTGTGTCTATCATAATTCCCGAGTAGATACAGTCCGCCTCAACAGGACGTATTTTAACGTCATCGCTGATATATTGCAGAATTTCCGCAACCATTTCAGAGGCGGAGGAAGCATATGGCTCAATATACGATAATGTCGCATTTTCAATCTTTTCAGAGCTCTGTCTGTGATGATCTAGTACGACAATCGAACTGCATTTTTCCAGCAACTCCTGACATTCCGTAAAACTTGGCTTATTAACATCCACAACGACCAGCACCGTCGTATTATCGGCAGCCTCGATGGCCGCCGCATTGTTGAGGAATAAATCCTCCTCATAGTCGCCCGCACTGAGCAACCCGTCCATAAGCGGACGGATCGAGGTCGTGATTTCATTGACGACAATATGCGTCTTTTTGCCAAACGTTTTGGCCGCCCTATAAATACCGACCGCAGCACCAAATGCATCGACATCCAGAATTTTGTGCCCCATAATAATAATCTTGTCGCTGCTTTCGATAATTTCCTTTAGGGCATGTGCCTTAACCCTTGCTTTGACGCGGGTATTCTTTTCTGTCTTTTGGCTCTTGCCACCGTAGTACGTGATATCCTCCGGCCGCTTGATGATTGCCTGATCCCCGCCCCGGCCGAGCGCAAGGTCGATCGCCGTACGCGCATATTCATAATTCTGATGGTAGGAGCCTGTCTCAACTCCAAAGCCGATACTCAGCGTAACGGCCATCTCATTGCCGATATTGACCGTCTTTACATCCTCAAGCAGATCAAAGCGCTTTTCCGTCAGTAATTTTAAATATTTGTTTTGTATAATGATGAAGTATTTATCCTTTTCCAGCTTCTTGACGAGCGCGTCCATCATCGAAAAATACTTGTTAATCTTTCTGTCAATGAGTGCAACGAGCAGCGATCTTCTAACCTCCTCAACACTTTCCAGAGCTTCATCATAATTATCGATATAAATCAGACCTGTGGCGAGCTTCTGTTCCTCCCTCTCTCTCTGCAGACGGTTGATTTCTGTTTCATCAAACATAAAGAAAGCAATCAGATAGCTGTCATAATTGACTGTCTGCACGATTGCGGAAGCCGCCAGCATTGCCTCCATCGACACCTTTTTCATGCTGACGCGGTAATCCCTGCCCTCATGGGCAAGCATCATCTCCGTTTCAGATTCGATCCCCGGAAGAATTCCCTTGTGCATCTGCGGCAGCAAAGACATGACCGACTTACGGTAACCCTTTTTCACATGCAGAAGCTGTTCGAAAGCTTCGTTCGTCCAAATAATCTTACCGGACTCGTCAAGCAGCGCATAGGGCAGCTCCAGATCCCTCAAAAGCTGCTTTTGAATCTGTCCGTACTGCGTCGCGAAGCTGACAAGCTCATTCACAACAAGTGTCCGGTTTCTGAAATATAAAACAAGTGCAATCAAAATATAAATAACCGCAAAAGCGCTCATGACAAAGCCGGCATAAATATCAACAAAATATATGAAAACGTTGAATATAACGATTAAAGCTATAAACCGTAAAGGCCATTGGATATAGGAGCGGATCTGACCCTTAAATTTGATTTTTGCACTCATGATAACTCCTTCGATGTCTAGCGAACTGATATGCTTTCGTTTCGTCTGCGCTATAGAACATTCATCATTAGATTATATCATTTTTATCAGAAGTTCTCAACCACCATACCTTGAATTATCGTAGACCATATACCACTCTATTTTGTTTTTAGAACAAAAGTGTGCTTCACACACCCTCGCAATCAAATACTACGGGAGCACAGCTTTTGTTCCGCGCGCGAAGCTGCGCATAAAGTTTTATTATATAGGAAATTCGTAGAAATTTCTTATATAATAAGTGTGCTTCACACACTCTCGCAATCAAATACTCCGCCACGGTAATACGGACGCGGGCGGAGTGTTTGTCATTTGAATTATTGATTCCTCAGATCAGTTATCATACCGGTCATCCGATATTCTGCGCCTCGATCAGACCCTTTCCGCCATATCGTTCACGTAGCTTCGGTTTTTCAATTTTTCCGGTTGGATTTCTCGGTATTTCCGCAAAGATAATTTTATGCGGACGTTTATATCGCGGAAGCTGACAGCAAAATTCATTCAGATCCTCCTCTGTTAAAATATAACCCCTCTTCAGTTCTACAATTGCCGCACTGACTTCTCCGAGCCGCTTATCCGGAATACCGATGACAGCTACATCATGCACCGCGTCATTCGTCCTGATAAAGTCCTCAATCTGCACCGGATAAATATTTTCACCGCCGCTGATAATAACATCCTTTTTTCTGTCCACAAGCAGGATAAATCCATCCTCATCCTCTCGCGCCATGTCGCCTGTATACAGCCAACCGTCGGCCAATACTTCCTCCGTCGCTTTTCTGTCATGATAATAGCTGACCATAACGCCGGGACCCTTCACAGCCAGCTCGCCGACCTCGCCGGGCTTCACCTCCTGGCGCTTTTCGTCTACAATCTTTGTCTCCCAGCCGTAGCCCGCTTTTCCGATTGTACCAACCTTGTGGATATTTTCCACGCCGAGGTGTACACAGCCCGGTCCAATCGACTCGGAAAGACCATAATTTGTATCGTATTCATGATTCGGAAAAAATTCCTTCCATTTCTTAATCAGGCTCTGCGGAACAGGCTGCGCACCAATATGCATCAGTCTCCATTTTGAAAGCTCATAATCGGAGAGTTTCACCTTACCGTTTTCGATCTCCTCCAAAATATCCTGCGCCCACGGAACGAGCAGCCACACGATCGTGCAATGCTCCTTCGATACCGCGTCCAGAATAAATTCCGGCTTTGTACCCTTTAAAAGCACGGTCTTGCTGCCCGAAAGCAGACTGCCGAACCAATGCATTTTCGCACCGGTATGATACAGGGGGGGGATGCATAAAAAGACATCCTCTCTCGTCTGACCATGGTGGTTCTGTTCCACCATGCACGAGTGCATCAGCGCACGGTGCTTATGTAAAATTGCCTTCGGAAAACCGGTCGTCCCCGAAGAAAAATAAATGGCAGCATCATCGTCGTCCGTGATCGTAATATCCGGCTTCTGGCTCGAACAATTCGCCGCGAGGGAATTGTAGTCATCCGCAAAGGACGGGCAGTTTTCTCCGACATAAATCAACAGACGGCGCTTGCTGAGCACGTCCGCAATCTCCTCAATACGCCCTATAAAAGCCGGTCCAAAAATAAGAATATCAATTTGAGACAGCTTTGCGCAGTACAAAATCTCCTCCGAGGAATAACGGAAATTAAACGGGACAGCCATCGCGCCCGTTTTCAATACGCCAAAATAAATTGGCAGCCATTCGAGGCAGTTCATCATCAAAATACCGACCTTGTCGCCCTTTTTGATCCCTCTGGAAATCAAAAGGTTGGCAAAACGATTCGCTTTTTCATCAAAAACGCTCCATGTGATTTCCCTGCGGTACTGCATCTGCTGCGTCGGCTCAATCAGCTCATATTCCTTCCATGTCACCCTGCGGTCTTCCTTGATTTCAGGATTGATTTCCACAAGGCAGACATCGTTACCGTATTCACGGCTGTTTCTCTCCAATAAATCCGTAATTGACATCTTATTTCCCCTATCTGACAATCTTTTATACTTTCGTACTGAAACGCGCTTCAGCGTTTAATCGTTAAAGCTAACTATAACGTTTTATCCTGTAATTGTCAAGATTATCCCGCTTTATTTCTATGCCGCTGCTTCCTCGTTTCATATGCCTGCTCCATCATGGTTCCCGTTTATTATTATTGAGAATAGCTAATTGAAAAGACCAATTACCATTCGGCAATTGGTCTGATTTCTAATCCATTGTGTAAGGCATCAACGCGATATGTCTTGCTCTCTTAATTGCTACCGTAAGCGCTCTCTGGTGCTTTGCGCAATTGCCGGTAATTCTTCTCGGAAGGATCTTTCCTCTTTCGGATACATATCTCTTTAACAGATTGACATCCTTGTACTCAATTGCCTTATCTTTTCCGCAAAATACGCAAACCTTTTTCCTTCTGCGCATTCCGCCGCCTCTTCTTCTCATCGGAGAATCAGATCTGTCATTGTCACCTTGTGGTCTATTATAAGCCATTTCTCTTACCTCCTGTTTCTGATTAGTTAAATGGCAGCTCCTCATCGATTCCATCCGGAATATTCATGAAGCCGTCACTGATTTCTGTTGCCGGTTCCGGTCTTGCAGGTGCAAAGCCGCCGTCACCCGACGAAGCAGACTTGCTTTCTGCGAATTCCTGATCCTCTACGATAACATCTGTCGTATAAACCTTCTGTCCTTCCTTGTTCGTGTAGCTTCCGGTCTGGATACGTCCGGTCACAAGCACCTTCGTACCTTTCCTGAAATACTTCTCCGCAAACTCTCCGGACTTTCCAAACGCGACGCAGTTAATAAAATCTGCTGTCTGCTCATCGTTATTTCTCTTAAATCTTCTGTCCACTGCCAGTGAATACCTCGCAATCGCGGTCGCAGTGTCCCCTGATGAATATCTCACTTCGGGATCCCTTGTCAATCTTCCCATAAGAATTACTTTGTTCATACGTACGCTCTCTTTCTGATTATGCCTCTTGCTTAACGCATAAATATCTGATTACGTTTTCCATAATGCGGACACGATTTTCGATTTCAATCGGAGCTGTCGTCTCAGCGTCAAACTGGATGAAATAATAATAACCCTCTTTCATCTTCTGAACTTCGTAAGCCAATCTCTTCTTACCCCATTCATCCATGTTTGTCACTGCGCCGCCGAAACGGGTAATATAACCCTGAATTTTTTCGATAGCGGCAACTCTTTCCTCGTCTTCGATCTTAGCATTAAGAACAACGGCTAATTCATATTTGCTCATGCTAGTACCTCCTTTTGGTCTCTGGCCCCTCATCTATGTAAGGAGCAAGGAATTTGTTTCATTGTATCACGAGATTACATGTTACCATAGATTTTTCAGCAATTCAAGCCTTTTTTCTCAATTCCTTTGTATTTTTCTCGACAAGCTTCCTCGTCACCATGACCTGATGTCCGCATCCTATGCATTTCAATCGGAAGTCTGCACCTACCCTCAGAATCTCCCATTCAAAGCTTCCGCATGGATGCTTTTTTTTCAACCTCACGATGTCGCCCACATCGTAAATCAATTTTTCCGGCATATCCGTTCCTCCTGACCGCCACTATACTTTCATATGCCCAAGCAACTCCCCGATGCTGCCCTGCATGAGCAGATCCGCGCGCTGATCCATCGGCGTCGGGGATTGATTGATAAGCACCATCTTATTTCCACCGTAGTAATCGATCAACCCGGCCGCCGGATAAACGGCGAGCGAAGTGCCTCCGACGATTAATACCTCCGCATGCTTGATATAATCCACCGATTTCTGAAGCGTCTCCTGATTCAGACCCTCCTCGTAGAGCACGACATCCGGCTTGGTTTTCCCGCCGCACGCATCGCATTCCGGCACCCCGGAGCATTCGATGATATACGTTACATCAAAAAACTTGCCGCATTCCTCACAGTAATTGCGCAGGACGCTTCCATGAAGCTCCAGCACCTCCCGGCTGCCGGCCGACTGATGCAGCCCGTCAATATTTTGTGTCACAACCGCCTTCAGCTTCCCGGCTCTCTCAAGCTCCGCAAGCTTCAAATGCGCCTTGTTCGGCTTTGCACTCGTGCACAACATCTTATCCCTGTAAAAACGGTAAAACTCCTCCGGCTTTTGCCGGTAGAACGTATGGCTCAATATCGTCTCGGGCGGATAGTCATAGTTTTGGTGATACAGCCCATCCTCACTTCGAAAGTCCGGGATCCCGCTTTCCGTCGAAACACCTGCTCCTCCAAAAAAGACGATGTTATTGCTGTCTGTAATCCATTTCTGCAATATCTCAAGCTCTTTCACCGCAGTCCCTCCCTATGCACTGTTATAAAACGCCTGCCTGAATTTCCGCCTTGCATACCTTAACGCCATCCTGATTTTTAATGACTGCCTTTATAATCAGCAGCCGAAATGTGTCATTTTTTTCCGCAACCGTTCCTTCTATTGTAAGGGTATCGCCGACATAAACAGGCTTTGGGAATTTTGCCGTCACGCTGTGAATCAGACTTTTTTCGCCCGGCAGATAAACACCCGCAAGCGTCGAAAAATACGAGGCAGTCAGCATCCCAAACACGACGCATTTTTCATGCCCGTTTGCCCTCGCATATGCTAGGTCGCCATGAAGCGGATTTACATCGCCCGTAATTTCCCTGAAGCGATCCTGATCCTCCTGCGTCACTATCACTGTAAAGCGTTCCTTCTGTCCGATTTCTATTTCTTCATATTTGTAATGGTTCATCCTATGCCTCATCCATCTTGCGCTTGATCAGATCGATCATTTCACCGACATTTTCCAGCTTATTGACTTCCTTGATATCAAATTTCATCTGAAATTCTTTTTCCATAGAAACGATGAGCGCAATATGTTCTAGGGAATCCCAGTCCTCAATGTCTTCCGCGTTCGTTTTGTCCGTAATAACCAGTGACTCCTCGTCAAATACATCCCGAAAGATTTCCTGCACCGCCTCAAATATTTGTTGTCTTGTCATACCTTGTTTCCCTTCCTCTGTTTCTGATCATTGGTTTGTAACTCTCATCCGGTCAGACCTCTTTCAACAGCCCCGCGGCAAGGAGCTTGTCTGCCGCCGAAATAACAGCCGGAAGCGGCACTTTAATTAAATCGCTCAGCTGAAGCAAATCGTTCGTGCCGTCCGCATAAGCCAGAATATCCTTGATGGCCAGTGTCTCCTGATAAGTTTCTTTACTGCTCATCGTCGGAACAAGTCCGCGTTTCCCAAGCTGCGGTTCACACAGGCATGTAACATGGTACACCGCATTTCTTTCTAATGCTTCGATACAGCCCCGCATGACGGTATAACTGCCCGCAAAACCATCCGGTGAAATGATGTCCAGATTGTCGGCAGACGTATGATATTCCGGATAAACGTGATATTTGGAGCGGCAGAAGCATACAACGGGTAAATCTACACCCGGCGCCTGATACTGCCGTTCATCCGAACCCCTTTTTAAATAGGAGTAGTCGATGTAATCCGGGTAATGATCACGCAGCACACTTGCGAGCACACGATCGGCCAGCGTATCTCCATATCTGGAGTGAACAAGAGAATAGGTTCTGTCATCGCCCACGCATGTTAAATTAAAGCCCGCGACAATCTTCTTTTTCATTTCAGGCAAATGCCTGCTCAGATAGGTAATCGCGCCGATCGTCTCCGGCACGAGGATCAGGCGGTAGCTGTATTTTCTGTCTTGAATACTCTTAATATAGTTTGCAAGGTGCACCATCAGCGCCGGTCCCGAACATTCATTATTTGCCATCGATGGGTGACAAATATACGTGGATAAAAAAACTTCCTGTTTTGTCCTTCCCGAAATTAGAATTTCTCCGTAGGTTAGGCTGCCGCCGGTAAGTGAGGAGCGAATGACGGCATGATAGCGTCCCGGCTTCAGCGCCTCCTTTTGCTTGTGCGTCATGCAAAAGCCCCAACATTCTTTATAATAAGAAGTCACATACGGAATCACCTCCGGCTGCTCCTTCAATGTATACAAATGTGGCATTAGCTGTTCTAACGAAAACACGGCATCCACAGATACAGAATATCCGACCGCATGCAGATTGTTTTCCTGAAAATCGATGATCCGGTTTCCTTTTTCATCCTCAAGATACGCCTCAAAGATATTCCATTCCTGCGGAACTGTCCAGTCGAACGCCTGTGTGCCGGACAAAACCTCAGTCAGCTGAATGTCCGGATAATACTTTTGAAGGATGTGAAATGTTTCCCGTACGCCGTCTCCCGTAATGCTTCGGCAAATCGGAAACAGCTCCTTAGCCAGCGCAAACATGCTCCTGCCCTCTTCCAGATACGCCGTATCATTCTGCCCGATATAGGAGCAAAGCTTCCGACTCCTGTTATGACGGACATCCTCCGCAATAATTGGATAAGCACCCGCCAAGTCGATGATTTTATATTCAATTTCATTTATAAAAAACTGTTGCAGCACACCGGCCTTTTCAAATTCCGGTTCAAACGGATAGATCAATATCTCTACATCCAAATTGAGGTCGCGGACATTCATGGAATAAACTGCTTCTCTTGTCATGCCGTCCTCATCCGTATAATCTGCTTTAAAGTCCTTTAAATAACGGTATGCTACAGGACCCTCCTGCTCCTCCACATAATGCGCATACACAAAGGAATGCTGACAGTCTTTGTCGATCAACAGATTTTTAAAATGATGCTCTGTCAAATAGGTGAACGGGGAATCCTTGCCAAACGAGCTTTTATTATCAAGCGCGCACAGCTCGTCCTGTCCTTTTCCCCAGACAGCAAAGGAATAAATCGGATGCTTCGTCCGTTTAAAATCCTCCCTGTTTAAGGCAAGTCGTCCCAGAGAACCGGTCTTGCACGATGTTCTGTAATAGTCGTAAGCCGTTCCCTTACAAAACGACCAATTGAAGGTAGGGAATACAAGGGTTCCATTCTTTCCGATAATTTTGATAATGCCGTCAATCAGATAATTTAAATCCGCATCATCCTCATGCTCCAGACAGCTATATAAAAGCTGCTTGACATCGGATGTCACAAATACTTGATCACCCTTTTTTAATCTCAAATGAGATGCCAAATCTTTTAGTCTGATATATGCGTCCATTTTATTTTCTCTCCGTTCCCATGGCTTTCCTTTTGCTTCCCTTCAAAATCCTGCCTGTTACAATATACCATTAACTCACCATTTTTTCAATCTTTCCCGTTACTTGGATTTTTGAATTTTGAGCACTCTTGTTTTTTCCAATTGATCCGCATATAATAGAAGAGTCATTGAATAAAACGAAATGGGGAGTATCGTATGCCTTTATCAAAGAAAAAAACAAAGCCTGCACTGACCGGCTTGAAACTCTCAAAATTCCTTGTGCGCGTCCTGATTTCTGCCTATACCATCCTTTTATTTGTCCTGCTGCCGCTTTGCTACAGAAACAAATATTATGATATCGGCGATTTCAAATACGAACTGTTTTCCGGCATGACGACGCTTTTCTTGATACTGATGGTTCCGGCATTTCTTTTTTATCTGATTGAAATATTCCGTGCCAAAGTGTGGAGCGGCATCACTTTTTTTCAGAGACTTGCGGGACTTTCCCTTATAGATCGTTTTGTCCTGCTTTATTTGCTTGCATGCCTCATTACATTTTTTTTGAGCCCTTACCAAACCTTCCAGTTTTTTGGTGAGGATGCGTCCAATCCGGCCTGGACTGGCTACAGCGGCTGGTTTATGGGATTAAAAAGCCAGCTTATGTTTATCGCGCTTTATTTTCTTGTTTCACGCTTTTTTATGAAGAGCTGGAAAGCAGATCTGCTGGTTGCCTTGATCAGCACCTCCGCGATCGTCTTTTTGCTTGGTATCCTTCACCGATTTTTGATTGACCCCCTTTCGCTTTATGAGGGGATTGATTCTTATTATTATACCCTCTTTTTATCTACAATTGGGCAATCTACCTGGTATTCCAGCTACTTATGCACCGTTTTTCCCGTCGGTTTATTTTTATTCTGGCACTGCGACAAACGCTGGCAGCGCCTTTTGCTTGGTCTTTACTGTGTGCTCGGATTTGCTTCTCTCGTCACGCAAAACAGCGACAGCGCCTACTTTGCATTGGCTGCTTTTTTATCCGTCTTGTTTGCCTTTTCTTTTCAATCACCGACGAGTCTCCGGCGTTTTTTAGAGCTGCTTTTGATCGGTATTTTGTCCATGCGGCTGGTCGGCATTTTTCAAATGCTGTTTCCCGGCAGGGTGGTTACCGTTGAAAAGCTGTCCGCTTTCTTTTCTCAAAGCCCTCTTTTGTGGATTGCTGTTTTTCTGCTTGCGCTTCTTTATTTCCTGCTCGCGCATCTGGAAATCAACAACCGCTTTCAAATTGAATCCGCAGTCTGCATTAGGCGCCTGGGTTTATACCTAATTGCTGCTCTTATACCCGTTGGTCTCCTATGCATTGTTCTTACAACAACGGGATATTTGCCATCCTTCCTTTCGCAATTTCGCAATTTCGGATACTTTTTATTTGATGAAAATTGGGGTAACGGGCGAGGTTTTACATGGAAATATTGTATTATGATGTTTTATGAATATCCTTTGAAATTAAAGCTGTTCGGTGTCGGATCCGACTGCTTTGCTTCCTATACTTACGATTATTATGCGGAACTTGTCAGCGGAAAATGGGGTGATTCCATACTGGCAAACGCTCATAATGAGTGGCTGAATATGCTTTTGACAACCGGTATTTTTGGACTTATCACTTATGCCGGCACCTTTATCTGTGCCTTTGTGCTATTTATCAAAGAACAAAAAAACAGCATTTATCTGCTGATTGCCGCCGCCTGCATTTGCTCCTACTTTTTCCACAACATATTTTGCTATCAACAAGTTGTATGCACGCCGTTTGTATTTCTGATGATTGGACTTGGGGAATTTATTCGCAGGGAGCACACTGGGCAGCCTAGCAAATGACTTACGGATGAATAATAATAAAATTCTTGCTTTTTTCACAAAAATGATATTTCCATATTTCACTTTTTGCGTTACAATGGTAAGGACGTCAGTAAACTATCAGACTGATGAATATAGATAGGAAATAGGAAGAGGTCGCTATGAAAAAGGAGACACAAAAGGATGACTTACAATTAAGCGCGAGTAAACAGAAACGGCTTGAAAGGGAAAAGAAACGCGTTAAAGATAAACGCGAAAAACTTATCTGGAGAATTATAGGAATTGTTCTGGCCGTACTTCTTGCGGGCGTCATTGTTGCCGCAATCGCACAAACCATTTATTATTCCGTCAACAGCGTAACTGCAAGCGATGATTTCAGTGCACAGCTGACCGATGAAGGTTTTATTAAGGGTGTGAATGCTTCCTCAAATATCGTGCTTGCCGATTATAAAACAATTTCGGTTCCTCTCAGCGAGATTGAGTATTCCGATGACTCTGTAGAAAGAGATATCCAGACGCAGCTTGACAGCTATCCGAACCTGAATACGGAGACTGCGGATTTGATCGAAGATCAGGATAAAGTTAATATCGATTTTGTCGGAACGATTGATGGGGAAGAATTTGAAGGCGGCAGCAGCGAAGGCAGCGGCTATGACCTGACGATCGGATCTAATTCTTTCATCGATGATTTTGAACAACAGCTCATCGGTCACGGAGCCGGCGAGTCTTTGACCGTCGATGTGACGTTTCCCGATGATTATCAAAGTACGGATTTAGCAGGAAAGGATGTATCCTTCGCAGTTACGGTCAACGGCATTTATGAAGATGCTGTTTTTGATGATGCGTTTGTGCAGAAAAATCTTTCCTCTTATGCAGATACAGCGGAAGGCTACCGCGAATATTTAAAGGAAACTAATTACCAGACGAATCTTGACCAATGGATCGCTACTTACCTGATCGAACAGACGTCGGTGACATCTTATCCTAAGGATTATCTTAATAATCTGAAATCGACGCAAAAATACACCGATCAGAATACTTACGCATATATGAATCAATTATATACAAACTATACCGGTTCTGCCGCTTATACAAGTTTCAGCCAATATGTGGGCAAATCGGAGGGGGAATATAACGTAAGTCTCATAGATACTTGCAAGAAGATTGAAAAAGAAGCGATGATTTATCAGGCCATTCTCGAATCGGAAGGCATCACTGTCACAGAGGATGACTATAAAGCATATTTGGCAGAAACGAGTGGTTCTGCCGATTCCTACGATACACAGGTGGAACAGTACGGCAAGGGCTATGCAGCGCAGAATATGGTTCGTATAAAAGCGCTTGAAATCGTAAAGGGCTATGCAACCATACAATAACTAAATTTCCCCTAAAACAAACAGACGGCAATCCATTTTCAGATTGCCGTCTGTTTGTTTATCCGCAATGATTATTTGCCGCATTTGTCCTCCGTCTGCTGCTCCGCAAAAAACGGATAATTCTTTCCGTCATCCTCGGCCACGCCGAAACGCTTCGCCTCGGCCTTTCTGTTCCATAAAAAGCTGAACTTCAGCTCGGTTCCGTTCTTGATCCTTTTAAGATTCTCTATGTGTCGATACCAGATAAAAATAGAAGCAACATACAAAATCAATGCAGATAACGCGGAACGCTGCATAAATCCATGAGTCGCGGGAAAAATCAGCGCAACGCTCATCGGTGCAAAGCAAATATAATCCGTGACAAAAGCCACAAACACTGACATAAGCAGCATTATTAAAAACATCCGGTAATCCAGTGCAAGAATCGTGCCTCCAATAGAAGCAAAGCCCTTTCCGCCCCGGAAGTTCATATAAAACGGGAAAATATGACCCAGAATAACCGCCATTCCCGCAAGAGCGCCGGCAACGGACAATTCCGGAAACAGCCATACAAAAAACCGAACCACTACATATGCTTTCAGAATATCAACAATTGCTACGATTACTCCGGCCTTTTTTCCCATGAGAATGATCACATTGGATGCTCCTGCATTTTTTGATCCATGTTCCCGGATATCATAGCCCCTCATTTTTGAAAACAAATAGGACAAATTAATGCATCCGATCAAATATCCCAGTATGACAAGTATCATAACCGCAATTATCTTATTCATCTTTTAATTCCATATCCTCCCTGCCGCATCAGTCAAAAAGCAGCTTGCTTTGTCCTTGCCTCCGTCTATAAAATGAGTATACCGCAAATACTTGTTGTTTTCAAACCGCATCATATAGTTCTCATCTCTAGGTCGATGACCGCAAAATGCAATTTAATTTGACAGGACAAGGAAAACTCAAAGAACGGAAAACCATTCAAAATCCGCATAAGAACCGGAATTTTTAATCCTTGCATCACAAGTGGCCGCAAACATCCCGATCAGGTTTCCGACAAAACCGCCCGCAGCCTCCGTGCTCAAATCTCCGATGAACAGATCCTTTACAAGCAGAACCTCCTCCTCCGCCTTAGCATCGTTTACAACAACAGAGGCACTCAAATAAAGTCCCCGGCATGACAGCTTGATGACATAGCTTTCGATCATATTCGGACTGCCCAGCTCTTTTTCCGCAAAAAGCTTCTCGATAACCGGAAGGTCTTTTGTATCGCCGGTAATTGCCCCCGTCGCTTCCGGCGCCTTCACAAACACCGCCTGTACGACTGCCTTTTCGCCCTTTTTTACAATTTGTATTTTTAGGTGAAACTGATTGCTCTGCAAAAGAACAAGCCCTGCCGCCTCGTTTTCTCCATGCGGAATGAATTGGAGGGCTGCGGCGGCATCAAAATCAAATCGGCGTTGGCGAACGCCGACAAACGACGGCGATGCACACTCCTTTAAAGATACCGGCTTCAGTGGAAGGCGCAAAAAGCCTTTTCTGGCCTGCAAGGAGTAGGAGGATTCATCCGGATTTCGCAGCAGGATCATTTCCGGCGGCAGCGTTTCGGATTCGAACGTATAGACATGCGTTTTCTCCGCAGCCTCCGCTTTCGGCAAATCAACAAAAAGCTCCTCCGTCAGCCTGCCGATGCCCGGATTTACAACCGGCCAGCCGTCCTCCCAGACAACCTCTGCCAAAAACGTCTCTCTGCCTAACAGCGTATGACCATCAAGCGGCCTCGAAGCAAGGCATACGAGATACCATTTTTGATTTCCCGAAACCGTCATAGAGGCGGGAACCTCTACAAGATCCGCATGACCGACATAGCGGACGGGATATTCCTTTCCGAGATGCCTGTGCGTCAGGATCGGGTTGGAAGGATATCCGGTATACGGCCCTGTGATGCACCGGCTCCTTGCAACCGCGACACAATGATCCGGCCCCGTTCCGCCCTCCGCGTGCAGAACGTAATACCAGCCGTCAATTTTATAAATATGGGAACCCTCCGCCCAAATCGCATTTTTCAGCGCTCCGTTCCAAATTGGCGTGCTCTCTCCCACCAGCTTCAGCTTATCTAAATCCAGCCGCTGCACCCAGATTTCCATATCACCGTCATATTGCATGCCCTTGGAGTTCGGCCGCGTCCCGCAATAGTAGCACGTGCCGTCCTCATCAAAGAACAGGCTCGGATCGATCCCATCCGCCGCCTCACCCAAATAATTCGGCTCGGACCACGGGCCTTCCGGCTTTTTCGCCTTCACGATAAAATTTCCGGCTCCAAGCTTCCGGTTTCCTGTGGACTCAGCAGCCGATACGTTTGTCGTAATTACATAAAACAGGCCCTCATGATAGCGGATCGTCGGCGCATAAATTCCTTCGGAATGTCCGCAGCCGTCAAGCGGTATCTGAGAATTTCTATTTAATATGTTTCCGATCTGCTCCCAATGCACGAGATCCCCGCTCTTAAAAATCGGAATGCCCGGAAAGCAGGCAAAGCTCGATGTCACCAAATAAAACTCTTTTCCTGCCCGGCAAACAGATGGATCAGGGTAAAAGCCGCTCCTGATCGGATTTTTTGCAATTGTCTGTTCCATAGCTTCCTCCATTTGAAATTTTCGTTCCGCAAAGCTTTACATATAATAAAACACCCTCCGGCGGAGTGGGGTGGTAATTGCCGGAGGGTGAACCCTGGAACCTGTTTTATTGCGGCAAAAGCTATTTAAGACAATCCACCGCTGCCCTTTCAATCGGCAAGCCTGCCGTGTAGCGCTTCATGAATTCATTAAAGCCCGCCACATCCTTTGCATCCGGCTCGATCATGACGCTTTCCTGCTCGCCGAATACCTTGTCGTTCAAAAAATCATCCAGACTTTCGCCTTCCGTTTTATTCTTCATGTAGGAAGCGAGAACTGCAATTCCCCACGCGCCGCCTTCACCGGCCGTCTCCATGACCGTTACCGGCACGTCAATCGCGCCCGCCATGATTTTCTGTCCGACACCCTTCGTCTTGAACAAACCGCCGTGACCGAGGATCTTATCTATCGTCACGCCCTCTTCCTTAAACAGGATATCGAGTCCCGTCTTTAATGCGCCAAGCGATGTAAACAGATGCAATCTCATAAAGTTTGCAAGGGTAAACTTGCTCTCCGGCGTCCTGACAAACAGCGGTCGTCCTTCCTCAAACTTCGTGATATGCTCGCCGGAAAAATAGTTATATGCGAGCATTTTGCCGCACTCCGCATCCCCTTCCAATGCCTTGTTGTAAAGGACGGAGAACAGCTTTGTCATATCGACTTCCATGCCGAAGCTTTCCGCAAATTCTTTAAATAGATTGACCCATGCATTCAGATCAGATGTACAGTTGTTACAATGTACCATCGCAACCGGATCACCGGCAGGCGTCGTGACCATATCAATTTCTTCATGGGGTTTCGATAAATCATTTTCGAGTACGACCATCGCGAATACGGATGTTCCTGCCGAAACATTTCCGGTACGTTTCGTGACCGAATTTGTTGCGACCATACCCGTCCCAGCATCACCTTCCGGTGGGCAAAGCGGAATTCCCGCCTTTAAGCTACCCGACGGATCCAGGAATTTTGCTCCCGCTTCCGTCAGCGCACCGGCATTCTGTCCGGCAAGCAGCGCTTTCGGAAGGATCTCCCTAAGCTTCCATGGGAAGCCATGAGGAGCGACCAGCTCGTCAAACCGCTCCACCATCTTCTCATGATAATCTTTTGTATTGGCATCTACCGGGAACATGCCCGCGATGTCGCCGATGCCGAGCACTTTTTCGCCGGTCAGCACATAATGCACATAGGCCTCCAGCGTGGCGATATAAGCGATGTCCTTCACATGCGGCTCTTTATTCAAAATCGCCTGGTAAAGATGCGCGATGCTCCAGCGCTGCGGAATATGGAACCGGAACAGAGCGGAAAGCTCCTCCGATGCTTTTTCCGTGGTGTTGTTGCGCCATGTCCGAAACGGGACGAGCAGGTTGTCATCCTTATCAAACGGCATATATCCATGCATCATCGCGCTGATGCCGATCGCGCCGACTGTTTCCAGCGTCACATCATATTTGTTTTTTACATCTGCAGCCATACTCTGGTAGCAGTCCTGCAAGCCGGTACTGATATCATTAAGACTATACGTCCAAATACCGTCCTCGTACCGGTTTTCCCAGTCATGGCTTCCCGATGCGATCGGCTCATTCTTTTTATTTACAAGGATCGCCTTGATCCGTGTGGAGCCGAACTCGATCCCAAGCGCAGTATTTCCGCTTAGAATACTTTCTCTTGCTTCATTCATTTTAAATCCTCCTGATTTCCTTCTCAATCGTTGCAATTTCCGCCTTACGGCTTCATTGTCTTAGCCATTCTTCTTTTTCTTGATTGAGGCGATAACTGCCTGTAATACAATAAAGAAGCACAGCAGAGCGGACAGGGTAATTCTTACCCACCAACTGGATAACGTACCCTGTGTGGTAATCAAGCTGGAAATCGTTCCTTTGATCAGAACACCGAATAATGTCCCGAATACGGTTCCGACACCGCCGCTTAAGAGCGTGCCGCCGATAACGGCTGAAGAGATCGCATCCATTTCAAGTCCCTTTGCCTGCTCTACGAAGCCCGCGCAGCTATTTAAGCAGAACAGAAAGCCCCCAAGTCCCGCCAAAAAGCCATCCAGCACATAAGCCTGAAACTTTGTACGGCGCACATTCAGACCCATCATCAGAGCACTCTGCTGATTACCGCCCACTGCATATAGTTTACGCCCAAACTTCGTATATTTCAACATAATTGAAACTAAAATTACAACAATGATCGCGATGATAACAGTCGGATAGATATAGGCCTGCTGAAATATTCCCTTTTTATTATAGGAACCAAATGGGAGGAAAATCTTGGCATTTGCCCACTTTAAAAATAATTCATTTTTAATGGATATCATATCCGTGCTGACGATTGCCGTCATGCCGCGGCCAAAGAACAGTCCGGCAAGCGTAATGATAAATGGCTGGATATCGAGATACGAAATCAGATATCCCTGCACAACTCCAAACAAAAGACCGACACCTAAAGAAATTGCCAGCGCCGCGTATGCGCTCACTCCCTTATTCTCCATCATAAAGGCTGCCGTCATACAAACAAGCGCCGTTACAGAGCCAACAGAAATATCAATGCCTCCCGCAATCATGACAAGTGTCATGCCGCAGGCAATAACAATCAGTCCGGCATTAGAAATAAACAGATTTAAAAACATCTGCGGCTTTGCAAAGCCTTTGTCACTAAACGCGATCATACCTGCAATATACATGACGACGAATAACCCAACCGTAATAAAGAGCAAAAAGGTGTTAGAACTGATTTTTTTCTTATTCATCCTATTTTGCCTCCTTTACTGTCAGTTTTTTGATTCTGAGATCCCGGATCTTCTTATTGAATGCAGGGCTTTGCAGCACGACAATCACAACTACGACGATCGCCTTATAAACAGGAAGCTGATCGGAAGAAACACGCATCGCATAAAGCGTCGTTGTCAGCGCCTGAATCGTATATGCGCCGATTACCGAACCGGACAAAGAAAATTTGCCGCCGCTCAACAGGTTTCCACCGAGCGCAACCGCAAGAATTGCATCCATTTCAAGGTTTAACCCAATGTTATTCGCATCTGCCGAATAAATACGGCTTGATGCAACAATACCGGCAACTCCTGCCAGCAAACCGCAGATCGCATAGGTGAGAAATTTAATCATCGCGGAATTTAGGCCTACCAGCCTTGCGGCAGAACCGTTGATACCGACACTTTCGATATAAAGGCCAAGCGCCGTCTTTTTTAAAATGAGCATTGCCGCAATCACAACGATAATTGCGATAAAAATCGGCGTCGGAATCGGACAATTCGTAATATAACCTCCGGCAATCTTATACGCATCCACGCGCACATAAGTAATCTGTCCTTTTGTAACAAGCTGCGCAATACCACGGCCTGCCGTATACAAAATCAACGTTGCGACCATCGGCTGAATGCCAAGTTTCGCGACGAGCATTCCATTAATGGAACCGCAGACAACCGCAACAAACAAAGCTACAAGGATCGCGATAATAAGCGGATTCTGGAACACATTTGTAGAAACCTCCCCACCTGATAGAATCTGGCAGCATACAGCACCGGCAACTGCCATTACCGCGCCGACACTAATATCCTGCCCGCCGGAAGCCGCCGTCACAAGCGTCATGCCAACCGCCAAAATGACAAGCTCGGAAGCTCTGTTGATGACATCGACCAAATATCCGTACAATACACCGTTACTGACAGAAACATTAAAGAAATCCGGCGTCTTGATTACATTTGTGAGGAGTACGGCCACCAGGCAAACAAGCGGGATAAACAGACGATGGCCTGTAATCTTTTTTACTCTTGCTTTTATTACACTTTTATTACCCATTTGCCTTTTCACCTCCTGCTATTGTAATCATGATCGTCTCTTGATTTAATTCGTTTCCGCTAAGCTCGCCTACCTTTCTGCCATCGCGTAAAACCGCCATTCTCGAACAGGTGCGGAGCATTTCTTCTACTTCTGAGGAAATAAACGTAACGGACTTTCCTTCATCCGCGAGCTTTAATACCAATTTCTGAATCTCCGTTTTTGTACCGATATCAATTCCCCTCGTCGGCTCATCCAGAATCAGATATTCCGGATTGGTCAAAAGCCAGCGTCCGATAATCACCTTCTGCTGGTTACCGCCCGATAAACTTTTGATCGGCGTTTCACGGTTCGCTGTCTTGATTTTCAGAATGCTGATAAATTCATCCGCCGCATCCTCCATCTCTTTCCGGCTCATCGGTTTGAACATGCCCTTCTTTGCCTGCAAAGCAATAATAATATTCTCGCGAACAGATAAATCTGCAAAAATCCCTTCTTTTTTTCTATCCTCCGGAAGATATGCCATGCCAAGTTTCATCGCATCGAGCGGTGTGCTGATATTTACTTCTTTGCCGTTCACTTTCAGCTTTCCGCTGTCCGCCTTGTCCGCACCGTAGATCGCACGCACCATTTCAGAGCGGCCGGAACCAAGAAGCCCTGTCAAGCCTATGACTTCTCCTTTATGTACCGTTAGATCAAACGGCTTGATCGTTCCGAGATGTCCGATTCCATTTGCCTCAATAACCGGCGAATTTTCTTCAATCTGACCCTTGTTCTCAATTTCATATTCACCGACGAGCTCTCCGTTTCTAAGCACAGTGATGCGATCGCATACCTCGTATACCTGTTCTAAGAAGTGCGTAACGAATATAATTCCGACTCCTTCCTCTTTCAGCTTTCTCATCAATGAGAAAAGTTTTGCAACTTCCTCATCATCCAGAGAAGAAGTCGGCTCATCCAGGATCAGAACCTTGCATTCCATATCGACCGCTCTGGCAATTGCGATCATCTGCTGGATTGCGATGGAACATTCCTCCAATAAGCGTGTCGGCTCCACTTCGATATCCAGACTCTTTAAAAGCTCCTCGGACTTTTTGTTCATCGTTTTCCAGTCAATCATCCTCGCTTTTCTCGGCTCTCTGCCGATAAAAAGGTTTTCCGCCACAGTCAGATTCGGGCAAAGGTTGACCTCCTGGTATACGGTGCTGATGCCGTTCTTCTGTGCCTCCTGCGGGGAATGGTTAATGATCGGTTTTTCATTGTCATCCATCCGAATCTCACCTTGATCCAGTTCATAGACTCCGGTAAGAACTTTAATCAGTGTGGATTTTCCGGCGCCATTTTCCCCCATCAGGGCATGGATTTCGCCCTTGCGCAAAGTAAAGTCCACATTTGTCAGCGCCTTTACTCCCGGAAACGTCTTGTCAATGTTTCTCATTGTCAGCACTACATTCTGATCCATACGATTGTTCACCTGCCTTCCTGCGTCACAGGACCTTCTGCAGGTGACCCATTACGCAAATTTTTTCTAGGGTTTTTGTTTTTATAGTTATTCTTTCTAATTCCTTTTCATTCCTCTTTTGATAAGGATGGCGTGATACGGAACTCCATATCACGCCTTCCTCTTCGCCTTACAATCTTATCATATAACCGCTTTTATTAATACGCACGTCCGTCAAGAACTTCCTGTGTTACAACTGTTACAAAATAGTCAGCTCCGTCGACTGTTACAGAAGGAACGGTATCGATATGAGCATACATTCCTTCATCTACATAAGCAATTTTCTCTGGCGTACCGCCTGCTTCCAATGTCTCGATGAGCGCCTGTACACGAGGTCCATGAAGAGGGTTACACTCTACAGAAAGGGTAATCTTTCCGTCTAATACATTCTTAATGCCGTCTCTAACTGCATCAAAAGAAATTACCATGATTTCGCCGTTTGCAATGTCGGATCCAACTTTCTTACCTGCTGCTTCGATCGCGTCAATCGCACCAAATGCTTCGTTATCGTTCTCACAATAAACGATGTTGATGTCATCGTACTGCTTTAAGAAGGACTCCATAACTTCCTGACCCTTTGCCTGCGTAAATTCACCTGTTACTTCTGCCAAGATCGTCATGTTACCGCTGGACTCAGCAATTTTGCGAAGACCTTCTGTACGGCCAATCTGTGCGGATGCGCCGATTGTACCCTGAATATTTACGATGTTTGCGTTGGCAATACCATTTGCCTTAAGGAACTGATTGATCCACTCGCCGCCCTTTAAACCTTCCAGAAGGAAGTTTCCGCCTACATAAGATACGAATAAACTGTCATCAGATACATCAACCATACGGTCAACTGTGATAACCGGGATGCCTGCATCCTTTGCTTCCTGAAGAACGGTATCCCAGCCTGTTTCCGTTACAGGTGCGAGTACGATGTAATCTACTTCCTGCTGAATAAAGTTACGGATTGCTGCAATTTGGTTCTCCTGTTTCTGCTGAGCATCGTCAAAAATTAATTCATAACCATTCTCTTCTGAGAAAGTCTCTTTCATAGATGCGGAGTTTGCTGTTCTCCAATCGGACTCTGCGCCAACCTGTGCAAAACCCACTTTAATCGCAAGGGCGACCCTAAACATAATGATCCATCAG
>CAZMIX010000005.1:0-41616 GCA_964566545.1 uncultured Lachnospiraceae bacterium | reverse complement strand
CTGCCGGAGCTGCTTCTTCTGCTGCCGGAGCTGCTTCTTCTGCTGCCGGAGCCGCTTCTTCTGTTGCCGGAGCTGCTTCTTCTGCTGCCGGAGCTGCGCTGGAACCACATGCCGTTAAGCCAAATACCATGGCTGAGGCCAAGAGAACTGCTAAAATTTTCTTCTTCATAAAACTATCCTCCTATAGAATTTAAAATTTTCAAAAGACTATTCCTTTGATGGTTTTATGCTATCGTAGAATTGTCAAGAAATCCATTCACAAAACTCTTCTGATTGTTTGTTTTTCTATCTCTCTTTCGATCTCATTTAAAAAAAGTTGATTTTTTTATTTGGGAGGTTCATTTTTCTATTTTTATCCTTTGGCAAACGATCGTTTCTCTCGTTATTCCGTCTCATAAGGCAGTCTCATGCTGACAGTCGTCCCTTCACCATAGGTGCTTTGAATCCGCAAGCCGTATTCCTCGCCGAATTTCAACCGTATTCGTTCATTGACATTAAACAACCCATAAAAATCTGCCGTCTCGGCATACTGATGCGCCAATCCGTCCATGACTTCCTCAAGACGCTCCGGTTTCATTCCGATGCCGTTATCTTTTATGGAGAGAAGAAAATGATCTGCAAAGCTTTCCCCTAAAACGGTAATCTTTCCCTTGCCCCGCTTGTTTTTGATTCCATGATAAAGTGCATTCTCTATCAACGGCTGTATTGTAATTTTAGGAATCAGATAACTATGCAGCTCCTTTGGAACGATTACCTCATATTCCAGTATATCCTGATAACGCACCTGCTGTATTTCCAAATAGCTTGACGCATGCACAAGCTCCTCCTTAATATGGATAATATCCCTCCCTTGGTTCAAGGCGGTTCTGAAAAATTCGGAAAGGCTTCCGACCATGCCGACTACCTTTTTCTGATTGCCTCCCTCCGCAAGCCAGACAATCGTATCCAGCGTATTATACAGGAAGTGTGGGTTAATCTGCGATTGTAAAAGCTCCAGCTCCGCCTTGCGCAGATGGATTTGTTCCTGCTTCACCTGTTCCAGAAGTTCGTTAATTTTGTCGATCATGGTATTAAAGGAGTCGCTCAGCATTTTCACATCGGTGCCATTTTTAATATTGGATCGCACCGATAAATTTCCCCTCGATACCTGCTCCGTCACATCCCGAAGCTGTCGGATCGGCTTTGTGATACTCTGCGGGATATAATAGGACAAGAAGAAAATGATAACTGTCAGAACCGCAAGTGCGATTACGCCTGTCTGAATCAGATTAATATAAATCTGCTGATATTCGGCGCGCGCCTGTTCAATATCTCGCATCTCATAATACATATATTGCAGCACGTATTCTCTGATCAGGGAGGTCACGATTTTTACATCCTTCTCCCAGATTTCGATATTGACGTCGTACCGGCTCCCCTCCTCCAAATTATCCTGAATACGTCTTGTATACGTTTCAAGTTTATTTAAAAACTTTCCGACGCTGGAAATTCTCTCCGCATTCTTTTTGGAGCTGGTTGTCTGTGCCAAGCCTCCAACAGTTCCCTTCGCTTCGTCAATCATCTCAAACAAATCTGATTCGGCAAAAGACTTATTCCCTACGATAATTAAATAAATTTCATAATCAAAATCCTTCTTGAAATCCAGACTAAACTCACTAGCCGCCGCCGCGGAATTAATCATCGCATCATATTCCTTATTATATTTCCAAAGATTATAAAAACAGATGATGATGAAAATGACGGTCGGAAACAGCAGTAAAAAGTAAGAATACCGAATTTTAGAGGCAAGCGTCGTATCGGAATAAAGCTTTTTCATTCTTTCTTTCATCGCTTATTCTTCTCCTTCAACGGAACGGCCTCCCCGATACTGGGTTGGTGTCATTCCCTGCGTTTTCTTAAAGAGATAAGAAAAATAATGAGGATCCTTATAACCTACATCAAGGCTGATTTCACTGCTGCGTTTACCGGTGCAGCGCAAAAGCTCCTTTGCCTTGCTCATGCGGAAATCCGTCAGATATTTGATGAACGTCTGCCCGGTCTGCTGGCTAAATACCATACTTAAGTGATTCGGAGAAAAATTGACATGAGATGCGAGCAGATTCAGCGACAACTCCTCCTGCGCATAATGTTCTTCGATATAATGACACATCTCCTTAACAATATCGCCGTATTTATTGCTTGCCGCCTTATCACGCATAGAAAGCGCCTGTTTAATAATTCGTTCCACATATTCCTGCGTGCTCCTCACATTCGACAGAACCCCGCCGGAAACGTCCGGCGCTTCAATTAGATCTCTGTCAAGCGATAGACCACCAACAAATTCTACTATGCCGAAATAAGCATCCATCGCTAGGTACTGTCTGAATACGTTGGACTCCAGCGCACAGTTCCCGATATTTTTAAAGAATTCGTCGATAAAATACCGAACTTCTTCTATGTCGCCCTGCCTTAAAAACTCACGCACTTTTTCCCTGTTGATCTGTTCCGGATCTACATTGCCGATGTTGAATTCTTCTTTCACGACATAAGCGCCCTCTTCCATTTCACTGCTGTCCAGAAATAAGCTCCCGTCCATCAAAAAGCGATGCGCAAACGCATGGCTGGCATTTTCATAAGAAAGCGGGAACTCCCTCAAACGGTTTACCGGTTTTCCGATTCCTCCAAAATAAGAGATGTTATTATAGGATTGGAAAATCTGCTTTATATGCTCCAGCGTTTTTTCCTGCAGGTCTGACAACTCCTCAAACGAATCCGCTTTAAAAATGAGCGCCTTTCCTTCCAAATTTCTATCAAATAGAAACACCTGAGAAACAGACTCAACCTCTTTAAGCCTCTCTTCAATCTCAACAAGGCTGTTTGAATATTCCTGCTGCTCATGCTTTAAGGATTTCATTTTGATGAGCACAACATTATAGCAAAATGCCGATAAATCGACATTTAACTTTCTCGCCGTTTCCAGCAGCTCCTGTACCGGCTTTTCCCCACTGACAAGATCCTGAAACAGGTCTTTCTTGGCCTTTTGAAAATTTTCCGCCATCTCCGCCATGAACTTCTCCTGGATCTTTTTCTCTTTTCTCCTCGTTATAATTCGCTCGGACACCTTGTCCACCTCAGCAAGCAAATCATCGCCATTGATCGGTTTGGACAAGTATTCCGCCACACCGATTTTGATCGCTTCTTTTGCATAGCCGAACTCCTCGTAGCCGGACAGGATGATGATTTCCATCCATGGAAATTCCGCTTTCACCAGTCTGCTCAGCGCAATGCCATCCATAAACGGCATCTTAATATCTGTAATTACGATATCAGGCTGCAGTTTTTGTATCATTGGAAAGGCAAGCTCGCCATCGCTCGCCTCCCCACAGAATTCATAGCCATTCGCCGCCCAGTTAATATTATTTTTAATGCCTTCTCTTACAACAAATTCGTCTTCGACCAAAAAAACCTTTATCATTTATCTTCTCCTGTTTCTGATCCATTCGTAATGTATTCTACCAGTCTTTTTACTAGTGGTCAATCAGAAAACCGTCGACATTTACTCCGATCATTGCTCATACTTTTTATCCATTCGATTAACTATAGAGAAAGCACCTTCCTTGATTATGATTCAGTTTTTAACAAAACTAATCTTATCACAAAGCGGTGCTTTTTCCCCTATTTAAATAAGTTAATACAATGCTATGCAGCCGTTTACCCGAGTAGAAAACTGTGCCATTTCAGATCGTTTAGAGGGTTCTCTTTTTACGCGCCATGACAACACTCTGCACAACCAGGAACAAACAAAGCATGGCGGCGATTGTAATTCCCGTCCACCAGGCCTGATCAAGTCCCGCCGAGGAAACGATATTCTGGATGGTACTGAGAGACAGCACTCCAAACAAGGTACCTATAATATTTCCGACGCCTCCTGTCAGCATCGTACCGCCTATAATCGAGGAGGCAATGGCATTCATCTCCATGCCGCTCGCATGCGACGCGGAACCGGAGCCTACATGCATGAAATAAATAAATCCGCCAACGCCTGCCAAAAGTCCGCAAATCAAATGCGACAGGAATTTTGTTCTTTTTACATTGATACCAAGCATCAATGCGCTCTGGCTATTTCCGCCGACTGCATAAAAGCCGCGTCCAAGCTTTGTCCATCTGAGTACACAGAAAAGAAGCATAACGATCAGAACAGCAACGATCACTCCGATCTCAACGTAAGCAGGCACATATTTTCCGAGCTTATTGACAGAGCCAAGACCCGGCACGAGAATACGCGTATCCTTCAAAGCAACAAATGCCGCATTTTCAACGTTAAACGGATTTGTATGGACAATCGTTGTCATACCGCGGGCAAAAAACATTCCCGCCAAACTTACGATAAACGGCTGAATATCCAGGTATGCAACGAGAAAGCCCTGTACAAGGCCAAATGCAAGACCGATTGCCAATGAGATGAGAATCGCTCCGAACACATTACCTTCATGAAAATCCAAATAAACCGCGCTGGACATGCTGACAAGCGCTACAACACCGCCGACCGAAATATCAATTCCTCCGGTAATCATGACAAGGCTCATTCCGCAGGATACAATGATCAATGCAGCATTTGCATTTAAAATATTAAAGAAGGTCTGCGGCTTCAAAAAGCCTTTTCCCTGAAGCAGAATCGCGCCGATATACATAACAAAGAAAACTACAATTGTGATAGTCAGCAACAAATTCGTGTCGGTCATATTTTTTAATTTACTACCCGGCCGATTACCGGCTGCAGATGATTGATTGAACAATGACATACTAAGCAACCTCCTTTGCATGCAGTTTTAGCTTTAGCTTCTTCCAGAAGGCGGAAAGACCTTCTCTTACAACCGGGGTGCTTAAAACTACCAGAAGAATTACGACAACAGCTTTATATGCTGAAAGCGCATCCGACTGTACATTGAACTTATAGAGTGTCGTGGTAAGGAGCTGAATGACGTAGGCGCCTAGGATCGAAGCCGCCATATTGAACTTTCCGCCTGCCAGAGGATTTCCTCCGAGCGCGACCGCGAGGATCGCATCCATTTCGATATCCTTTGCAATAACCGAATAATTGATGGAAGAAAGGCGGCTTACCTTAATCAATCCGCAAACTGCAACACATAAACCGAGAATTACAAAGGTCAGGAACTTAATGAACGCAGGATTCAGGCCATTCAGTCTGGAGGAGCTTTCATTGATGCCGACTGCCTGTGTATATAATCCCAGGTTTGTAAATCTAAGTACAATCGCCGCTACGATCATGCATGCCACAGCAATGAAAAACGGAGTCGGAATCGGAATCCCGGGAATAAATCCGCCAAAATAACTGAAAGAAGGATCGCTGATGATCGGAAGTTCATTATTATTGATCCAGGCTGCAATCGAACGTCCTGCCGTAAACAAAATCAGCGTCGCTACCATGGGCTGGATCTTAAAATATGCGACTAACGCTCCATTGAACGCCCCAAACAGCATCGCGGCGACACAGCTTACAAGAAATGCAACAATAATCGGGGCCTGCAGCGTTTCCGGCCTGGAATTTGTGCCGCAAAGCACACGAAGCACGACACTTCCGCTAATTGCAATCGCAGCGCCGACACTGATATCCTGACCGCCGGTAGCAGCTGTAACGAGTGTCATGCCGATTGCAAGAATCGCAAGCTCCGAGCCGTAATCCAGAATTGTCATCAGATATCCCGACAGAACCGGAGCTCCCGCGCTGTTATAACCTAATGTAATCTTATAAAAAGAAGGATCGGTAATCAGGTTGAATATGGCGAGCAGTAACAAAGCCGCTATCGGAATAAATATCTGCTGCCTGAATAACTTTGTAGAAAAAGCGGATATATGAAATTTTTTTGCATCATTCGTCTGCATTATTCTTTGTCACCTCCAGCAATTGTACTCATAATCATATTCTGAGTCAGTTCGTTGCCTGAAAGCTCGCCTACCACCCTACAGTCCCGCATAACGATCAAGCGTGAGCAGGTGCGGAGCATTTCGTCTGTTTCAGAGGAAATAAACGTAATACTCATACCTTCCGAAGCAAGTTTCAGCACTAATTTCTGTATATCGATCTTAGTACCGACGTCGATCCCGCGTGTCGGTTCATCTAAAATCAGGTACTCAGGATGAGCAAGCAGCCAGCGGGCAAGAATGACCTTTTGCTGATTTCCTCCAGATAACGATTTAATCGGTGTGTCGGCAGACGCTGTCTTGATTCCCAGAAGTTTGATATATTCATCCGCAAATTTGTTTGCCTCCGCCTTTGTGAACGGTTTGAAAAATCCCTTCATTACCTGCAGGGCAAGTATGATATTCTCGCGAACCGACAGATCACCAACAATACCGTCAACCTTACGATCTTCCGCAAGATATGCGATACCGTTTCTCATAGCATCGATCGGCTTGGAAATCCTGATCACTTTTCCATTTTTCTTCACAGTTCCGCCGATGACTTTGTCCGCACCGAAAATTGCGCGGACACATTCACTTCTGCCGGAACCGAGCAGACCCGTAAAGCCGTTCACTTCACCCTTTTTGATATAGAAATCAAACGGCTTAATTCCTGCGTTGCTTTGAAGCCCTTCGGCATCAAATACAGGTGTTCCTGCATCTTCCTTATCATATATCCGGCTTTCTTCTTTAATATCCGACAAATCATCCAGTTCCTTGCCGAGCATCTTTGAAACAAGCTGGACACGCGGAAGATCCTTGATTTCATATTCGCCTACAAGCTTGCCGTCACGCAAAACCGTAATTTTATCGCACACTTCATATACCTGATCCAAAAAGTGTGTAACAAAAATGATTCCTACACCTCTCGCCTTCAGATCGCGCATCAGGCCAAATAATTTTTCAACCTCCTGCTCATCCAAAGAGGACGTCGGCTCATCCAAAATCAGGATCTTACACTCCATATCAACCGCACGTGCAATGGCAATCATTTGCTGGACCGCAAGAGAGCAGCTTGCCAGCTGCTGCGTTGCTTTTGCCGGAATATCCATAGACTTCAGGATCTTATCGGCATCCGCGCTCATTTTTTTCCAATTCTGAACCGTACCGCTGTTCCGGCCTATAAATAGGTTCTCAGCAACCGACAGATTCATACAAAGCGTGATTTCCTGGTACACGGTACTGATTCCGAGTTTTTGTGCATCCTGCGGTGAATGGATGACTGCTTCCTTTTCACTTCCCTTAAGGAAAATCTGTCCTTCGTCTTTTCCATATACTCCGGTTAAGACTTTGATCAAAGTCGATTTTCCAGCGCCGTTCTCGCCCATCAGTGCATGAATTTCGCCCTTACACAGCGTAAAATCCACGTCCTGCAAGGCGTGTACTCCGGGAAAGCTTTTGTCTATATTTTTCATTTCCAATACGGCTTTATCTTTCACCCGTGTGTTCACTCCTTCCATCTATTTTAGAAAAGAGACGCGGTGCATGCGTACAATTCTTCATTTACGCTGCGCCGCGTCTTTTTAACAATCAATCACAAAATCCGGTCTTATTTAAATACCGTAGTTATCAACATCTTCCTGTGTGATAGTCGTAGCATCAAAGCCCTTTTCATCCATGATGATCGTCTTCTGTGCAAGTGTTCCGCCGCCTTCGATCGTCTTGATGATTTCATCAATGTAGGAAGCCTGGAAAGGATTGCACTGTCCATCATAGTTCCAGTTCTGAGCAAGAAGCTCTTCCAATGCCCACTTGTTGCAGTCAAAGCCCATAACGATGACATCCTTGCCAACACCATGAGAGATGTTTGCTTTGTCAAGAGCTGCTACAGCGCCCTTAGCCATATCGTCGTTCTCAGCATAGATTACGTTGAAGGATTCGCCTGAATCGATCACGGACTGAACGATCTGCTGTGCTTTTTCAGCATTCCACTCCGCTGTCTGCTGTGTAACAAGCTTCCATCCGTCAGACTTGGATGCTTCATCAAGAGCGCCTGTGCGTCCCTTCTGCGCTGCAGAACCCATAACGCCCTGAAGGTGGATTACATTGTATTCGTCAAGTGCCTGACCCTTTAACCATTCAACTGCTGTTTCGCCTTCTTTAGCCATATCGGAAACGATAGAAGCTTCGTAAAGACTTTCGTCAGCATCGATCGTACGGTCAAACAGGATTACTCTGATACCTGCGTCCTGTGCGTCCTGTAAAACCGAATCCCAGCCTGCCGTATCTGCTGCAGAAAGAAGCAGATAGTCAACGCCGTCCTGGATAAACTTCTGAGCCGCCGTAATCTGCTCATCATTCTTAAGGCTGTATGCAAAGGATGCTTCGTATCCGTTTGCTTCCGTAAACATTTCTTTCATATCTTTATCATTCGCTGTACGATATCCGGATTCGTTCGGGTCGTTATTAATAATACCAACCTTAATCAGCTCGCCTGATGCCTCTGCGGGTGCTGCTTCCTCAACGGCTGCTTCCTCTTCTGCGGGCGCTGCTTCTTCTACAGGAGCTGCCTCCTCCGTAGCTGCTGCAGGCGCTGTCTCCGTAGTAGCTGCGCTGCCGCATCCAGCCAGTAAAGCTGCTGTCATTGCCGTACTTAAAAGTACACTTAAAAGTTTCTTCTTCATTTCTTTGTTTCCTCCCTTTCTTTGAACCATTGTTATTTTCGAAACCACAATTGATTTCTATAAGTCAAATTTACCTAATAAACTCCATTAAGTCAATGCGGTTTTCTGTATTTTTATGCAAATTAGCCAGTTTTGTAGACTTGAACAATACAAATTATTTGGACAAACTATGAATTGAAGTACAAATTTAAAATTTGCGGTTTTTTTGTTCAATTTTTTCCGAATTAATTAAAAAAATCATTCTATTTTTTTAATTTTTGTTCCAAATCAACTGGAATATGTTATTGTGATTTTCATCAGTACTTTAAAAAAAAGTAGGATTTTTTCATATGAAGAGAGAATTTTTTACGTTTTTTTATAAAGAATGATATCCATGAATTTTTCGAAAATCCGAAAATAATCCCTTTATATTTAAAAAATGAAAACTTGCGGACTGCTCCATTCTATTGTATGTTAATTAGTAAGAATAAAAGTGTGTTCCGCTGCGGGAGCACTTTTCTATTACAGAATATTCAATGATTGGAGCAGGAATTCCATGACGCCAAAATACATCCGGCTTTCGAATTTACTGAAGGAACAAATTTTATCCAATATACGCAAGGGAAGCTATACACTTCCGACCGAGGAAAAGCTATGCAAAAAATACGGCGTCAGCAGACAGACCGTACGCCGTGCCCTGGAGATTTTGATCGATGAGGATCTGATCGAGCGCCGGCAGGGAAGCGGCACCTATATTAAGGATACTTCCCCAAACTCCGCCAAAAGGCAGGTCGCTGTTTTACTTACTTATGATAATGAATATATTTATCCGAAACTGTTGGGCGATATTCTAGCTTCTTTAAATAAAGAAAATTATTCCTCAACCCTTTATTTAACCGAAAATAAAGTCATGAAAGAGCGGGAATTTTTAAAACATCTTCTGAACCATCCGGTCCGCGGAATTATCGTGGAACCGGTTCGTTCCGCGCTGCCAAATCCGAATTTGGACTTATATGAAATGCTTAAGGAAAGGGGTACCGTTATTCTGTTTCTGTCCGGATTCTATCCAAATTTTCCGACATTTCCTTATGTAAAAAGCGATGATTTTTATGGCGGATATGTTCTCGGAAAATATCTGCTGCAAAGAAACCATCGCGCAATTGCCGGTATATTCAAACAGGATGACCATAAGGGAATCCAGCGATATCACGGTCTGATCACCGCTCTGGCAGACGCCTCGGCAGCTTTTCAGGATGAGAACATCGGCTGGTTTTTGACAGACGACCTGGCCAGCCTTCAAAAAAAGCAGGATACCGGCTTTCTCGCGGAATTTATCCGCGGGAAACTGAACTCCTGCTCCGCTGTCGTATGTTATAACGACGAAATTGCCTACTGGCTGATGAAAGAATTAAAAGCTACCGGTATTTTAGTACCGGCAGATGTCAGTATTGTTTCTTTTGATAACAGCTACTTAAGCAATTTCGGTTCCCAAAGGATTACCTCCCTGTCCCACAATTCGCACGAGCTGGGCAGAGCTGCAGCGTCAGGTCTTATCAGCCTCATGCGGGGCGAGCCCTTTACATCCATAAGCCTGTCCTGGCATTTGGTAAACCGAAACAGCGACGCAATCCGTGAAAGCTGATTCAAAAATCCTCTTTTCCGTTGCGGTACTCGCGCGGCGTATAACCCTGCGTCTTTTTGAATACAAAGCTGAAATAGTGCGAATCCTTATAGCCCACCTCAGTAGCTATTTCCCCTGAGTGTTTATCCGTCTGTCTAAGCAGCTTCTTCGCTCTTTCCATGCGTTTCTGTGTCACATATTCCACAAATGTCATCTTCATCTCATTGCTGAAAATCGCGCTGAAATAATTTGCGCTCACATTGATGACACTCGCCACTTCGTTTAAGGAAAGGGTTTCCTGTGTATAATTCCGTTCTATGTAATCCAATGCCTTTTTCAAAATATATTTGCCCTGGTTATTATTCTGCCTGTCACGAAACTGTAATGCATTGCTCATCATATTTAGCACATAGCTTCTTATTACATCTAGGCCGGCAGAATGCTCCTGTTCCTTATCCACATTGGCCTGCTTTAGGAATTCCGCCTGCGAAAAGCCTAAGGCTTCCATATAGGCCAGTGTAATAAAGCGAATATTCAAAATGAGATAATCCCGGAACAGCTTTGATTTCAGCGCATCCTGAAGACTCAGAAAATAACTGTCTACAAATCCTTCTATTTCATCCCTGCTTCCCTTCGCCAGAAAGCTTCTGATAATCTCCGGATCTATCTTTGCAAGCTCCAGGCTTTCGTAATTTCCCTCCTCATTATCCGGCAGAGCTTCGGAAATAATGCTTTGCGATAAAATATGCCTTAAAGGAACAAGAAAGCGATAAGAAAAAATATGATTTACTTTTCTATAGCATTCCGACAGCATACTCAGTCTCTCAACCGGTATTCCTTCCGCCACATACCACTCCAGATATTGATCCACCGCCTCACAGATTCTCTTGATTCCCAATATACAGCGTTCCGTATACTCCTTCATCTGTGTGGTATCACCCTTTATCAGGATACCGTATGTATTGATATTCCAACGAAATACCATATATTCGGAAAAGCGCAGAAAGAATCGCAGCAGCTCCTCCTGCTGCCGCTCGCAGATTTCGGAAGCCGGACCTCTGTCTTCTATATTGATCCTCTTTTCCTGCATGCTGACAAGAACGATGTTATAGCAGGACGCATCCATTTCCAGAGAAAGCTTCTGCGCCTCTTCATAAATCTGCTGTACGGACAGTTTTCCTTCAAAAATTTGTTCAAAGAAATATCTTCTGGAGAACTGTTCATATTCATGGCGCTCCTCCTGAAATTTTTCCACATAGCTTTTCTGTTCCCGCTCATTTTCTATTTTTTCACGTACCTCTAGCAGTACCTTCTGCATCGTGCTTCTTGTAATCGGCTTTAACAGATATTGCTCCACGCCAATCTGAATTGCCTGGCGGGCAAACTCGAATTCATCATATCCGCTGATGATAATGATTTTTATGTTGGGAAATTCGCGTGTCACTACCTGACTTAAGGCAATGCCGTTCATAAAGGGCATTTTAATATCCGTAATCAAAACATCCGGTATGGTCTTTCTGATTAACGGCAACGCCATTTCTCCGTCGCTCGCCTCACCGACGAATTCATAGCCGTACTGCTGCCAGGGAATATTATCTCTCAAGCCTTTCCTCATAATACTTTCATCTTCCACCAAAAAGACCTTTAACATAACATTCTCCCATTCTAATAAGTTCTTGTATCTAGATACTGCTCCACATTGTCTATCGTAAACACCTTTTCCTCGACAATGTATTCTTTTTCTACGGTTTCTCCACGCTCCAGCTTTCGAATCACCTCGAGAACGGCCTCTCCCTGCTCCGGATTGCACTCAACATCTACATTGATCATGCCGTCCTTCACCATCTGCAATGCGTCGTATACCGCATCCGTGGAAATAATAATGATATCTCCGCCGATTCCTGTCGTAAGGCCTGCTTCCTTAATTGCCTCTATCGCGCCAAAAGTCATATCATCATTCTGAGACACTACCACATCAATGTCCTGATACTTTTTCAGCATCTGTTCCATGATCTCTTTTCCCTTTGATGTTGTAAAATCAGCGTCTACCTGCTCCAGAATGCGCCAGTTCTCATGTTCTCTCACAACGGAGTCAAAGCCCGCCGTACGACCCCGCTGTACGGAGGAACCCAGTGTTCCCTGCAGCACTACAATATTGATTTCTTCATCATCGCGATGTGTTTTCGCAAGCTCCGTCTCCAGCCCGTATCCTGCGTTCTCTCCTTCTTTTCTGGCATCGGTTCCTACTCTTGTCACATACAGAGAGTCATCTTTTGCAGAAATCGTGCGATCCATCAGAATTACGGGGATTCCCGCATCCTTCGCTTCCTGTAGAATCGTATCCCAGCCATCCTCAACAAGCGGAGCAAATACAATGTAATCCACCCGCTGTGAAATAAAACCACGGATTGCCTTAATCTGGTTTTCCTGTTTCTGCCTTGCATTATTAAATATTGGAAAATACCCGTTTTCTTTTGATATCGCATTCTGAATGGAAAGTGTATTTGCCGAACGCCATACGGACTCGCTTCCAAGCTGTGAAATCCCTACCACAATCAGATTTTCCTCTTCATCCATTTCGTTTTCTTCCATGACAGGACTGTAAAACGGCGCCATTCCGCAGCCGCATAATAGTATCATGGCAAACAGGACCAGAACAAGAACCAATTTATGCTTTGCTTTTCTTTGACTCATCACCTGCACCTAACCCTTTACGCTGTCGGAATACTCCGCAGGAATTATAATTTTAATCGATGTGCCCTTCCCTTTTTCGGATTCAATCGTCATCCCATATTCCTGTCCGAAGTTCATACGAATGCGCTCATTCACATTCGCAAGACCGAATCCGGTTTTGCTCTCCGCAGAAGGTCTGACAATTTCTCTGCGCAGCCTTTCAAGCTCCTCTGATTCCATGCCGACACCGGTATCCTGTACCGTCAAAACGATCTGTTCCATCTTACGCTCTCCGGTTACTTTAATCAGCCCTCTCGCCCGTTTGTACTTGATTCCATGATATAGGGAATTCTCTACAAGCGGCTGCAGTGTCAGCTTCAATATTTTATATTCGTAAATATCGGAGGCGATGTCGATCTCATATTCCAGAATATCCCCGTAACGCACCTGCTGGATTTCCAGATAGCTTCTGATATGCTGTTCTTCCTCGCGGATCGTGATATATTCATTTCCCCTGCTTAATACAAGGCGGAAAAAATCGGACAGCGCCACAACCATATTGACTGCGCTTTCCGCATCATTGCACTCGATCAGCCATACAATCGTATCCAGCGTGTTATAGAGGAAATGCGGATTAATCTGTTCCTGCAGAAGACGCAGCTCAGCATGGCGCATCTTACGCTCATCTTCCTTGATCTTATCCACCATGATTTGCAGATGCCCCGACATATCATTGACGCTTTGCGCCAAAACAGACATCTCGTCCTTCGTACTCACTCCGGCTCGGCTCTCGAAATCGCCGTCCGCAATCCGTTCCGTCACCCGGCACAGCTCCTCTACCGGTTTTATGATACTGTTTAGAATCAGGGATGTGATGACGACAGCCAGAAGAACAATGACGGCAATCATAACCGTCCAGAATACAATAAAGGAATACACCTGACTGTTCAGCTGCGTTTTCAGATGATCGATACTCTCCGTCTGATAATAGATATAATACTGGATATCGTCCTGAATCAGCTCCGTCAGAATATAGATATTGTTATCAAGCATTTCTATATTTTCTTCGTACTGGCCGCCCCGCTCGATATTCTCCCTGATATCATCAATCCGGTCTTCCAGCGTGTCGATATTCCGAAGCAGGCTTTGCAGCCAGCCCCTGCTTTCCCTGTCCGTCGTGATTTTCATCAATTCGTTGAATTCACTTCGAAGCTCCTCTAACAGCGTATATGGATTTTGTAAGGTAGGGTCTTCATCGATCATATCAAATGTGACATACCCTACCGCCAGCTTGTAAATACTTTCATCCATCTCTTCTTTGAAATTCAGATTGTAATTATTCGCTATCGTCATGTTGCTTACAATCGAATCATAAGAATTGCTGTAATTCAGAAGAGAAAAAATCAAATACACCGTTACCGACAGCAACGGAACCATCGCTATCAGCACCAGTGTAAACATTTTATACTTTAATGGATATTTTATCTTTCCCGCGTACATTTCATGTTTCATTCTATTTTTTAATTCTGCTTTCCGTAATAGGCTTCCGTCGTTTTACTTTGCATTTATCATATCCGCTTTGTATAAGGCTGTCAATTGTATTCCGACTCATATCGTTTCCCCTTCTATGAGATGGGGATCCAAAATGCGGCAGGTTTTCGCCGTTTCCCCGTTAATGAGCTGAAACAGGAGCTCCATCGCCGCCGTCGCAACCTGCTCTACGGAATTGTCGATCGTCGTCAGCCGCGGAGACACATACTGCAGGGTATCAATATTATCAAAGCCCATAATACCGTAATCCTTCGGAGCTTGATACCCGTTATTTTTTAAAAATTTCATCAGCTCCAATGCGAACATATCGCCGGAGCAGAAAAATGCCGTTTTTTTATGTGCGGACAGCTCCGCAAGAGATGCGCTTAGAAACTCCTTTTCCTGAATGACGACCGCTTTTTTACCGGAGTATGCTTTCATCGCCTCCAAAAATCCCTTTGCCCGCTCCTCATGCACATAGCTGTTTTCTTTTTTGCTGTCCGACAGGGGCGGGCAGACAAACACAATCTTTTCGTAGCCCTTTCCCGCCATATGCATAACGGCCGTTTTGGCGGCCTCCCGCTCCTTGATCCCGGCAAATGGAATACCTTCCGCGATTTTGTTATCAATCGTCACGATCGGCGTGTCCAAGCTCTCCAAAAATTTTTTATAGTCCTCTCCCTTATTGACGGAGGAGAGGATGATGCCGTCCACATGGTAGTCCGCAAGCCGCGCGAGCTGTTCCTTTTCCATCGCCTTATTTTTCTCATGGAGCGTGATATTGACAAAGTACCCTCTCTTGCGCGCCTCCACCTCGATCGCGCTCAGCATCTGCGCAAAATAGCGGTTGTTGACGTCGAGTACGACGACGCCGATATAAAAGGTCTGTCCCTTGACAAGCCCTCTTGCAAGCAGATCGGGCCGGTAATCATAGTCCTTCGCCGCTTTCAGAATCATTTCCTTCGTTTCCGGGTTGATCCTTCCCGTGTCGGATAACGCCCGGTGTACCGTTGTACGTGAAACTCCGCAGATTTTTGCAAGCTCTTTTGTCGTAATGCCCATGTCGATTCCCCCAGCGTATTAATTTTATATTCGGATTATACCATCGATGCGCCTTTTCAGGCAAGACTATAGCGGCACCTTTCTCGATGCCGCCAGCCCTTGTAAACTATTTTTGATAAGAAGGTTCCGTTACCCTGATCCTTATCATGTTCCATGAAAGCGGCTGTAAAACTGCTCTCAAAGTACCTTCGCCAATCGCCGCAGTTCCCGTTTCATGCGGCTTTACTTCCTCATGGTTATTCAGATTCGTCGCTTTTTTATCAGAGTGGTGCATCGCGGTATGGGCGATGACCTCTTTTGCCTGAAAATTTTCCAGATCGCAGGAAAGCGCGACCTCTTCCGTCTCGCTTCTGTTTACGGCGAAAATTACAAGCTCTTCCGCCTGCCCGTTGTATACCGTCACCTCATCCACGTAGGGAACCCCGGTAAATTTTCCGCTCGAATAGGTTTTACATGTCAGAACATCCCGCATGACAACGCCCCGCCCATAGGCCGCCATATGCGAAAACGGATAAAAAATCGGCTGCACCCAGACTCCGCCTCCGCGATCCGTCATGATCGCCGCGCTGATATTCGCCAGCAATGACTGACACGCAATTTTGATACGGTCGGCATACTTTAAAAAATTCATGAGCATGCTACCAAATAACAGTGCATCCTCCATCGTGTAAATCTGCTCGCTTAAATGCGGCGCGACCTGCCAGGGCGTCTCATCCACCTGGGAAGCGATCTCCCGGTCTGGGATTGACCAGACGCCCCACTCGTCAAAGCTGATGTACATCGTCTTTTGCGAGCGTTTTTTTGCTTTTACAAAATCACACGTGCCGATGACCGTTTTAATATAGTTTTCCATGTCGAGCGATTGCGCCAGAAAATATGCCGTGCCCTTCTCCTGATTTCCATAATATTGATGGAGCGATAGATAGTCCACATAGTCGTAAGTATAGCCCAGCGTGATCGCCTCCCAATCCGGATAAGTAGGCATATCGGATTTGGAGCTTCCACACGATACAAGCTGAATTTCACTGTCCGCCTGCTTCATCGCCTTTGCCGTTTCCTGCGCCAGACGCCCGTATTCCTCAGCCGTTTTGTGGCCGATCTGCCAGTCTCCGTCCATCTCATTTCCAAGGCACCACGTTTGGATCCGGTAAGGGGATTTAACACCGTGCTCCCGCCTTAAATCGCTATACAGCGTTCCCTTAGGAATATTGCAGTATTCCACAAGCGATACCGCGTTCTCAATGCCCTTTGTTCCGAGATTGACCGCAAAGATCGGCTCCACGTCCGCTTTTGCCGCCCATTTCATAAATTCATTCGTTCCAAACTCATTTGTCTCGATCGCCCGCCACGCAATCTCCAGGCGGCGCGGCCTTTTTTCCACAGGCCCAACGCCATCCCGCCAGTCATAGCAGGATACGAAATTTCCGCCCGGATAGCGGATGCCCGTCACGCCCATCTCCTTCACTTTTTCGAGCACATCTTTTCTAAATCCGTCCTCGTCCGCGCATGGATGGCCCGGCTCATAAATTCCTGAATAAACGACCCGCCCCATATGCTCCACAAATGAGCTGTAAATTCTCTGATCGATCGTTCCCTTTTGATAATGTCGGTTGATAACAATTGATGCTTTCATCTGGTCCTCCGTTGCTGTATTCGTTATAATATCGTAAAAATTATTCCTTCGTTCCGGCTGTTGCGATCCCCTCTACAAAATATTTCTGGCAAAAAATATAAAGGATCAGCAGCGGCGTTAAGGAAATCATTGTAGCCGCCAGCGTCGGCCCGTACTTGATGACCTTGTTCCCGACAAGCACAGCCAGCCCCGCGGATAACGTCCTTTTATCGGAAGAGCTTGTGAGCATCAGCGGATACAGCAGATCATTCCAGTTATTCATGAAATGAAAGATCGCCAGACTGACGAGCGCCGGCTTGCACAGCGGCAGCATCAGCGAACGGTAAATACGGAATTCCCCCATTCCGTCGATTCTTCCCGATTCCTCGATCGATTTTGGAAGGCCGGCAAAGAAGGAACGCATCATATAGATTCCAAACGCGCTCGTCGCTCTCGGCAGAATCAGCCCCAGATAAGTATCCAGCATGTGCAGCTTATAGATTTCGATATAGAGCGGAGTCATAATGATCTGAAACGGCACCATCATCGTCAGCAGGATGATCGAAAACAGCAGCTTGGAGCCTTTGAAATTCATACGCGCAAACGCGTAACCTGCCATCGAATCAAACAGGACGCTGAGCAGCGTCACGCCGCCCGCAAACAACAGCGTCGATTTGGTCATTGAAAAAATCGGGATGCTTTTTGCCACGTAACTATATTGTGCAAAGGTCCATTCCCCCGGAAAAAACTGCGGCGGATAGGCAATCACGCCTTTATCCGTTTTAAAAGAAGAGACAAACAGCCAGACGACCGGTATCAGCACGAGCAGCACGATCATAAGCGTCAGGATCGAGCCGGCCAGCCTTCCGAACCGAATTTTCCTTTTATTCATCGCTCTCTCCCTTCTCCAGAACATACCGGCGCAGGACAAAGGTAAATATCGCAATGATCACAAACAGATAAACGGAGATTGCCGATGCATAGCCCAAATCATAGGGTGCCGTCTGGAAGCCTCTGTCATAAATGTACTGCACGAGCGTCTCCGTCCGGTTGAGCGGACCGCCCTGCGTCATGACATACGCCTGATCGAACATCTGCAAAGCCCCGATCATCGTCGTCACAATACAGAAGCTGATCGTCGGCCAGATCCCTGGTATCGTAATATGTATGAATTTCTGCCACAAATTCGCACCGTCCATCTGTGCCGCCTCATAAAGCGAGGCGGAAACGTTCAAAACCGCCGCCGTAATCAGCGTCAGCGTGTATCCAAAGCCTTTCCAGGCGCTGACGACGATGATCGTAGGCATCGCCAGATTCGGATCCTTTAAAAAGGAGACGGATCCCAGTCCGAATTGGCGCAGAAGATACGGTACCAAACCGAGATTGGGGTCAAGCAGCATGGACCAGACGATACCGACAGCCGTCATCGAGCATACAAAGGGAAGATAATAGATGGAGCGCAGCGCCCGCGTGTATTTGTTATCCTTTGCCACATAGATGCTAAGGAGCAAAGCCAGCCCCACCTGGAGCGGCACTTCAAAAAGCGCAAAATAAAAGCTGTTAAACGTTGCATTCAAAACCCGGCTATCCTGAAACAGCCTTGTGAAATTCCGTATGCCCGCAAATGAAATATCATTCATAAAAATATTCATATTTATCAGGCTGATGACCAGCGACGCAATTAATGGAACAAATACGAATATCGTCAAAATTGTCATCGACGGCAGAATGAAAAGATAAGCGCTCTTTTGGTAACTCGGCTGGTATTTTTTCTTCTTATTCATGATGCTTCCTTTCTGTGGGGAGAGCGGGAAATTTCCGCTCTCCCCGCATCTAACAGGCATTTTACTGCGCAAGCACCCGATCCATTGCCGCGACTGCTTCCGCCAGCGCGTCCGCAGGCTTTTGGGCTCCCGTCATCACCTTTTCAAACATCGGGATCATGACGTCGTTGTCGATCTGGCTCGCAAGCGAATAGCCCAAATTATAGGCTCTGCCGATTTCCGTAGCCTTTGAAATAGAATTCAGCACCTCGTCACTTTGAATTTCCGGATCTTCTGCCAGCGTTTTTGACCAGACTGGGAAGCCGTTTCTCTGCGACCATTCCTTTAAAATGTCATCCGTCAGCCAGTATTTCATAAACTGATAGACCGCCTGCTTCTTGACGTCATCCGTTCCCTTCGGGATGACATAGCTGCATCCGCCTGCCGGTGAAAAAGAGCCTGCGCTTCCGGCCACACATGGAGCGATGCCGAAATTGATTCCCTGTTCCCTCAATCCGTTGATCTGCCACGGACCGCTCATGTACATCGCAATTTGTCCCGCCTGCAGCATTGCATCCGCGTCGGAGCCTGTCACGTTTTCAGGACTCACCTTTTTATTTACGGTCAGATCTTGAAGCCATTCCAGAGTCTTTAAGTTTTCCTCTGAATCCAACAGGTTTTTATTTGTCGCCGGATCATCCGCGTCACCGCCGTTTGCCCATAAAAACTGCATATAGGTCGCGTTTGTCGGCAATGCAAGGCCATACTGATTTTTAGAAGGATCCGTCAGCTTTTCCGCATACTCGGTAAGCTCCTCTATCGTCGCGGGCGGCGTCTCAGGGTCAAGCCCTGCCGCTTCAAACAGATCCTTGTTCCAATACAGATAAGAAACATTGTACTGCATCGGCGTACCATACAGCTTCCCACCCACGTAGGAAAGCTCCGTTACATTTTCCAGAAAATTGCTTTGATCCACTCCTGTCACATCCCAAAAATCACTGATGTCCTCCAGCGAATTGTTGCTCACATAGGGAGCGATGTTTTCTACCCCGAATAAAACCATGTCCGGCGCCGTGTCTGTGGCGATTGCCGCCGGCAGCTTCTGCTGCAGCGTGTCATTCGGCATAATATCCATCTCAATTGTGATGTTGTCCGTATTCGTCGCGTTGTAATTATCCACGATCTCGCGCAGAATATCTCCGTCAGAGCCTGTGAATACATTCCAGAATTGCAGAGTCACCGGTTCCCCTTCTCCGCCGTCCTGCTCTTCTGCCTTTGGCGCTTCCGCTTTTGGCTCTTCCGCCTTCGCAGTCTCTTCCGTACCCGCTGCACCCTGTGCCGCCTCTTTTTCCGTTGCCGCCGAGCCGCATCCGGCCAGCAGCGTTGCGGTCATTGCTGTTACCAATACACTACATAATAGCTTTTTCATTTCCATACCTCCTGTTAAAATATTAAAAACATTGGTTGCTTGTGTACACGTGTACGCACTTTAATTTTTACGCAATCCGGATGCGGAACAACTTCGTCCGCCGAAGGATTGCGCGAATGTTGACGATCAGCTCATTAAAATAAGCAGGATGATTTGATTCGTATTAATTGTCAACTTTGTCTTTGCGTTCACGTGTACTCTATGAATTCATTATACACATTGTACAATTCTTGTCAATCCTATTTTTTATTTAAACTCTTTAACAGTTCGATCAGCTCCATATCAGAGGGCGTCAGTTTGACATTCGTGTGATAGCGCTTTCCTTCCGGAGTCATAACGCTGACTTCGATAACCGTATTTTCACGGATGCCCTCCTTTGCGACCGCACTCATAAAAAGCGGGAATTTCGGGTGATTTGTTTTAAATTTGTTCCATACCTCCTGAAACTGCAACAGCGCCATTGGATTCATAAAAAGACCTCTTTTCTTTTGATCATAGTATTGTACCGCTTTCCGTATTTTATCACACCGCTCTTTTTCTCTCAAGAAGAGAGGGTGTGATTTCAAAACCTCTGCCTGGCTTAAGAGTAAATATTATCTTCCACTTTTTTTTAAGATATTCTTAATATACATTAATGTATATTGATGTTACAGTTCGTCCTATGGTGCCGCGAGGTGTTTTTTGTGGGTGCAGCGAAGCGAAAGTCACAAAAAATCCGAGACATACATGCGAGAAATTATGTGCATAACAATTGACATCTGCGTATAAAACTAATAAGATAGAATATATATTTAATGAAACATTTTTAAGGGATTTTAAATGTCTAATACGCGAGGGAGGTATATTATGGAACAGGATCAGGAAAAGGGTATGGAAACGGCACCCGCTAAAAAGGAAAAGAAGGCTGCCGACTTGAGGGGCATCATCATCGCTTTGATTCTCGGCGTCAGTTCGATCGTATGCGTCATCATTTTAACGCAGAGCTTTCTGACCTATAAGGGAAAAAGCGGCAGTGAAGGGATCACGGCGACCGGCTCGGCCAGCTGCGATTTCGAATCGGATTTGATCGTATGGCGCGGCAGCTTTTCCGCTTTTGCCGAAACGACAGGCAGCGCTTACAGCACGATCAAGCACGATGCCCAGATGGTAAAGGAATATCTTGAAGAAAACGGCATTCAGGAAAGTGAGATGGTATTCAGCTCCGTCAACATCAGCAAGCATTATAATTCCATTTATAATGAGGAGGGTAATTATGTCGGCGATGAGCTGGTCGGCTATGACCTGTATCAGGATGTTTCCGTTTCGTCTACGGATGTGGATAAGGTAGAGAAAATTTCGAGGGATATTACGGGCCTGATTGAATCCGGCATCGAATTCACCTCCGAATCGCCGGAATATTATTATACAAAATTGGATGAATTAAAGCTTCAGCTCATCGAGGATGCGACTAAAAACGCAAAAGAAAGGGTCGACCTGATGGCTTCCGGCACAGGGAGTCAGGCCGGTGATCTGTCGGAAGCGAGCCTCGGCGTATTTCAGATCATCGCAAGGAATTCCGCTGCTGAGGAATACAGCTACGGAGGAACCTTCAACACCACCTCCCGCAGTAAAACCGCGACGATTACCGTAAGGCTGAATTATAATGTAAAATAAGTTTACCGTACGTCCAATTACAAGTGCAAAGAAATCCAAAGGGGCAGCCAGCGCGAAACCGGTCCATACCATTCGCCTGCTGCCCCTTCATTTGATTGCACCCAATATAAAAATCTGTTATCCAATCATATAATTTTTTCTTAATCGGCTCGGCTTGTAACAAAGTTTTTTTCTCATCATAAAATATAGCAGATGCAGATTTCATGCATCTAATATTTTTAGGAGGAATTTTAAATGGGAATGCCTATTATTGAACCTAGTGGCGGAACAAGATGCCAGGCCATCACCGACATTATCTCTTCTGTCGCTTTAGAGCAAGCCGCGCTTTCTCATATTTTGAATGCAGAGGGTGAAAAAATCCAAAAAGTTGTAGAGCGTGAAACGTGCTCCGAAAAAATGCTTATGGTCAACAAATCAGTCCAGGCAACAGTAAATTCTATTACGAGACTGGAAATGGTGCTTCAGGCAAAGCTTGAGCTGTTCAGGGACTGCCTGTGTGACGAATGCGACGTTAAATGCGGCATGAAATGCGACACTAAGTAAGTTTTTCTTTTTCAGGAGTGGCAGGAATTTTTAAAATTGCTGCCACCCTTGCAGCATGTCAATTTTAATGGGTACTATAGCGGAGGTATTTTATGAATCAACTTCATTCTTGTCTGCCGATTTTAACCGGCTGCAAAGATACGATCAACCACATGGCTTTTGACGGATGCGCTTATTATTGCACGATCGACTGCAAATGCGAAATTGTGAGGCTGAACGCCTGTCTTGAGCCTCTTTGCAGACATTATGTGGGCAGAGGATATGACTGCATCTGCTATGATAATGTGGAGAATTGTTTCTGGGCATCGTCAAAAGAGTGCAATCATAAATTATTCAAGCTCAATTGTGACATGAGTGAAGCGGGTTGTCTGAGCATTTGTCAAATTGATTTCCATGGAGCGATTACAGGAATCTCTTTTGATTGTTGTAACAACGTACTGCTCGTCTCCTTTCCGTGCATAGTCGTCAAGGTGGAAAAGGACAGCGGAAAAGCTGCTATCATCTATTCGGCGAAGCGGGAAGAAATAACGGGCGTGCTCGGGCTTTACCCGGGTATGCTTCTTAGCGTATTGAGGGAGCAGCGCCAATTTATCGAAATACTGGATTCCCATGGAAAAAATATGGGGAGCTTTTGTATCAACAGCCCCTATCTGCTGAAAAATTTGCTTTTTAATCCCTGTGAACCCGATTTACCCTATCCCCCGATAGAAGTATTCGCCTTATCAAAAAAAGAGTTCGAGCCTTATTTATGCAAATGGGAAATTTCTTATGAGGATTTATGTTTTATCCCGCATGACTGTAATTATCAATGTGAAAAATGCGGATGTGACAGCAAACCGCAGCCGGAGCACGATTCCTGTGCCGATATCATGGAATCCATCGCGCTGATCGAAGCGGCGCTTGCCCAAATATTAAATGCCGAAGGGGAAAAGCTCCAAAAAACCCTTCAAGAGACAAACGACATTGAAAAAATACTGTGCGTCAATCACGAGATCGAAAAAACCATCGTACAGATCACCCATTTGGAGCATGTGCTTCACGCGAAGCTGACCGCCGTCATCGATTGCAGGCCATGTGAGTAATTTTGATCGGTCTGTAACGAAAAAACCTGCGCAAAACTACTGTGCAGGTTTTTTTATGGTTTACGGTACAGTGCCAAATACTGGAATCTTTCATATAATAAATTAAAGCAGACAACCTAATAAAAAAATGGAGGAAATTTTTATGGCTCAAATTACGAAGACCGTAGACCGCACATTGGTAAACGGCTCTGAAGTATTCATTTATACAATCAACGCCGCCTTCAGCGGCTTGATACAGCCGGCCCAGGAAGGAAAAATCGTAGATATTTTCCCAAGTATAATAAAATTTACGCTTCCCACGGCGGAAGGACAAATAAAAAGCATCACCCAAACGCCTATAACAGGCGGCACTGAGGTGACGTTTCACTTAGGTCCTGTTAACCCAGGCACATCCCTGTCCTTTACGATCGCCTGCTGGTTCGGACCGGGCAGAGCGGACGGCGACATCTACATCAATGACGCGGATCTGATCGCGGACAACGTGGTCATAGCGCAGACATCAGCCCCGCCCGTAACGCTCCGATTGGATGAAAACTTTCTTTTATCAAAATCTGTTCAGCCCTCGAGCCTCGTAAGGCCCGGCGCCGAGCTGACCTTTTCCCTGACCCTTACCAACAATAATGACCCCGGCGCTGAAATCAACAACATTGTGATTGTCGATACGCTTCCGGCACAGCTCACTCCTGTCCTAAGCTATACCCCGATAGGAAATGACGTGCCCACAGGCGGCTTTTCCGATCCGTCCGCAAACGGTCTGACCGGAACCTGGTCAGGAAATACATTGACGTTCCAAATTCCAAAGTACAGCGGCGCCCGCTATGTCATTACCTTTAAAGCGACGGTATCGGAGAACGTGACGCCGGGCGAGCAGTTCGTCAATACGGCAACATGGACGGTGGACGGCACCGCACGGGCAAATGCACCGCTCACGCTCAACGTGTATAATCCGGCCGTCGATGCGTTCGGACTATACAAACTGGGACCCCGCACTACAATTGTCGGCGCTCCGATCAGCTTTGACGTCTATAATTCCAACGCGACAGGCGATATGGTACTGAGCGGCTATGTGCTGGAGGATACGATCCCCAGCCAGATGGACGTCGATCATTACCGCCTGACTGCCGGCGCGGGACTTGTAAACTACAGCATTTCCATCGCGCTTGACTCCGCTCCCGCAAACTATATTTATGTCGTCCAAAACGTACCGAACGGCTCTCAGCCGCTTACCGATCTGACTCCCTACATTCCGGCCGGCGACAGAATCGCAAAAATAAAGCTGGAGGCGCAAAGCCTGAATCCGGGCGCCTCCTCACACATACTATCAATTTTTGGCTTCACAAACGAAACCGCCGTTTTGGGCGAACGCCTTACAAACAGCGCAACGGCAACATCCGGCAGCATTTCGCGGACAGCGACCTGGAGCGTAGTCGTAAGCGGCGCGTCGGATCTGTCGATCGTAAAATCCTTTAATCCCTCTCTTGCCGCTTACCACCCGACCGAAGAGTTTGACGTTCACCTGAAAGCGACTGCGCGCAATACGATGACGGTAGAGCCGATCATCATGGATTTGATGCCGAACGGTCTGCGATACCTTTCAAACAGCGCCTATTTCAAATACTATGATTATATGACCGGAATTACCTATGATTCCAGACAGGCCGGTTTCCCGATCCCAATTCCCATGACAGAGGTTCTTCCTGATTTTGCGGGCATAGGACAGACACTGCTGCGCTGGCACTTCCCCTTCATTCTTCCGAATGGCGGCAGCGTCGAAGTTATTTTCAAGGCCTTTGTGGAAATCAACGCGCCAAACACCTTTACCAACAAAGCCTACGAAGGAATGCCGGGCAGAGACGCCGTCTTTGTAGACCGGGAGGTCGACGACCCGCTGGATATGGATGGCGACGGCTATACCACAACCGACCGGCTGTCCTCGTCCGAGCTGGACGGCGTCGTTTTAACTACTTCTGAATTTTCATTGGTTAAACGCGTAAAGGGTGAAAGAGATCTGGAATACGCTTCCAGCGGCACGACCGTGCAGGGCGGCAATATTGACTACCGCCTGCAGGTGACCAATAATCAGGAGCTTGATTTAAGAGACATCGAAATCGTCGATATTCTTCCTTATATCGGCGACACCGGCGTCATACTGACCGATCAGCAAAGAGGCTCCCAGTTTAACGTATACGCGACCTCGGCTGTAACGATCACGATCATAAATATCCTCGGCGAACCGGTCGATCCCGATCCGGATATCGTCATCGAATACTCTACGAGTAATAACCCAAAGCGGTTCGATCAGCTTGGCAACCCGATCGGCGACGGCGATTGGAGTTTTATTCCGCCGACGGATATTACGACGCTGCGCTCCATCCGGGTGACGACCGGTCCTGACGTTATCTTAAAGCCCTATGACCGCCTGCTCGTGGATTTTGCCGCAAAAGCGCCCGTCAATGTGGCTACGGGAAGAACGGCCTATAACTCCTATGCGGTGCGCGCCAATAAAGTAGAAGGCGGAGTTCCTGAGCCGCTGCTCCCTACCGAGCCAAACCGGGTTTCCGTAACAATTGCGGCGCCCATCCTCGGCATGATCGGCGACTTTGTCTGGGAGGACTTCAATCACAACGGATTATATGACCTGTCGGAGCCGGGTGTCAACGGCGTGACAGTCGAGCTTTACTCAGAAAGCGGAACGCTGCTGGCCTCTACCGTTACGGCAGACAACGCCTCCGGCGATCCCGGCTACTATCTGTTTGCCGGCCTTGCGAATGGCGTTTATCAAGTAAAATTTATCCCGTTTGGCGCCTATACCCTGACTATGCAGCAGGCGGACCAGCCAAACGGCAGCAGGCCGAATTCTTCCACGGGATTGACCGCCCTGATCACAGTCTCAGGCAGCCAGCAAATTCTCGATATCGACGCGGGCGTCGTATCGGAAGTATGTGATCCGCCTGTCATCAAAGCGTCTGACAGATGTATCCATGTCGGAACGACGTTTGATCCGATGGCGGGCGTCACAGCCACGGACTGCTTCGGCGCCGATATTACAGACAGAATTATTATCATTAAAAATACAGTCAATACGGAAGTGCCCGGCTTCTATACCGTCATTTACGAAGTCACGGACGAACGGGGTCTGACCTCCCGAAAAGAAATCACGGTAAAGGTCTGCAAGAATGATCCGCGCCAACAGGCAGTCACCGACCTGCTGGGTTCCGTCGCTCTGGAGCAAGCCTCCATCGCAGCGATTTTGAATTCGGAAGGCAGAAAGATCCAACGAGCTAAAGATTTGAATTTTTCGGAAAAAGAGATGGCAAAAATCAACTATTCTGTCGAAGATATGATCAATTCCATCACGCAGCTTGAAATCGTACTCCAAATCAAGCTGGAGCTTTTCGAAGACTGCATCTGCCGCAGCGGCTGCTGTGAGGATGATTAACGCGTTTGCTTTTCAGTAAAAATCCGGAGCCTGACTTCCCATAAAAAGAATTTTAAACACGTTTAGACGATAGAAATCACAAAACGAGGGCGTCCCCATTTCGGAATGCCCTCGTTTTATCCTGTTTCAATTTAACTTATTTTAATACTTTAACGCGCTCCTCAAGCGGTTTAAATTCCTTCTCATCCGGCTGTGCCGTCGGCTTTCCGAATGGCATCTGGGCAATCAGCTTCCATGAAGCAGGAAGCGCCCACTCTTTTTTTACGGATTCCTCGATCAGTTCGTTATAATGCTGCAGAGAAGCGCCAAAGCCCTCTATCTCCAATGCGGTCCAGAGCGCGAACTGGTTCATGCCGTTCGCCTGCTGCGCCCAGACCGGGAAGTTGTCTTTGTAAAGCGCAAACTGCTCCTGCAGTGCCTTTGTCACGTCGGTATCGTCGAAAAACAGCGCCGTGCCATATCCGCTCTTAAACGAATTTATTTTGTTCTCCGTATTGCCAAAATGCTCCGGCGGCACGATTTTTCTCAGTGCCTCCATCGTGATGTCCCACAGCCGGTCATGCTTTCCGCCCAACAGCAAAACGACCCGCGCGCTCTGTGAATTAAACGCCGACGGTGTATGCTTTACCACATGATTGACAATTTCCACGATCCTCTCGTCTGAAACGACCGCTTCCCTGCTGATCCCATAATAGGAACGCCTGTCCACCATCGCCTCTAAAAAGTCCTTCTTCATCTTCCACACCTCCATCTCTCTGTTTCAAATGCAGCCTGTAAAAAAGCAACCACTTCTATGATCCCATCATACTTCTTTTTTCATACCCAGTAAATATGGAAGTTTTCATTTTTTCCTGAGCCGCCGGATTCTGTTCGTTCACACAGCTCTCCGAAACAGCGCCGGTTTCCAAAAGGCACTGTATCAGCCGCTTTCCGATGCGGCGGCTATGTTTGTGTGTTAAGTTTTAATTAACTGTAATTTTAATGCAGCGGTATTCCACCTTTCTTTTGTAAGATGACAAAGGGCGGAAATCGCTGTCGTCGGTGTGAGTCGCGATCAAAACCGTGTCTTCATTCACAGGATTTCCCACCGCTACCACAAGTAAAGAGTGGGTATACGTGTTTCCGTCAAAGGAAAGCTGTATGACATCCGCGATTTGGATCTCACTTAAGGAAATCGGCGTTCCCCTCGGACCGATCCCTCTGTTCGGAATGAGAAAATTATATAAATACTGCGCGCTGCTCCACGCCGGTGCACGGCTGCCCGGTGAATTATAATACCAACCCAGATATTTTTTAAAATTCATAGGGGCGCCGCCTGCATAGATGCATTGTGATATAAAATTCGTACAGTCGCCGCCTATTTTAGAAAAATCATAAAACGCCGGATTCCTGCCAAACGCCCATTTATGCGCATAAGCCACCGCCTTCTCCCGATTATATGCCATCACAATTCCCGCTTTATAAATATCCTTATTCCAGTATATGAAGCAACTGCTGTCCGGGGTGATCATTGCTCAGGCAGAAACACCGCCTATTACAAAAAAACCTCCACCATATCATCCAGCCCATATCGGGATACCAAATCCGTCAGTCCATCTTTTATTTCCTCATGGCTGAAATCATGCTCCGAAAGGTATTCCTCACTCAGGTCATTCAAATGCGAATAAAATAGAAGTGCGATTTCTAAATTTTGATAGCTGTTTTCCTCTAATATCCCGTATAACATGTTTTCAGCCTCGTCTATATTTCCGGCGCCGATCATGTCCAGCAACCCGTCAAGGCTCTCTCTGGCCTCTTCGTCCTTCAGCAGCTCCGCCGTCGGCATATTTGTATCGATTTCGAACAACATTTTCAGCAGCACCCTGACCATTTCCCGAATTTTGCGCGTAATATAATCCTGCTCAACCATTGCTTATAGTTTACACCATCCTTTTTATGATAATTATCTATTTCCCGGCTATTTTATCACAAATCTGAAATAATTTATACAATAATTACCGGATTCTTTACTTTACCGACAGGCAACGCGACATAATTGACATCCGGCGTAAACAAAGTATAATTATATTATCGAAAGTAAAAAGGCGGTGATATCCTGGGACTTGAACAATATTTTCCTATCTGGAATAAACTGACTGTCAGTGAACAGGAGCTATTGCGCGGCTCCGCCATAAGGCGAACGGCTTCCGCGGGAACACTGCTGCACAACGGGGATGCCGACTGTGTGGGGCTTCTTGTGATCCGTTCGGGACAGCTTCGGGTTTTTGTTCTGTCAGACGAGGGAAGAGAAGTAACAATTTATCGTCTTTTTGATCGAGATATCTGCCTGTTTTCTGCTTCCTGCATAATGCAGAATATCCAGTTCGACATCACGATCGAAGCGGAAAAGGATTCTAAGCTTTGGGTCATTCCCTCGGATATCTATAAAAAGCTGATGGACGAATCCATCGCGGTTTCCAGGTACACCAACCAGATCATGGCCTCCCGTTTTTCAGAAGTCATGTGGCTGATAGAGCAGATCATGTGGAAGAGCTTCGATAAGCGACTGGCAGAATTCCTCCTGGCGGAAAGTACATTGGACAACACGGACACCCTGAAAATTACCCACGAAAAAATTGCCTCTCACCTTGGCACAGCCCGGGAGGTTGTGACCCGTATGCTCCACTACTTCCAGTCGGAGGGGTTAGTCACCCTGTCGCGTGGAGCCATAAAATTGACAGACCAAACGCGTCTTGGGTTACTTATAGAATAATAATGATGTCATCTTATTATGTTGGTTTTGGAACGAATCTGAATCAAACCAGGAATTTGCTAAACTAAACAGCAGATTTCAATGTTCGGCTCATCGTCTACGGCGAGTACCGTTTTGTTAGTCTGTCATTTGTTACTCTTCTTTATTCAAATACAGTACATATAACTGTCTTCCGCGTTGCCTTTCATGGCTTCTTCAGCCAACTCGGACAAAGACATTCGTTCGAATATATCTTTGAATGCTTTATTCGCGGGAAGAAACAAGACCTCCACGGCGAAGAAGGCCGAACACCTGCTCCAGGTAGATTTTTGATATGCCAATCTTCTGGGACATCTCTATAACCGTAAAGCATTCGTCACGTGAGCCTTCCACCGCTTTTTAATCAGTGCTTTTCTAAAATCATTTTCTCTAAACGACAATTAAATGGGTTTTGCCGTCATCGAACAGTCTTACCCTATTACCTTCCACCTTTTCCCCGTCAAGCATTAATTCTTCTGTAGTTAACATGCCTCTGCTTCTGCCCTCTACTTCTATTTTGTAAATAGCCGTCCCGTGCTTATACTGAACAGAAAAATCACCAAAGCCGGTTGGCGTTGCGGGATCAATGATCAGCTCATTTCCTTCTTTCCTTATTCCCAAAAACCAGTTTACCAAACCCTGATACATCCACCCTGCTGAACCTGTATACCAGCTCCACCCACCCCTGCCTGTATATGGGGCACTCAGTGATATATCTGCTATCATAACATAAGGTTCTTTTTCATACTTAAGGGCATCTCTCCTATTTGAAGTGATGTGAATCGGATTTAGCATGGTAAAAAGAGTATGAGCCATACTATAATCCCGGGTCATTGCACTGGCTATCGCAAGCCATACTGCTGCATGAGTATATTGACCGCCATTTTCCCTGATTCCAGGAAAATAATTTTTAATATAACCTGGATTTTTGTCCGTCTTATCAAATGGAGGAGTAAGGAGTAAGGAAATCCCCTCCTCTTCTTTGACCAAATAGCGCTTAGCAGAGTTCATAGCCGCTAAGGCTCTGTCCTTTTCGGCGCCTTTGGATATCACACTCCAAGATTGACTGATTGAGTCGATTCTGCATTCATCGTTTTCTTTTGAACCCAATTTTGTCGAATCGTCATAAAAAGCTCTCAAATACCATTCACCATCCCAGGTATTTTCCTCCATACTGCTTCTAAGGGTTTCTTTTTTTTGCTCCAGTTCTTTTGCAAATTCCAGGTCATCTTCCTGATAGCAAAGTGGTATAAAGTCTCCCAGCAAAGCATAGAGAAACCATCCTAACCATACACTTTCTCCTGTTCCTTCTATTCCCACTTCATTCATGCCATCATTCCAATCACCGCCCCCCATGAGGGGAAGTCCGTGCTGCCCAAACCGCGTATAAAGAATTGTCTTTTTGCAATGCTCATATACACTCTCCACAATATCTGATTGTTCCGGAGTAAACATCGCATCATGTTGATTTTCTTCAAGCAAAGGTCCTTTGAGGTAAGGAACTTTCTCTTTTAATATAGAAGAATCTCCTGTACCGCGAATATAGGCAGCCGTGGCATATGGCAGCCATAACAGATCGTCCGATATTTTCGTGCGGACTCCAATTCCCATGGGCGGATGCCACCAGTGCTGCACGTCGCCTTCCTCAAATTGCCTGCTGGAAGCGATGAGAATTTGTTTTTTTAAAGCACCTGGGTCTGCGAATAGAAGTGAAAGTGCATCTTGAAGCTGATCTCTGAATCCATAGGCTCCGCCACATTGATAAAAAGCAGTTCTCGCATTCATCCTGCAAGATATTGTCTGGTACAAAAGCCAGCCATTTACCATAATGTCTATCGCTCTATCGCTCGTCTTGACTTTGATCGTTCCCAGTGTCTCCTCCCAATAATTCTTTACCCTTTCCAGCTCTGTTCTAACCTTTGGAATATGATTATATTTATGACGAAGTATGCTTATCTCTTCAAAATCAACACTCTGTCCCAGCCCAAATACTACTGTTTTACATTCATTCGGCTTGATTGCTACCGATACCTGTATGGTGCCGCATGCATCGTAACATACTCCCGTATTATTCGATAATTTGATATCCAAACCCTGCGGATTTAAAATCCCGCCCTTTAACCCAAAGAATTCTTGTCTGTCACCTGTATATCCTGTTATCATCTCACTGGAAAATATAAAAGCACTGTGTTTTTGAAAATTATAATTATAGATACTTTTTGCGCTTAAGTATTCGTGTTCATTGTCATATGCGGATAAGATATAAGGATTCGTCTGATCTCTTTCTGCGCCAAGAACCCATTCCACATAATAAGTAAGGCTCAAATACTTTTCTCTGTCGGAAGTGTTCGTTAGTTTAAGCTCCCAAAGCTTTACCGGCTCATCTAATGGAGTAAATACCGTGAGCTCCTGCGTAGTATCGTCCTCTTCATGATAAAATACCGAATACCCAAATCCATGTTTTACCCGGTAATTTCCCCTGTCCGATCTTCCAAGGGACATGGGTGTCATTACCTTTCCCGTTATTCCGTCTTTAATGTATATAGCCTCTGAAGCTCTATCACTAACAGGATCATTTGACCATGGAGTTATTTTATTTTCCCTGCTATTACCCGCCCATGTAAATCCTGCTCCTGACTCGGATACGAAAAAACCAAAGTTCTTATTCGCTATTACATTAATCCAGGGTACCGGTGGCTTATTGTTTCCCTCAAGAAGGATTTCGTATTCTCTTCCCTCGTCTGCAAAACCGCCAAAGCCATTAAAAAATTCATAATTTGCCTCCAGGTTCTGAAAATGAGTGCCTGCAGCTTTGTTGTCCATTTTGGGTGTATTTACAGAATTCAAATACTTCCCCTCCTTTACTAATAATTTTCAGCTTTTATTTCTTTCAAATTTTCCTTGACATTTCCAAAAAATATACCCGTCTTTTCAGAGAAAACCACCCTTGCAACGGTAAAAAGCAAATCCAGTTCTGCCGGTATCATCTGATAAGAGTGAAGTATGAATAGACTTGGTCTTTCTTTACTTGCATCGTATATCCTAAGGGAACTTGTCATATCATTCAGCAAATCAGTAAGCTCCTGCAAATAACCATGCTTCGCCTCACTTAATATGATGAGATCAACCTTGACACGGTTAATTCTAAGATATTCATATGCCTTTAGTACATTCTTAATAATTTCTGCATCTTCTATCGATTTTACTCTTAGAAGCATGACAGGATTGTCTCCTGACACACCAAATTTCCATAAGAAACTTTGGTTTTTCCAATTCCGCCTTATATTCTCGGCAGGTCCTCTGTAATAGCCTGACGGATAAAATATGGGACTGATTAAGTCTTGGAACGCATTCAGCTGAGGTCTGGAAATATCAAGGTATTTAAGCTCAATTTCACTTTGCAGTCTGAACTTTTCAAATATATCATCAATTCGATAAGCAACGCTCAGCTCTTCACTTATTTTCACAGCTTCCTCTTTGCTGTCACATACACCGGTTATAAAGGATATACAAGCAGTTTCATTTACTCCTAAGGAAATATTAACTCTCAGGCTCATAATCGGATCATTGCAAAAACCTGTGTTATTGGAAAGCGAAATACTATTTACCACTGCATCCGGATTTTGAAGTGTGTTGTTCCTGCCTATAAATTTAAGCCTGTCATTCTCATATTCCACGCTCTTTGTCAGCTTTATTCCGGGTTTTACCATATGCATAATATAAGGGTTTTTGCCGACTTTGTTTCCCCGCCTCTTAGATAAGAATACAGATTGTTCTTCTAAAAACTCACTTTCAATGAAAAGCTTATTAAACGCAGGATGGCTTAACTCAGCGCGATAGCTGTCCCCGACCACCTCCAGATAGCTGGTAATTTCAATTTGCTTCACTGCATTTCCGTTATTTGTAAGTGTCAATTTTCGAATCTCCATGTTGTGATTTGGAGACAGGCTAACCGCTGTATGAGAAGATATATCACCGTCCGTTCTCTTAAACTCAGCCTGATGAGGAAAAAATACGGCTTGATACTCTTCCGGCTCTGTTTTTGCAGGATTATAGGTTGCGCTCCAAAACTTACCGTCATTGATGTCCTTAATATAAATATAATTACCCGTATTGGCATAGAGGTCCGCTCTCCACCGATAAAGCATCATGTCCATGTAATTACTGAATCCGTCTCCATCCGAAGTGATCATAAGGGCATATCTGTTGTTGCATAGATAGCCGGCCACCGGTATTTTGGGTGCTACACTGTTAACATATCTGTTGCTTAACACCTCTTCCTTGAAGTGCATATTTCCCATCTTAATGGTATATCCTTTTCTGGCAATGGATATGAAATGGGATTGGCGTTTCTCCTCAAGCAATACCTCCGTAGCCTTTATCATTGCCTCTGCATGGAACCTTCTTCTCATGATACCATCATTTAGAAAATTATTAATCGCCACAAGATTCATACCCTGATGATGTGCCATATAGGACTTCACGATGCAATAGGGTTCCATAGTCAATGAATCAGGACCATTAAAATCGATCGCTTCATAATATCCGTAATCACCAAATGCACCTTGTAAAGTCATTTTTTTAAGATTTGAAAAGCAGTCCTTAGCAGCATATTCCAGGGCCAAAATGGTAGCATAGGGGGCTACCACTAAGGAATTTTTTCGTGCCGGCTGTAACCGAAGTTTTGGAACGCCAAAAGCCTTATACTGATAATTCGAATCCAGATCAAAACGATAATACTGGGACTCCGAGATTCCCCAGGGTATTCCCATCTGCTTCGCATACTTTATCTGCTGTAACACAGCCGCTTTGGAGACCTCGGCAAATACTGTTCCTTCATACTCTCTCATGACCAGATTTGGCATGAGATATTCAAACATTGTCCCGCTCCAGGAAACAAAACATGGGATTCCCTTTACCATGGTAAGAGGCCTTCCCAGTTTGTACCAATGTTTCACAGGAACGTCACCCCTGGCTATTGCCACAAAACTTGTAAGTGATGATTCGGAGGCCATTAAATCATAACACCCCTTATCTATCGTTCCGTCCGTCACATGATAACCAATATGAAAAAGCATTCTTTTTTCATTGTATAAAAATCTGAAATCTGCATCTTCAAGAATATTATCTACTGTAGTTCCAAGTCCTTCTATTTTCTTTATCATAACCTTTGCACCAGAATTGCCGTTTAAAGCCAGCAGCTTTAAGGAGGGGCTGTCGGAAAAACGAATTTCCTTCAGCTTTAAGCCTTCTGCTTCGTTTATTATTAATTCCATATTTCTTAACAGCTCCCTGAGCCGGGCTGAATTTTCACCTGGAATAAGTTCCCTGTTAATTAAGTGCTCTCTTATATTCGTAAGATCCCCCACAAATTCGCCTATTGTTGTATAGTCATCTTTTAAAGCCATATCACTATTACAGCGTTTTATGGAATACCTTATCTCAGCAATTAAACTCTCCGGGAATATAGGTGTTTCAATTTGTTCTAAAAGCCCGTTTTTAAGCGCTATCAGGTGTCCAAGAAAGTTTCCGCTGTCTACGGTCGAAATATATTCAGGGTTCAGCACTTTCAGTGTGCTGATATTATACCAATTGTAAAGATGTCCCTTCCACTTGGGAAGTTCAACCACGGTACCCAACACGTTTTCTGCCAGCTCAAGCGTTGCACCTAATGTTTCATAGCCAAAATCCCTTGCCGAAAGAATTGCCAGCAGCTGAAGCCCAATATTCGTAGGCGATGTCTTATCACTGATTTTTTCAGTATAAGCGATCTGATAATTATCCGGGCATAACCAGTTGTTTTCCTTCGTTGCGTGATCCTTAAAAAAATGCCATGTCCGACGCGCCGTCTCTAAAAGCAATTCTTTATCCTCTATCTGCGTTCTTTGAAGCTTTTGCACCCTTGGCTGGCTTATATAATAGGACATGAGATAGGACATCCCCCATATAAACATTACAACTCCATATAGGGCTATTCCCAGTGGGGGAATCTCCCTGTATATCAATAACGAGAAAAGAACGACAGCCGGAATAAGGGAACTCCACATATTAAGGAAGTAGCCTTTCTTAGAGTTGATAATAGAGGCATCTACTGTTTCTGAAGCATTCCACCTCAGCAGATTTTTTTCACTTACAAATACCCGAAAAAGTGTTCTGACAATTGCATCGGTTGCGGTATAAGCCCTGTAAGGAGTGAGAACAAACTCCATAAAAGCTCTTTCAATCATTACTCTGATCTCTCTAAGTAACCCCCTGTATACAATGGTAAGCATTGGCCTTTTTATCTTCTGCGCACCTGTTGCAATTAATAAAATGACTAAGTTTAGTATGTCGGAGAAGAATACCAGAGGCAGCCATAGATAATAAATATCCGGCATGATTGCCAAGTTTAAAACAATTAAAAGTACTTTACTTACGGGTACAATGCTGCGCCTTAAATTATCAGATATTTTCCATTTGGATATTGCATTTATCGATACTCCATTTAAAGTTTTTTTCTTAAATAACCAGGGTAACAGCTGCCAATCTCCCCTTATCCATCTATGCTCTCTATTTACAAAGGAAAGAACACTGCTTGGAAAAGTATCCATTATTTTTACAGAACTCGAAAAAGCAGTTCTGACATAGCAGCTCTCCAGAAGGTCATGACTTAATACGCTATTCTCATGTATTGTATTATTCAGGATAAGATAAAAGGCTTCGATATGATATATTCCCTTACCGGTATATACCCCTTCCTTAAAGATATCCTGATAGATATCGGATATCACTGCTGAGTAGTAGGTTAAGCCTGATTCTCCTCCAAAAATTTCAGGGAACCGGCTGCTTTTCTTATCAGCTATATGGTTTCGGATCGTAGGCTGAATAATGCCATAACCTTCCACTATCTTTTTACTTACCGGATCAATTACCGGCTGATTAAGAGGGTGATCGATCAGCCCTACAAATTTAGCCGCATTATCACGAATGAGATTTGAATCAGCATCTAAAGTAATGACATACTTAAAAGTTCCCAGCAGTTGTTCATCACATAATAGTGTAGAAAACCCCGTATCCTCTTTCCTTGTTCCATGGAGCAAACTGTTAAACTCCTCCAGCTTCCCTCTTTTTCGTTCCCAGCCCATGTAGCAACCTTCGGACTCATTCCACTTGCGGTTCCTGACAAACAAAGAGAACCTTTGATGGCTGGATGGATAAAGTTCATTAAGTTCATGAATACGGTTACTAAGGACATTTCTTAGAACTTCGTCCTTCGGTATACATAACTCGGCCGAATCCTCAAAATCTGCCAGAATGGCAAAGTAGAGATTAGATTGTCTATTGGCTAAATAATGCTTTTCCAATCTGGCAAGGTATTGGGTACATTGCTCCTCTGAATTAACAAGTACAGGCATTACTACAAAGGTTCTTGCACAATCGGGAATCTCCTTTAAGTAATCTAAAGAAGGAATCTTTTTTACAGGCAGCCGTCTTGTGAATATATGATTGGTTATCTCTAAGGCAATGCCAAACAATAGCGGAAACGAAGCTGCTAATATAATGATATATGCAAAAAGGTTATCAATTCCCCCTGCGCCTCTCATCATATAAATTACAAAAAAACAAATAATAAAAAACATTAAAAATGCACACAGAAAATATAATAAGGCTCTAACATTCTGCTTCTTTCCTGCTTTTTTGGCTATCGGCTTATTTAATATTTTTGCTTTCAGTATATTGTGTCCCTTTTCTAAAAGGTAGGCTCCCACATGATGGGAACAATTTAAATCCTCTCTTCCCTCCGTAGCAAGCTCCAGGCAGTCCTCTGCTATCTTACTTTCATCAATTTTATATTTAAGTGAAAGTTTTACTATTTCCCCTCTATATACGCCTCTGCTCTCGGAATCCATTTTCGCATAAACTCCATCCGGATCTTTTGATAAGATGCGTTCAAGGGCGGAAAACTCCTCAAAAGACTTTTCTTCATCTACTTCATTAATTTCTCTCAGGCTGACTATAAGGGCGTGAATGTTTGACTCAAGATAGGATTCAAGCTTTCCTTCTTCTAAGAATACCTTCGATGGTATTATATGTTTACCTTTTAATTGATAATGATAGGTTAAGTATCTTTGTATGGATGCATCCTCAAAAGACATACTTTTCAGAAGGTATATGACATGGGCATGGAAAGAGTAATTATGTTTGCAGTCCGAATCTATTTCCCCGAGCAGTTCCGTAACATCCGGTATACCCTGCTGTGCTGCCAGCTTTTCCTTTACGAACTTATCCGCCTTGGATTTAATCTTTATAATACGGACGATATCTTCCGCCACCTCAATAATACTCTCTAACAGGCAAAAACCTATCATTTCCGGAAGAACCCATAGCTCCTTGTCTGTTAATAAAATCTCTTTTTGATAGGCATTAATCATGTTGGAAATAGTATTCTCATCTAAATGTCCTCCGGAAAGGGCTACCATCTTCTTTGCCACCATATAAATCCTGGGATATCCCCGATACTCCTTCTTCCGGAGTATCGGCAGCATCTCGTAACTGGTTCCCGAAATTCTAACTTTCTTAATCTCCCGATACATCATTTGAAAATTGTCAAACAACCAACGTGCGGCAGGTATCAAAGCTATAATATCTGCTGGTATTTCAGATACATTGTTTCGAATTTGGTTTAGTTTTTTGTAGGCAATTTTATTGTAATCGCCTAAGACAAAATTATATCGCATCAGCCTGACCTGTTTGTGATTTTTCGCCAGGTTAACCATCTGCTGCTCTTGCTCTTTCTGTCCAAGAATATCGTTGATGCTTGTGAGATCCGCCTGTAACTTTACTCTCTTCCTAAAATGAATAAATCGATAATAAATAAAAACAAGGATACAACTCAATGCAGCTATTATCATTGAGACTCTAAATCCCATCGGCGAATTTATCAGAAAATTTATAAATATATCTTTAATATTCAATAACATTTTTACCACTTCCTTTTTTTGATTATACAAAATAGTGCATTTTTTAATTATAGTCCATTTTTTAATATTTAGCCAGACATTTTGAATTGAATCAACAAATTTACTACACAATAAAATGCCTCCTATACGGTATAGAATCTACAGTCAGGAGGTCTCCTGCTCTTTATCAGAGCATAAATGTATTATTTTTTTGCATTTAGCATGGAATTTATTACAATTTAGGGAGTATCCCTCTTCCGGGGACAAACTCACATTTATACTTGTTGCAAAGGTTTTTTCCTGATTGCTCAGATCCTCGCAGAGATATTCCAACTCACCCGCATATCCTTTTGCTCCTTTTACAACAGCTCTGTTTAAAACAATTCCTACTCCGATACAGCCATTTACATAAGCAATGTGGGCAAAATCCTTAAATCTGCCGACCTCTGCCAACGCCATGGCATTGATGTCATTTTCGATAAAAATATCCAAATGAAATTCTTTTTGAAGGCAAACGGCAAGCTCCGTGCCCTGAAGCTTTGGAAATTTCGGCAGGTAGGTAATTTTTAAGCCGCATACAGTTCCCGGAACGCCCAGCGCAGCGACGGACAGCGAAGGATAGCGGCCCTTTATCTCTCTTATGAAGGAAGCAATGTCATGGATACTTACTTCACCTGTAACCCCGAAGCTCGTTTCCCAAACCCGTATTCCGTACGCGTCATACACGATTGCCCGCAGCGTCCAGTCCTTAAAATACATGACCAGACCATACTGGTGCTCCGCGTTTAATTCATAACGCTGTCCCGCCTGCCACCGCAGCTTTCCGGTTCCGCATTCATCAATACCTCCCGGCTCTTTACCAATTCTTTTAGCAGAGAAGTCACCGTGGGATAGCTAAGGCCTGCCCTTTCCGCCAGCCCGGAAACTCCCTGCGGACTCTCCTCCCTTAAGATGTTCCGTATTAATTTGCGGTTATGTATTTTTACCAAATCAAAATGAGCCGCATTTTCCTTTCCCATATCCATCACTCCTCATCCATTTTCATCTTGCTTATTAAAGTATCTTTTAAAAGTGTGTTTAAATACTGTCACGATTTATTTCCATTGTCAAGCTTCCTTCCGCCGCAGACAAGGCACTCTGCGGAATTTAACGCAGGGTGCCTTGCTTATTATGACTATCTATCATTTTTAACTATGCTTTTCCTTGATAGGAACCAGCAAATCAAGTTGCATATCTCCGTTTTTGAAATCAGGGTTTTGGACGTTGCCCCAATAATTCAACTGTTCCTCAAGGCATCTATCCATATCGTCCTCATACGGTTCGCATCGAACAGAATGCCCGTCGTATTCGTATTTCTCGCTGCCCGCTACCCACTCTCCCAATAGAGGCCAGTGGTCGAAATCGCCCATCTTTATCATGTGAGCAGCATAAAGCCCTCCGGTAAACGTCCGTTTGATAAGCGGCTTCGGCACATCCATATCGTCAGGGATAGATACCCACATCTGATATTTATGCGATGGTTCGCCGACCCCTGTTTTACCGGCAGAGCAATCGAATCCGAAATGGCGAATATCGGGCTTGACTTTCAACAATTCTCTTTCGATCACAAACCGATTTATCATATCGGTGGCTTGCCCTTCGCTGTCCTCCCCCGTCGCACTGACGGCGGCAACTGTCATGGGCGGCAAATAAACAATCCTCACATCGTTCAATTTGTCTAGCTTTTCACTTGCTTTGTTCAAATCATCCATCGTCTTTTCCTCCTTAAAATTAATTTTGGAAGCAGTCAGGGAATCTACAATTGCCAACAGATTTTCATCGTTCAATATCCACAGCTCGTACTTTTGCAAATGTAATCGTTCCAACAGGGTTTGAATGACACTTTTTATGGTGGACAGCGCCGCGATTTCATCTTCGATCTCGGCAAGATTCTGTTGAAATGTGTTAATTGCAACAGCGGTATCCTCGCTCTTTAAAATATCGGCAATTTGCTTCAGCGGGATTCTGAGTTTGCGCAGCACAACGATCTGCTGCAACCGCAGGACCGTATTTCCGTCATAAGTGCGGTATGCATAATCATTTTTCTTTACCGGTTGTATCAGGCCGATTTGTTCATAATACCGTAATGTCCGGGTTGAAATATTGAATAATTTCGAAATCTGGCTAATGGTTTGTAATTCCATGATCCGGCCTCCTTTCATTTTAAAGCATACAGGTTGACGCGACGTTAAAGTCAAGGGTTTTTAAAATTTTTGTATGTAAAGTTTTGTATGTAAAGACGTAAAGCTTCTGCTGCGTGACTTAGTTACGAAATCAGGCGGATCTCCCTGTTATTATAAGCGCATAAGCTTTAGACAGACAATATAAAAATTTCGAAAGGAGATTAGGAACTATATTTGCTATTATGACACGCATTTGATATCATATATGAAAAATAGATATTTAAAAGGCGGAAGCGAGAATGGAAAATCAAGAACAAAAACATCAGCGGCGTCCCAGATATCAAGGTACGCACCCAAAAACGTTTAAAGATAAATATAAAGAGCTCCAACCGGAGTTATATGCCGATACCGTGGTAAAGGTAATTCAAAAGGGCAATACTCCCGCCGGTATGCACCGCTCTATTTGCGTGAAAGAAATATTAGAATTCTTACAAATTACCCCCGGCCAAATTGGATTGGATGCAACCTTAGGTTATGGCGGTCACTCTTTAGAAATGCTTAAATGCTTAAATGCAAAGGGGCACTTGTACGCTACTGATGTCGATTCGATCGAATTACCGCGAACAAGAGAGCGTTTAGAGCGTTTAGGTTATGGCCCGGAAATTTTAACGATCAAACAAATCAACTTTTCCAATCTGGATCAAATTGCTTCCGAATCAGGACCATTGAATTTTATATTGGCGGATTTGGGGGTCTCTTCGATGCAGATAGATA